>CAZKOL010000004.1:0-85288 GCA_964554375.1 uncultured Dehalococcoidales bacterium
GTAAGGTTCTTCGCGTTGCATCGAATTAAACCACACGCTCCGCTGCTTGTGCGGGTCCCCGTCAATTCCTTTGAGTTTTAGCCTTGTGGCCGTAGTCCCCAGGCGGGACACTTAAAGCGTTAGCTTCGGCACGAAGAGGGTCGATACCCCCCATACCTAGTGTCCAACGTTTAGGGCGTGGACTACACGGGTATCTAATCCGTTTCGCTCCCCACGCTTTTGGGTCTCAACGTCAGGAACAGCCTAGAAGGCCGCCTTCGCCACTGGTGTTCCTCCCGATATCTACGCATATCACCGCTACACCGGGAATTCCGCCTTCTTCTGCCGCCCTCAAGCTCCTCAGTATCGAATGACCCCTCCTGATTGAGTCAAGAGATTTCACACCCGACTTAAGGGGCCGTCTGCACCCGCTTTACGCCCAGTAAATCCGAATAACGTTCGCCTTCTACGTATTACCGCGGCTGCTGGCACGTAGTTAGCCAAGACTTATTCCTCGAGTACCGTCATTATTCTTCCTCGAGAAAAGAGGTTTACAACCCGAAGGCCTTCTTCCCCCACGCGGCGTCGCTGCGTCAGGCTTTCGCCCATTGCGCAAAATTCCTTGCTGCTGCCTCCCGTAGGAGTCAGGGCCGTATCTCAGTCCCCGTCTGGCTGGTTGTCCTCTCAGACCAGCTACTGATCATCGACTTGGTAGGCCATTACCCTACCAACTATCTAATCAGACGCAAGCCCCTCCTCAAGCGCAAAAGCTTTGCTGATAAGCTAACGCTTACCAGCACATGCGGTATTAGCCTGCCTTTCGGCAAGTTATCCCCCACTTAAGGGTAGGTTACTTACGCGTTACTCAGCCGTTCGCCACTCCCTGATCAATCTTGCGAAAAATCAGGGCGTTCGACTTGCATGCATCAGGCACGCCGCAAACGTTTATCCTGAGCCAGGATCAAACTCTCTTAATTAGTTTAGAACCTTCCTTCCACTATCCAGTTGTTAAGGTGCGTTTCGGAAAACAGCAGTTATATTAGCATGCCGTTTGGGGTATGTCAAACAATACCAAATCAACTGTGCGTCAACAACCTTGACGTTTACACTCATACACTGCTAAAATGCCCTCTGGCGTCCCCGAAAATTTAACGAGAATCGAGGTATTTAAATGCAGCAACCTGGCCCTGATAAAATCCGCAACATCGCCCTCCTTTCCCACTCCGGCTCGGGGAAGACCTCCCTGGCCGAGGCCATGCTCTTTGACTCAGGCGCGATCAGCCGTATGGGCAACGTTGCCGACGGAACCACCGCCTCAGATTATGACCCCGATGAGATAAAACACAGGATCAGCCTTAACCTCACTATCCTGCCGGCCGCCTGGAAAAACAACAAGATCAACATCATAGATGCGCCGGGTTACCCCGATTTTGTGGGTGAGGTAAAGTCGGCCCTGCGTGTGTGCGAGTCCGCCGTCATTGTGGTCTGTGCGGCCTCCGGTGTAGAAGTAGGCACCGAACAGGTATGGAATTACGCTTTAGAGGCCGGTATACCGCGTCTCATTTTTATCAACAAGATGGACCGTGAGAACGCCAATTTCGCAGGCACGCTGGAGCAGATCCAGAATAAACTGAGCGCCAGGTGCCTGCCCATCCAGATACCCATCGGATCGCAGAAGGAATTCAAAGGTATAGTTGATATCATCGCAAAAAAAGCCTATGCCGGCGCTCCGGCCAAGGAGATCGAAATTCCCGCTTCCATGTCGGCCGACATCGATAGCGCCAGGGAAAGGCTTATCGAGGCTGTGGTGGAAATAGATGACGCCATAATGACCAGGTACCTGGACGGCGGGGAGATAACCACCGAAGAGATATATACCTGTTTGAAGTCTTCCACCCTGAAAGGCGATGTGATCCCCGTCCTGGCTGGTTCAGGTCTGACCAACAACGGGGCAACCGGGCTGCTGGATGCCATCGTCGAATACCTGCCGTCACCGGCCGCGGCCGGCCCGTTCAAGGCAACCGGCGCTGCCGGGAAAGAGGAGGAGGTCAAGCCGGCCGCCGAGTCACCGCTGAGCGCACTTGTATTCAAGACGACTACCGACGCTCACGTGGGCAAGGTCAGTTTCTTCCGGGTCTACTCCGGCGTGCTTTCCAGCAACTCTCAGGTCTGGAATGTAAATAAAGGGGCAGTCGAGCGCATCGGCCAGGTCTCGATCCCGCGCGGCAAGAGCCAGGAGACAGTCCACCAGGTCGGCACGGGCGATATCGGCCTGGTGGTCAAGCTGGCCAATACTGCGTCGGGCGACACACTGGGTGTCAAGGAACATCCTCTCAAGCTGAGCCCGATCAACTTCCCGCCGCCTATCCTGAGCAAAGCCGTCCATCCCAAATCCAAGGCGGACCTGGATAAGATGAGCTCGGGCCTGGCCAGGATCTGCGAGGAAGACCCCAGCCTGAGGTCACAGCGAGAAGCCGATACCGGTGAGCTCACGCTGGGCGGCATGGGCGACACCCACCTGGAGATCGCCGCCAGCAGGTTGCAGCGCAAATTCGCCGTGGAAGTGCTGCTCGAGGTACCCAGGGTGCCCTACAAGGAGACTATTACTGTTCCCGTGGAATCTGAATATAAGCACAAGAAGCAGACCGGCGGGCACGGCCAGTTCGGGCATGTTCTTATAAGGATGGAACCGTTGCCACCGAGTGGTGGTTTCGAATTCGAGGCAAAGGTGGTGGGTGGCTCGGTGCCAAGGAACTTCATACCGGCCGTCGAAAAAGGCGTTAAAGAAGCACGCGTCGAAGGCGTGCTGGCCGGATTCCCCGCGGTGGATATGAAGGTCACACTTTACGACGGCAGCTTCCACCCGGTGGACTCCTCGGAAATGGCCTTTAAAATAGCATCCGCCCAGGCTTTCAAGAAGGGCATGCTGGACGGGTCCCCCGTCCTGCTCGAGCCGATTATGAATATCACCGTTACGGTGCCCGATTCCTTCACAGGCGACATCATCGGAGATTTAAATACCAAGCGTGCCAAGGTCAGCGGCATGAACCCCAACCATGGCCTTAACGTTATCCAGGCGCAGGCCCCCCAATCTGAGATACTGAGGTATGCTATCGACCTGCGCTCCATGACGCAGGGCAGGGGCACTTTCACGGTCGGGTTCAGCCATTACGAGCATGTACCCGGCCCCGTTGCCCAGAAGATCATCGCCCAGCACAAGACAGCAGCGCAGGCTTAGTAAATGTGGGACGGTTTTTCAAACCCGTCCGGATGCGGGTGCAGCTAAAGCAACACCCCTACATTCTTAAAGTAAAAGAAAAAGCCCCCCGCCGGAATTCCGGCGGGGGGCTTTCGTATCCGTTAAATTTAATTTCTTACTGGACCAGCTCTTTGACCTTGGCTGTAAAGGCAGGCAGCACAACCTTCCAATCGCCGACTACGCCGAAGCGCGCCTCTTTGAAGATGTTGGCCTCGGGGTCCTTGTTGATGGCAACAATGCACTTGGAACCGGAACAGCCCGACATATGCTGGCTCGAACCCGAGATGCCGATGGCGATGTAAAGCTCGGGAGCAATGATCTTGCCCGTGAGGCCGACCTGGATGGAGTCCGGCACCCACTTGTTGTCGCAGGGGGGCCTCGATGCGCCAATGGCGCCCTTGAGTATCTTGGCCAGTTCCGCAAGCTCCTTGGTGAACGGCTCCGGGCCACCCAGTCCACGTCCGCCTGCCACTACGGCTGCGGCGTCCTCGATCTTAATGCCCGCGACTTCCTCTTTGATTGTCTCAAGCACCTTGGCCTTGATCTTGGCGGCGTCCAGCGCTACTGCGAACGTTACTACCTCACCCGCTCTACCTGCATCCGGCGCCAGAGGTGAACTGGCCTTAACCCTTACGGTAGCAATTTGGGGAATAGCCTCGGAAGTGAAGATGGCCTTGGCGTTGCCGCCGTATACCGGGCGTGTGCACTGCATGAGCTTGGTGGCGGGATCTATAGCCAGCTCCAGGCAGTCCATAACGGCGCTCACGCCCAGCTTGAATGCCAGCCTGGGGGCCAGGTCGCGGCCGTTTGACGTCTGCCCCATGATGATTATACGGGGCGCGATCTCGGCCACTGCCTTTTCCATGACCTGCATGTAAGCGCTGTTTTCGTATTCCTTGAGTTGAACATCATCGGCCACATATACTTTGTCTGCGCCTGCGGCCACTGCGGCCTTGCCGACATCGCCGATCTTTTCGCCGATCAGGATGCAGGAAAGCTGCTCCTTCAATTCATCAGCGAGACGCCTGCCGGCGCCCAGAATCTCAGCGGTAATCGGAAGAAGTTTGCCTTCCGCGACTTCACCGACAACCAGTATTCCTTTATTATCAGCCATTGTATCCTCCTAATAATTATCCTGTCAGTATCGTTAAATGACCTTGTTCTCGCGCAGTTTCTGTGCGAGCAGGGAGCCGGCCTCCGCCGGTGAATCGGCGCTGACGATGTCGCACTTGCCCTCTTTCACAGGCTGGAAGAGCTTGACAACCTTGGCTTTCCTGGCTGCGGCGCCGGCCTTGTCCACCCCGATATCGGCGGGCTTCCATACTATTGGCTGCTTTTTACTTGCGGCCATGATGCCTTTCAGTGTGGCGTAGCGCGCTTCACCAAGCTCATTGCTCACGGTGATAAGCGCGGGTCCCTGGACTTCCAGCACCTGGAAGCCGTCTGCAACAACGCGCTCCACTTTGATTTTACCACCGTCGATGACCTCGACTTTCTTGGCTACCGTAACGCTGGGAATACCCAGCAGTTCGGCAAGCCCGGAGCCGACCTGTCCATCGTCCCATTCAGATTCCTGCCTGCCGCAAAAGATAAGGTCGAAAGGTCCGATTTTCTTAACCGCGGCTGCCAGGGCTGAGGCAACCGAAAAGCTGTCTCCGCCTTCGAATGCCGCATCTTCAAGCAGTATCAGCTCGTCGGCGCCCATGGAGAGCGGTTTCTTTACCACGTCTCGTACAAGGTTGTTGCCAAGACTAATAATAGTCACCTTGTGGGCGGCCTTGTCCTTGTCCTTGATACGCAGGGCGGCCTCTACAGCCTGTTCGTCATACGGGTTGACGACCGGCTTGACCTCAGGCGGCTGGACCATCCTGTTGTTGGCAGCGTCCAGTTTGAAGGTGGCTGGAGCTGCTTCGGGATCGAGTACCTGTTTACAGCAGACGATCATGTTCATAGTAGCAAATCACCCCTAAATACGATATTTGGCTAAAGAATTTAACCAATCGGTAAGTTTACAATAACCTTATATGGATGTCAAAACCCCATTGTGAGGGGCTTGCATTGTCTAAAAATATTGCCCTGCGCGGGGAATTCAACGTCGAGGCCTGACCCTTCATTTCGTAAGTACGAGTTTCAAACACCTATCGATGCCGGCCAGGTCTTTGACCAGTTCGATATCTGAGCCGGGCAGAGCATCCCGGACTATGGGAATCAACAGTTCGCCCTGCCCCTCTCCTATCTCCAGGAAGAGAGCGCCGCCCGGCGCGATTTTACCCGGAACCTGGCGGAGCATAGCCTCGATGACGGCGGCGCCGCTGTCGCCTCCGTCCAGCGCCTGCACCGGCTCGTACAGCCGCACCTCGGGCTGCAGGCCCGCCAGTTCCTCATTCGGTATATAGGGCAGGTTGGCCACGATCAAATCCATATTCCGATTAATTTGCTCCAGTAAATTCCCGGGGATCAGTTTTATTCGATCGTCGAGGCCATGACGGTGCATATTAATTGCAGCAACTTCGACAGCGCCGGGGGAGATATCTACAGCGTATACCTGTGCCTCAGGTATACGCACTGCCAGCGCTATGGCGATGGCGCCGCATCCCGTGCCGATGTCGGCCACAAGCATCCGCCTCTGATTGCATGCAATCCATGAGCGCCCGAATTCGATGGCTGCCTCAACCAGTACCTCGGTCTCAGGCCTGGGTATAAGCACCCTGGAATCCACGAACAGGTCGAGACCGTAGAACTCCCGGTTGCCGGTGATATAAGCTGATGGCTCGTGACGCAGCCTGCGTGCCACCAGCCCGTCCAGCAGGGTTAGCTCGTCGCCGGTCAGCGTCCTCTCAGGCTGTGCGAAAATTTGGGCTTTGCCAAGTTTCAGCACATGGCAGAGCAGGACTACAGCCTCGTCATCCGCCTGATCTATGCCCGCCTGCTGAAAAATCGAAGTGTATTTACGCAGCCATTCCCGGGCGGTCACAAGCTGCTATCCTGCAGTAACTGCGATTGTTCCTCTGTGGCCAGCGCATCGATGAGCTTATCCAGGTCGCCGTCCAAAATGCGGGGCAGCCCGTGCAGGCTGAGGTTGATGCGGTGGTCGGTCATGCGGTCCTGCGGGAAGTTGTAGGTGCGGATCTTCTCGGACCTGTCCCCGCTGCCTATCTGCGACCGGCGCTCCTCAGTGACCTCGTCCTGCTGCTTGCGCTGTTCGATGTCGTAAAGCCGCGCCCTCAGCACTGCCATGGCCTTGAGCTTGTTGCGGAGCTGTGACCGCTCGTCCTGGCAGATTGCTACTATGCCGGTCGGTATATGGGTGATGCGCACCGCCGTGCTCAGCTTGTTGACGTTCTGCCCGCCGGCGCCGCCGCTGCGGAAGATATCTATCCGCAGGTCTTCCTGGTTGACATGTACGTCTATCTCTTCCGCTTCAGGCAGCACGGCTACTGTAGCCGCCGAGGTATGTATCCTGCCCGAAGCCTCGGTGACCGGCACGCGCTGGACGCGGTGCACGCCGCGTTCATACTTGAGATGGCCGTAGGCGCCCTTGCCCTTGACCTCGAAGATGACCTCCTTGAAGCCGCCCATCTCGTTCTGGTTGCTGTCGATTATGTCTATCTGCCAGCCTTTGGCCTGGGCGTAGCGCGAATACATGCGGTACAGATCTGCCGCGAACAGGGCCGCCTCGTCACCTCCCGTACCAGCCCTTATCTCCACGATAGCGTCCTTGTCCTGGTTGGTGTCCTTTGGCGCCAGGCTTAGACGCAAAACTTCGCCCAACGCCTGCTCCGAGGCCTTCAATTCGTTGAGTTCCTCCCTGGCCATGGACAACATATCCGGGTCCAGTCCGCCCTCAATCATGGCCTGCGTATCGGCAATGGCCTTTCCCACCGCTTTGTACTGCCTGTATTTGTTGACAGCATCCTCGATGACGGATCGCTCCTGCGAGAGCGCCTGTACGCGCTGGAAATCGTTATAGACTTCCGGCTGGGTGATCATTTCACCCAGCTCTTCATAGCGCTTTTCAATTGATTCCAGTTTCTCAAACATGGCTTAATCCTGCAGAATACACGGGGAATTATAGCATCGTGGTTTGAATACGCTCAAATGATTCTAAGTCCAAAAAACGGATCCCGGAACACCAGTCGCCCTGGTCCTGGAGTTACTTATAAGGCAAGACCATTATATTGCGTTCAAGCAATATAAGCATTATATTCCCCGCCGCGGCTGCTTGTATCTGCGATACCAGTCTATCCACATCCTCCTCAGCTAAGGCAGGAACATCGCCCGGCATTTCCCCCATATATTTGGAAACACGTACTTTATATCCGAGCTTGTTTTCGATCAGCGCAATAACCGGTGATTTACTGTCGCCCACAAGCACCGTGACATTTTTCCGTGCAGCGAGATTTTCTGATCCCAACTTCTGGTCTTTTCCGGCTATGCCCAGGTGATATATTAAAACCGGGATAGCAATGAAGACAGTCTGCAGGCTCCATTTCATGTTACGTAATATATCTACGCCGGGGTCGCCTGTAAGCACGCCGTTCAGCAGTTGATAGATTATATTTACGAGGTCGGCAGCCAGCATGACCACTGAGGCGCCTATAATACCGTATATATAGATGCGCCGTGAACGGGCGGGCCGTTCGTCTGCCCCATCCTTCTCCACCATGTCGATTATCCGGCTCCAGTAATATAGCCATATGGGAATTGACACTGCCAGCATGGCCAGGCTAAGACTGAGATGGTTGTTCCACCAGCCCTGCTCCTCCACCACGGTCTGTTGCATTAAAGAGTTGATTATTGAATCCAGCGGGATTCCCAGCATGATGATCAATCCGGCGATAAGCGTGCCAAGGCCAAGGACTGACATCAAGTAATAATGTACCCGGCGCACAGAGACCAGATATCGTTCTTTTGTCGATTCTTCCTCAGCAATGCGCAGGTGGTAGGACCAGATGAAAAAGGCCACCAATATGGTGGGAATTGCCCATCCCAGGTACTGGAAGTAATTCGCTACATCCCGGTCCCCTCCCAGAAACCAATACAGTATCCTGTACAGGGTGACTGTCAGAGCTGTCAGACCTGCGATCGCACTGCCCAGTATCATAAACAGGTAGAAATAAACCTGCCTGAGCGAAGAACTGATGTCATCCCGGGCCGTGTAGAACCAAAAAAAGGTCCAGGTCAGGCCACCGGTCAGAATTCCGGCCAGGCTGTTGCGTGTTCCACTGTTCCAGAAACCGGCCCTTACTATTTCTCCCTGCCAGATGGGCAGGGAGACAAAAGCCTGGTTCACAATTTGCACAATCCCGATAGATAGCCAGATCAGCCCTGTAGCTGAGAGTATGTACACATACCAGCGCCGCAATGTTTTGGCCACCGGTGTGTGGTAGCCCTCTTTTTCCGATATGAACCGGTGGTAATACCAGACCGAGGCCGATACGATGAAGGTTGCCGTGCTGCCCGGACTGAATTGATCTGCCCTGAGGCCCGTCAGCAGCCAGGCCAGCAGCTCATATAAAGTGAAAACAGTTACAAATGCAGAAACAATAAGAACAAGATTAAGATAGAAGGCCCGCAGGGCGGACCCGCTCTCATCAGCGTCCCTCTCTGCATGACGTTGAATCATGCTCCAGAACAGGAACCAGAGTGGTCCGCCTATGACCACCATGGCAATGCCGAGGCTCAACTGTTGTCTTAGATCGCCGACCTGTGCGAGAGTAAAACTGGCGAGGATAGCGTCGAAAGAAAGCGACAGCAGGTTTATCAACCCGGCAGACAGTATTCCCAGTGTGATTAATGCCAGTACATAGAGAAAGACCCGCCTGACGGTGCTCACTGTTTTCTCTCCTTCCCCCTCAGCATCAGTAAAGCCAGTAGAGGTCCAACGGCGAATTAATCATCCACTTACCGTTTTCTTTTTGCAGCAGGAACATGATGCGGTTTGTATTCACGGGATTTGTCAGGGGACCATCAGCCCTGAAAACGTCCACGGCCACTTCAACGGTGGCATCATTTTCCCTGACAGTTGACTTCACGATGCTGGCTTTCCAGGATGAATTGCCGCGCATTGACTGCATTGACCTCACCCAGTCATCGTATGGACTTGTTTTCAAGTATTCCGACTGGGGAGAAAGAAAAGTGTATGCTTTCACGTAATCCTGTTCATTAACAGCCATAAGGAACCGCTGGACGGTACCTTCAGGCGAGTCCTCTGGAAGCAGTTTAACAGGCTGATTACCGCCTATCAGAGCCAGGGTTACCGCAACTGCGACCACCACAACGATCACAATGCCGAAACCCAGAAGAAACTTGCTCGATGTCTTCATGTTAATTCTTCATTTTCAAAAACCGTAGCCGCATCTATTATCACCGATAACTGAAAAGCACGCAATTGGACAAAATGAAAATCCGCACTGCAGTAACAGCGGAATTTAGTAACACTGGCGACCGGGCAGGATTAAACGGATTATAAAACTATGCTACACTTATAAATAACCGACCAGGTCCTTATGAGTGTTCTGAACCTGAAGAAGGAGAATTCAAATGGCTAGGGAAATAATCTTTTTAGTGGAAGAAGCTCCTGAAGGGGGATACCAGGCAAGAGCGTTAGGCCATTCAATATTTACCGAAGCAGATGACTTTGAGCAGTTGAAAGCCATGGCGTTGGATGCAGTCATCTGCCATTTCCCGGAAGAATACAGGCCCTCGCTGATCAGGTTGCACATGGTCAAGGACGAGGTCATTAAGGTATGAAGCTGCCGCGTGACATCGGCGGTGAGAAGCTTGCTTCGCTTTTAACCAGGTACGGGTACAGGGAGACTCACCGCACAGGCAGTCATATCAAATTGACCACTAAGTTCAAAGGCATAGAGCATCACTTAACCATACCCGCACATAATCCAGTTAAGGTCGGTACTTTAAGCAATATCATGAATGACCTCGCATCCTACCTTGAAATAGATAAACAGTCTGTGATAAAAGAGCTATTCAGTTAGTATCTGTGAAAAGACAGGCTATATACGGATTAGATCGTGCGGAGGGCAGCATAAAAAAAGAACAGGCTCAGGGATTGGTTTTAGAAGGAACACGGAAAGTCTGGGTTTTTGCTCTTTTAGGCGCGACATTACTGCTGGCGGGATCGGTCTTCGGTGTCGACTGGATCAACTATGTCTATAAGACCGGCAGCCTGTATCCGGCCTTCGCCATGCCGGGCATAACACTGCTGGCGCTGATCATCGTCCTGATCACAGGAAAGTATGCCCTGGAGAAACGTGACTGGACGCTGCTCCTGCTGGCTTTCTGCTGTATGCTGCCCACTGACATACTGATGAGCGTGGTGGTAGCGGTGCCGGGATTGACGGTGGGGTCCTGGGTCTTCATGGTCGGCGGAGTGCTCTCCATCATAGCCCATATATTCCTCATTATCCGCGTAGGCCGCGGCTTCGGTTACTTTAAGAAGTTCAAACTCACCGAAGCCTGGCTGCCGATTCTCATTTATGCATCGGCAGTGGTGGTTATGCTTGTGCTTTGGACTGACATAGTTCGAGTCGGGCATGCTGTGCTCGGGCCGGTCTACACTGCATTCTTCTGCACTACGACCTGGCTGGCCTGGGAAACCGTGCGCCGCAAGCTCTATCCGGCGCCCAACGCCTGGATGGTCGCCATCGCGGCAACCTGCTGATATATAACCGAGATCATAGGCGAGGTCTATAACCTGGGCCTGGGCAATATTTCCCAGATTATGTTCTGCCTGGTCTGGGTATTTTACGGCACGAACGTTATCCTGTGGGCGCTGAGCGGATACAGGTGGCGTAAGGACTAGCCTCTTTCACGAAAGCTTGTTGTACTTTATATGTTTTTCGAAGTTTGACAGCAACCTGGAGATCTCAGTGCTAATCGGGGCAACTTTGCTGCCGGCCTGTGAATTCTTCCTTTGTGAAAGGCTATTATTCAGTTCAGGCTTCTGGCCTAAACCGGATTGCTGATCGTACATCGGCCACTCCTGATCAAATCCTTGTTGCTGACCGGGATATTGATCGCCGTACCATGGCTGCGCCGGCTGAGGTTGGAGAGGCTCCATCACCCAGATGAAATTAATGCCGCAGCCCATGCAAAACCTCTCCCCGCAAACAATCCTCGCCCCGCAGTTGGGACAGAAATACTTCTGCTGCATAATCGCCATCCTGTGTTCAAAGACACATGCCTGAAGATATACTCCACTATACTTAGCTTACTCCTGAAATATTAATAAAATGTTAACGCAGCCAAGCTTTAATAAAAAGAACAGAGCCGACCGCACAGTGGAATTGGCGATTAAATAGGCGTAAAACGATTCCCTACCAAACCACCCCAAGAAACGGCGAAAAGCCAAACGCCCATAATACTCCTATCGAGATCACTACAGACATAGTTGCGCCGACTACAGTTTGCCAGAGGTTGTGTCCCTCGGCGGCCAGTCGAGCCCAGGTTATAAGAATTAATAAAAGCAGCAGCGGTGTTGCAATGATGCCATATATGTAGATCATTACAGCTACCGGTCCCGATACGCCGGCAGCATGGCCGCTGGCTTTATAACGGAGCAGCAAATTGATGATTATTAGACCCAGTGTCACAAATGTATAGATGGCCGCCACTGCTGTGAAAATGAGCGGCGCGCCGATCAAAGCCAGAACTAACCAACCGATCGGGTAGCTGATTAGCATAATAACAAAACTGGCTACTCGCTGCCTGTGAACGGTTACCTGTGTCTCTTCGTTCTTGACCGGAATATAAAAGAAAAGGCTGCATAACGGTATCACACACAGGAACAGCATTGTCCAGGCATAGCCGGGCAGGCGGCCGGGTTCCGAGTCAGGAATGCGCAAGAACAAATAAGTCGCTAATGCACCGGATAATACCGGAACATTCAATAATTGCGAGAGGATCTCTCCAGCTAACTTCTTTATACTCTTCTTCTCTCCCATGCTGCAGCTCCAGTGGCAAGGGCTCTAACTCAACAGGTGGGACAACTATCAGTGGCAGGTCACTGACAGTTTAACATCATTTTATGACTTTATTATCCGTCACCTGTGTATAAATTGACTTCTTCGCTGTGCCGCCGATGGGTAGTTTATTCCGCCATCTGAAATAAACATAGACAACAATTCCCACAGCAAGCCACAGAAATCCTAACCAGCGGCTGTATGGTTGTGTCCATATCAGAACCAGCCATATTACCAATGTTCCCAGCATCCCTAGTACGGCTGTAATTGGTATCTCTCTATTCTTAATTGTTATATTTCCCCAGAGTTTAAACGGACGGCGCCAATCCGGATACCTGATGCGCATACTGATAATAGCAGCATGCGCAAATACAAATGACAAGAGCGAGCCGAACGCATAGAGCGCACCCAGCCTGAGAAAACCTTCCTTTGCAAACAGACTTGGTATAAGAATGAGCACGGCAACTGCAGAAAACAGGATTATGGCAAAATAGGGCGTTTTGAAACGCTTGTGCACCCTGCTCAGTATGGGAGGGACAAGCTGATAGCGACCGAGGGAAAATGCTAACCTTGAAATACCTATGAGACCAGCATTTGTAGCTATCAGTAATATGGTGGCAGCGAGTACCGATACGAGACCGGGGAGCAGGTTCCGTATACCAGTAAACACCCACGTTAATACGATTACGCCTTCCTTCTCCGATGAAAGCCGTGCAGCCAGGTCCCCAGGTGTGACCGCCTCTGATATATGGTACGCTATGCCTGCAACCGGGTCTGTTGCCCATTCAGTAGCGAGTTCATTAGGAGTCATTGTAGAGAAACCTACTGTTGCCACACCGCTGAACAGCAGTAGCACGGTGATCACCATAAGAATAAGTGCGCTTGGTACTCGCTTTTCAGGCTGCTTGGTCTCCTCCGCCATCTGGGACATAGTTTCAACTCCTGTGTAAGCTATGGCTGCCAATGCTATGCCCAAGAAGAGGTTCTCAGTGGATGGCCAGTAGTTAGTGATATTAAATGTAAGCTTATCAAAATTGAAAACGAATATCAGTCCAAGGACGATGATTAATAACTGCACACATAGGTCAAGCATAGCAGCAGCGATGTTGAGGAACGATGTCTCTTGAACACCGACGACATTAATGATCATAAGAAAAACGATGATACCCATGGCAACAATGGTTCCCACAGCAGGGTCACTTTTTAGAGGTTCCCAGAAGTAGCCGAGGTATGGCGGTATAGTGTATGCGGAAATGGCGATGGTAACTATATAGCTAAGCATAAGAGCCCAGCCGCTAATGAATCCGGTAAGGTCATTACCCCCCTGCCGGGCAAAGCTTGCAGAACCTCCAGCCTCCGGCAATAAAGCTGTCCCTTCCGCATAGGTGAGGGCGGTAAAAACAAAAAACATTCCGGCTATGCCCAGTACTATGGGTGTAGCACCCATGGCTGCCAGTGCAATTACACCGAGTGCGTAGTAGATAGATGAGCCGACATTGCCGTAGCCTGCGCTGTAAAGACCAGGGACACCAAGAACACGGCGCAGGCGATACACCTTAACACGATGGGGTCGGGCAAATTTATCGCCGGGTTTGGTCTTCTCGCCCGAACCATTATCAGGCATCATATAATCTTTGAAGGGTTCCTGTTCTTATTAATGCGGACTTCCACATAAGATGTAAATTGTATACATCATTGTCAAAAACTTCAAAGATACATACACGCAGGTTACTGCCAACAGCTTGTAGGTTTTGAGATAGAGAGAACTTATAAATTGCGGTTTGGTACTTCGTTAAACAATTGAATAAAGTCCTAAGACATATGGTCAAGCAGGAATGAAAGCGCCAGAATGATAATCCAGCAAGAGACGGATAGAGTGCCTATGCGGCGCATAGTAGTGTATGTTTTTCCGAACTCGGGTGTCCCAATCTGCTTGAAAAAGCGGGGGAAATAGCGGAAATGTATAAGAATGGCATCAACAAGCAGTATAGTTACCAGCAGGTGCTTTGCTGCCATTATAAAAATATTGATGTCCTCCTTGTTCAAGGTCAGAATAACTCCGCTGATAATGAGGGTGATAAAGGCCAGCCATGTGACAGGTGAGATCCTGCGTGCAATCCTCGCACGTCTCCGTATCTGCTCGTCCGTCTTCAGGTTCAGCATAAGGGCAGCACAGAACATGGCACAGACGAAACCTAGAACTGTAGCGATTACGTGGATATGTGAAGCGATTTCCATTCCAGAAACGCATTGTAGATGCTTGCGTATATGATGTCAATCGCCAACTACAGGTTGGCATAATTTACTTGGCTACGCTGAAAGATGGAGGAAAGTTGCTTGGGCCCACCATAGCTATAGAATTGCCATACAGCAACGTCGTTCTGTATGTTCACCCGTAATAAAATTCACTCCTATCAAATGCCGTACTCATGGGTATATATGTTCAGTGGTACCTTTTATCATCATCATTCAAATCAGCACAGTAAATAGTGCGGCTACTATTGAATATTAATACCGCTGCTTACTACTATGGTATAATTCTCAACTGCCAAATCAACTAAAACCTTATAGGTACACGTAAATGAAACTGACTGACGAAGAAGTAAGGCACATTGCGCTCCTGGCCAGGCTGGGTATTTCGAATGCCGAGGTGGAGAAGTTCCGCAACCAGCTATCCAGTATCCTGGAGAACTTCGATATCCTGAGCCAGGTGGATACCGAGGGCCTTCCGCCCACATCTCAATCGGTAGCGCTGGAGAACATTTACCGCCCGGACGAACCTAAACCCTCCCTGCCGGTCGATGAGGTCATGGCCAATGCGCCCGACCAGGAAGACAACTCCTTCAAGGTCAACGCCGTCCTGGAGTAATACATGAGTGACCTTCACCGCCTGACAATCCACGAAGCTCACGGATTACTAAAAGATAAAAATATCTCTTCAGTCGAGCTGACGCGAGCCGTACTGAAATACCTCGAATCCATCGACGGCAAGATACGTGCCTGCATGCGCATTACATCCGAGCATGCGCTGGAACGCGCCAAAGCCGCGGACAAGGCTATTGCAAATGGCAGGTGCAGCCCCCTCACCGGCGTGCCTGCCATCATCAAGGACAACATGTGCACCAGGGGCATCACCACTACATGCTCCTCGAAAATGCTGGAGAATTTCGTCCCGCCCTACAACGCGCACGTTATCGAGAAGCTCAATTCCGTCAACGCTGTGATGGTGGGCAAGGCCAATATGGACGAGTTCGCCATGGGATCATCCACGGAGAACTCGGCCTTTTTCACCACGCGCAATCCCTGGAAGCTGGACTGTGTCCCGGGCGGGAGCAGCGGCGGATCGGCCGCTGCGGTCGCCGCCGATGCCTGCATTTACGCGCTGGGCTCCGACACGGGCGGAAGCATACGCCAGCCGGCGGGATTCTGTGGCGTGGTGGGGCTCAAACCCACCTACGGACGCGTCAGCCGCTACGGCCTGGTAGCCTTTGCCAGCTCGCTGGACCAGATCGGGCCGTTGACCAAGGATGTAACGGACGCGGCGCTGGTGATGAACGTAATCTCAGGTCATGATAAGCGGGATTCTACCACGGTACCGCTGGATGTACCTGACTATACCAAAGCGCTTAAGCCTGACTTAAAAGGCCTGCGCATCGGCATTCCGCGCGAGTACCTGGTGGAGGGAATGCAGCCCGAGGTGCGCAGCGCCATCGAAGCAGCGGTTAAAAAGCTGGAGGATCTGGGCGCCAGGGTTGACTGGAACGTCTCCCTGCCCAATACCAGGTATGGCCTGGCCGCCTACTATATCCTCGCCCCCTCGGAGGCCTCGGCCAACCTGGCGCGCTACGACGGCGTTAAATACGGCTACTCCTACCGCGAGACCACCAGCATGTGGGAATCGATGGAGAAGACCAAGCAGTTCGGCTTCGGCGCGGAGGTCAAGCGGCGCATTATGCTGGGCACCTACGCCCTCTCGGCAGGCTACTACGATGCATATTACCTCAAAGCGCAGAAGGTGCGCACGCTGATCAAGCGCGATTTCGACCGGGCGTTCGAGACGTATGATGTGCTGATAACACCCACCTCCCCCACCGTGGCCTTCAAGATCGGTGAAAAGGCGGATGACCCGGTGCAGATGTACCTCAGTGACGTTTGCACACTGCCCATAAATATCGCCGGCGTCCCGGCCATTTCCATACCGGCAGGATTTGTGGACGGCCTGCCGGTGGGTATGCAGTTCATAGGAAAGCATTTCGCCGAGGAGACCCTGCTGCGCGCAGCCTATGCCTACGAGCAAGCCACATCCTGGCATAAACAGAAACCCGCCATCGCGTAAAGATTGCTTCGTCGCTGCGCTCCTCGCAATGACGTGACCACCATCAATTCCCATGAAGTTACTTTACCTGCCTGTTTTGTTATAATACGGATTACCCGAAAATTCAGGTTGATCGAGGAGGCGTTATGGAGAACGAAAAAAAGGTCTTCGAGGCCCTGGAAACAGATGCCAGGCTATCAGCCGACCAGATCGCGGAAATGACCGGCGTCCCCGTCCATGATGTGCAAAAAATAATCAAGAAGGCCGAGAAGGACGGCACTATAATCAAGTACAAGACGGTCATCAACTGGTCCAAGCTGGGTGAGGAGCAGGTCTGGGCGCTGGTGGAGGTGAAGGTGGTGCCGCAGCGCGATACCGGATTCGGGGCTATCGCCGAGCGTATATATCGCTTCCCACAGGCCAAGTCGGTCTTCCTGGCATCCGGTACCTACGACCTGGCCATCCTCATAGAAGGCAAGACCATGCAGGAGATCGCCGTCTTCGTCTCCGAAAAGCTGGCGCCCATGGATACCGTCCAGGGCACGATAACGCACTTCATACTCAAGAAATACAAGGAGGACGGCGTCATCTTCGAGGATGACGGCGAACCACGCCGGCTGGGCGTCGTAGCCTGACCCCCGCCTGTCATCTGCATCACAGGAGGCTCCAAGTGACGCATCATATAAAACGAACTAAAAATAAACGTGAATATATATCGCAGAAGGCCCGCGACATCTCGCCCTCGGGCATCAGGAAGTATTTCGACCTGCTGTCATCTATCGACGGCGCTATCTCGCTGGGCGTGGGCGAACCTGATTTCGTAACGCCCTGGCCCATGCGCGAAGCCGGCATCATGGCCATCGAGAAGGGTTTCACCATGTACACCTCCAACCGCGGCATACCCGAATTAAGGGAGGGCGTCTCGAAATACCACAGGAAGTTCTATAAACTCAACTACGATCCTAAATCGGAGATCCTGATAACGACCGGCAGCAGTGAGGCCCTCGACCTGGCCTTCAGGGCCACTATCGACCCGGGGGATGAGGTCATCATGCCCGATCCACATTATGTAGCCTACCCGGTTTGCGTATCACTGGCAGGGGGCGTGCCGGTACTGGTGCCGACCTATGAGAAAAACAACTTCGAGCTGATGCCTGCGGATATCAGAAAGAAGCTGACGCCCAGGACCAAGACCATACTGCTGAGCTTCCCCTCCAACCCGACCGGGGCTGTGATGCCCAGGAAACTGCTGCTGGAGATAGCCAGAATAGCCGTTGAACACGACCTGCTGGTTGTCTCCGACGAGATATATGCCCGCCTGACCTACGACGCGGAGCACACCTGCATGGCCAGTCTGCCGGGCATGAAGGACAGGACCATATTGGTAGGCGGGTTCTCCAAGGCATTCGCCATGACGGGATGGCGCGTCGGGTTCTCATTGGCCAACCCTGTTATCACGGAGGCCATGCTCAAGGTGCACCAGTACACCATGATGTGCGCGCCTATCATGGGTCAACTGGCCGCCGTGGAAGCTCTGAAGGACAGCAACAACCAGGAAGTCGAGGATATGCTGGCAGAATATGACAGGCGCCGGCGCGTCATCGTCAAAGGGTTCAGGGACCTCGGCCTCTCCTGTTTCGAGCCCAAGGGCGCCTTTTACGCCTTCCCCAACATCAAGTCCACCGGTATGACATCCGAGGAGTTTGCAGAGGGGCTGCTGACGGAGGAGAAAGTAGCCGTAGTGCCCGGCTCGGTATTCGGGAAATGCGGGCAGGGCTACGTGCGCTGCTGCTACGCCACGTCTTTGCCCGATATCGAAGAGGCGCTCAAAAGGATCAAGAAGTTCCTGAAGCGGCACGGCAAGAAGAAGTAGCTATTTCTGCTTAAGCCAGCCGCGGAAGGCGCGCCCGATACGTGGATTGGCGGCGATGATCTCCCTGTCGTCAATACCGGCCCGGCGGCCTGTAAAATCCGTCACCTCGCCACCTGCTTCCCTGATAAGGAGCAGCCCGCTGGCCGAATCCCACGGGTAGAGGCTCTTGTGAAAATACAGGCTCAGCCGCCCGCATGCTACATAGGCCATGCCCAGGCTGGAGGAGCCGATCAGCCTCATACAATGGATCTTCGGCCATAGCCTGATTGCCAGATCCAGAAGTTCACTGCTTATCCCCGCCTGGTAACCCAGGTCCAAGCCAACCGCGGCGTCCCGCAGGTCCGCAACGTCCGCCACGGAGGTTCTCCTGTTATTCAGGTAAGCGCCTTTGCCCTTGACAGCCCTGAATACCTCGTTGCGCATGGGGTCGAAGGTAACGCCCAGCAATACCTCACCTTTCCGGGCAAGGGCGATATTCACACAAAATAAAGGCATGCCGAAATGGAAATTGTTGGTGCCGTCCAGGGGATCGATTATCCAGGTGTATTCGCTGTCCTCCCGCCTGGTCCCCGCCTCCTCGGACATTATCCCGTGTCCCGGGAACGCGGCTGTGATGATGTTCAGTATGGTTTTTTCGGACAGCAGGTCGGCTTCGGTGACCAGGTCGCGCCTGCCCTTGACCCTTGTCTCATTATGACGGCCGTAGCGCTGCCGTAGTATCTGCCCCGCTTCAGCGGCAGCCTGCCTGGCAACCATGTAAGCAGATTGACCCTGAACAGACACCGGCAAAAAGATATCCGGCTTCTCAGGCATTTCTTTTAAGGCCCATCTTGAGCTTTACTTCGCCGATGGTCTGACGCGCTATGGCCTGCGCTCGCTGCGCCCCGTCGGCAAGGATATCGTAAATATGCCCGGGGTCCTTCTCCAGTGTTGATCTCCGCTCACGGAAATCCTTGAGGCTGATGTTGATGCCGGCGGCCAGCAGCTTTTTACAGTCGACGCAGCCTATCCCCGCCACCCTGCACTGCGCCTCGATCTCTTGAACACGCGACTCGTTGAAAAATTTTTGCAGGCTGAACACGTTGCAGACCTCGGGGTGGCCCGGGTCGTTGCGGCGCTGCCTGGCAGGATCGGTCATGGCTGTCTTTACCCGCTCCAGCGTCTCATCCGGTGTGGCGGCCAGCTCGATGTGGTTGTTGTAGGACTTTCCCATCTTCTGCCCGCCGTCAAGGCCGCGCACCATGGGATAATTGGTCAGCCTGGCCTGCGGCTCGGGGAATGTCTCGCCGAAGATGAAATTGAAGCGGCGTACTATCTCCCTCGTCATCTCCAGGTGAGGTAACTGGTCCTCGCCTACCGGGACGGCGTCCGATTTATAAAGCATAATGTCGGCGGCCATCAGCACGGGGTAGCCGACCAGGCCGAAATTTACGTTCTGCGGCTGCATCCTGGCCTTCTCCTTGAAGGTCGGGACGCGCAGCAGCCAGCCCAGAGGGGTGAGCATGCCCAGCAGGGTGAACAGCTCGGTAACCTCGGGAACGTGCGACTGCACGAATACAATGGACCTTTTGGGATCGATGCCAGCGGCCAGCCAGTCGAGCGTCATCTCGAAGATGTTCTGCTGTAACTCGGAGGTGCTCTCAAGCGTGGTGAGCGCGTGCAGGTCCACTATGCAGTAAATGCAATCATACTCTTCCTGCAGTCGTACATAGTTCTGAATAGCGCCGATGTAATTGCCTATGTGCTGCCTGCCGGTGGGGCGCGCGCCGGAGAATACGCGTTTCTTCATAACAGGTCAAGAGTTTAACACAAAAATAATGTCATTGCGAGGAGCGTAGCGACGAAGCAATCTGTTGTTGCCGCCACTCCAGACACAGGATTGCTTCGCTTCGCTCGCAATGACCGGCTTCTTATCTTGTCACCCAACTCGTCAAACCTTATTTCATAGCTGGGGGTGACAAGTGTGACGACTTTGCGGGGGGGGGATAACTGTATGTTTATATTCTTTTTCTATTTACCCGCTAATTTTTCAAACTCACGTATTCAGTCTCAGAGGTTCAGTTCACTCTTGTTAAAACATGCAGCTGCGTCTTTGTGTTTACCCATTGCTTTTAATGCCAAACCTTTGTGATGCCATGCCTCTCCTGTAGTGGAATCAATTTGTATCACCTTATCAAAACATTTTACTGCATCTTTATAATTATGTAATTTGCTCAGTTCTCTGCCTTTGTTGTACCACGCATCTATATCGCGAGGATTCAACCTAACCGCCTCATCAAAGCACTTGAGCGCGTCAGAATATTTATTAAGGGCGTCCTGGGCAATACCCATGTTATACCAGACAATGGCATTTCGATTATTGAACGTAATGGATTTATCAAAGCATGTCACAGCTTCTCTGAAGTTATTTATATTCATAAGTGCCGTGCCTTTGCTAAACCACGCTTTGCCAAATTCTGGATCAATATTTATGACATGGTTATAGCATTCAATAGCTTCATCATTCTTCTCAAGATGCCTTAATAGCTCACCTTTTGCATACCATGCTCCTGTGGATTTCGAATCCAACGCGATAGCTTTATCATAACAGCTCGAAGCTTGGTTGTACTCTCCAATACACATTAGGACTGTGCCTTTGTTTACCCAGCCACCAATAAATCTCGGCTCTATCTCAATTACTTTACTAAAGCAGTCAATTGCCTTATCGCACATTTTCTTCTGTAAGAATTCTGCTCCATTTGTGTTCTGGATCACAGCTTCTTTTGAATTTAAAACATGATAACCACGGCTGGTTTCGCCGTGTTGTATCTTTTGATCCATAGTTAAAGCGTCATCGTATAAATAATGTGGGATTTCATAAAGCATTAGTATTGTATGCTTCTTATTACAGTCTCCGTTAATTAATACGAGTATCTCTGAAGCAACTTTTTTCTCCCTATCTTTAGACGTGAAAAGTATTTTCCCGTCCGGCGTAACGATAGTACAAGTAGCCCATGTTAATGCCCATTCAGAATTGCATTTGTGGCATTTCCACCACATATTAATATCATTCCATCTATCGGTAGTAATTTTTATGGGCTTGCTGTCTACCACATCAAAAACATCGATAACAGCATATTTATTTTTATTAAATATGTCCGGCATACTTTTATTGATTTTTTCAATGTACTGAATCAATGCACAGGGCGGCTTGAAATGATAGGGCTGATTTTTCATCGGTAATATATAGTGATAATTATTTTCATCCAATGCAATCCCAACTTCCCAAACAACTGATTGCTTCGCCTCACAATTGAAACATTGCCTTTCAACTTTGGTAGTGAGCCATAGAACACTCTTAAATTTCACCTCGTCCATGTCCGGTTTCCTCCCCTTTCTAAAACGTGCATAATAAGTCGGTGAGCGACATTATTGGCGCTTCACATTCTATTTCAAAGTATCCATTCGTTTTATGATTTCATTTCCTATCGGAATAATTGATACACTGGCTTCGTCTTTAAAGGAAAGCGAGACGGTGAGGATATAAACTTGATATTTTTTAAATATCAGGGTGCTATATGTGTAGTCTTCACCATCGATGTTAGTTGTACCTGTAGCATATGCGCATATATCTCCAATCGATGGATGACTAACACTAAATGAAGGATCAGTCATCTGAATACTGTATTCAGTAGCACTTTTACGTAGGTATTTCAGCATATAATCCTTGAATTGTTTGTCGTCTTTAAGCAGTCCATCATAATAGGCTTGTTCTAAAAATCCACTGGCCTTTATTACAACACTATAAATTACTTGATAAGGTTCATTAGATATAAATAATTGGATTCCGCTTGCTCCTGTTCCAAGATCTGCAATTTTCTCAGGAGCAAATATCTGGGCAGCGTCTGTTTTGAGGAATCTTGGCGGTAGATTTTCAGCCATGTTTAGAATATACGGTGCATCGGATAAAGCGATTTTTGAACTTGTGACCGCTGAATTAATAATGATAGCCAATATCACGACGACTGCAATTAATATGATAATTAGTGCGCGCTTGGATACTATAAACAAGGTCTTTTGCCTCGGAGGTGCAGGCTGATATTCAGCGTCCTCTATTGGCCAAGTTAATTGGACACCGCACTTATCACAAATTTTACCCCCCGGCATGACTGGCAGGCCACAACGCGGACATATATAAGTGTGCTGCATTTTATCCAATAATAGTTAAAACCTATTGATAATTAATATGTCATATACGCGCTATAATCACAGGGAATTGCGCCATCACAAGTATTTTTCCTGTGGGTTCATCATTGTCCCAATTCCGCCGCCTTTTTAAAATCTGCTTCGGCTTTGCTCTTATCGCCTATTTTATTATATGAAAGCCCACGGTTGTAGTAAGCGTTGGCAAAATTCGGTCTTAATTCTATGGCTTTAGTGCAATCGGCTATGGAATGGTTGTATTCATTCATAAAAAAATAACTATTCGCACGATTGTAGTATGCTGCTGCATACTTCGGGTTCAGTTCTATTGCTTTAGTGAAATCAGCTATGGCTTCGTTGCAGCCTCTTAATTTATAGCAAAGTCCACGGTTGTTGAATACTTCTGCATCATTCGGGTTTAGTTCTATTGCTTTGTTTAAATCAACTAGAGCTTTGTCACGGTCATTTTGTCGATAATATACATTCCCACGGCCACTATAAGCATCAGCATTATTCGGGTTTAGCGCTATTGCCTTGTTGTAATCAGAAATAGCTTTGTCATAGTCACCTTTTTTATAATAGGAAAGCCCACGATTGAGGTAAGCGATGGTAGGATCCGGGTCTATCTCTATTGCCTTGGTGAAATCAACTATGGCTTTATCATATAGTCCTTCTTTGCCATAGGCCAGCCCACGACCTTGGTAAGCCATGGCATCCTTCGGGTCCAGTCCTATCGATGTAGTAAAATCAGTAATAGCGTTGTCGTAGTTACCAATGTCACTATAGGCACGCCCGCGCCCGCAGTAAGCCTGGGCATATTTCGGGTCTATATCAATCGCCTTATTGTAATCAGCTATAGCTTTGTCGTATTCACCTTTGACAGCATAGGAGACACCACGGTAGAAGTAAGCAACAGCATCTTGCGGGTTTAGCGCTATTGCTTTTGTGTAATTGTCAACGGCCTGGTCCCATTGATTGGGCCCGTTATTTATGCAACTTAAAAGCAACATTACTGTGGCAAGGAAAGCACATACGGTAATTGTAATTATTCTCTTGTATTTCATAATTTCCTCTATGTCATGCCTTTTGTTAATTTTGTTGCTCATGGTTTATTCTCTTGTCTTGTCATTTCGGATGAGTTTGTTATTTGCGCCTGGGTTTTCGATGTCTTTTTATTACTTAGAATAATTGAAATAATCGGGAAAAATAAGGCCAACCAAAGCCAATTTAAACTCCTGCCTTTTTGATGTAATACCCATCCATTTACAGGTAACATAGCCCAGCACAGAAAGTAGGTTGAAGCATTTTTTGCTGTTCCAACAATGTCGAATCCCAGAAATGTTCTTAAGAAAGCAATAAAAAAACAAAAACCGAGGAGCCAGAACAACCATGTTAGATTCAAGTGTTTCTTAAACCAGGATGTTTCTACGGTTTTTGATTGTTTACTATTTACAACTACGGGTATATTACCTTGGCATCCACAATCATCTGCATAACCCATAAATTCCCTTCCGCACTTCGAGCATGTTCTGTTTATCATCCTATTCTTCCTCCCCATTTGTAGTAAAATGCTGAAGTTTATTTGGCTTTACTAAATAGTTTTTTTGGAAAATCAGTATCGCCTATTTTATAAGTTAGTTGGCCATCACTTCCTATTACGGCGTATTTCTCTCTGGGTGACCTGGCCACGGTAACCCATTTGCTTTTCTCATTGTCTCCGATAAACATTAGTTTTGCTAACTCCTGGAAGCTCAGGCAGCATATACCATCTTCACCACATACCAACCCAATAAAGACATCATTAACCCCCTTCTTAACTTCAGTAAGTTCTTTGATATGTTCCGGTGCAAAAGTGAAACCCCAGGGAGTTAGACGCTTTTTACAATGCTTGATATGGAGATAGACCGTGCTATTGATCAAATAGCCGTTGTTACCTGTAAATAGCTTTATTGATTCCGGTTTTCCATCTTGAATCAGACGTACCAGTGCAATGCCATGATAAGTTTTATAGTTATCCATTCGCTTTTTGACATAAATTTTCATAGATTTTAATATTCTCCGCGTACCAATACACTACACGTGATTGGTTCATCGTATTACGTAAAATCATGAAATGATGAAGTGCGCGTGGATATTGCTTTAAATCTTTGCCTCCAAATACATTTCTCTGCCTAATTAAATTGTTATGATAATCCGTATCTGCCTCTTGAATTGGCCGTATCTCATGTATTGCGATGTATCCTGCATGCGGTTTTGTATTGATTCTAATGAAGTCAATTATGTATTCCGGCAGAACCTCATCGCCGAATTCCTTATTGATTTTTTCTAATTTACCTATCTCATCAATGATACGGTCGTGGATTATTTCCTCAATTCTATTTGAATACTTGAAGACTGCGAATAACATCTCGCCTTCTTTTAGAACCACCGCTCTTTTATCTATGCTACCTGACGCGGCCGGCGTGATTCGATTGTCAGCAAGCCAGATGGGTGCACCTCTTTTTGTCTTTATAGCTTGTAGTGACAGATAATGATATACAAAACACCTGTGCCAATCCGCATATAATGTTTTTGGTATAGATAATTCAAATAGATCCAGATATCCCTTCCGATTTCCAAACATTCTTGCTCTTTGTATATAAGTATCTTGCTGTATTCGATGCTTGGCATCCCTGGTGAAAAACATGCTTAATAGGTTATTGATTGTGATGCCTCTTGATATCATATTGCCACCGATTATTATCGTAAATAGAGACGGTGGTTCAGTCGTGATCATGCTGCTTTTTTTCTGGTAATTCATGACCTCAACAAATTTTTTCCCCAGATGGCTGATCACAAATTCTACTATCTTATCAGCAGTTTTTTCGCCATATTTATTATTTGCAGTCTCCCAAAGTCGTCTAATGTATTTATCTCGTTGCTGGTCGCCATTGTCATTTAAGATGCGTAGAACGTCAGATACCACTTTTTTATCTTTGTCATGAGCATCTGTTTTTCCACTTGTGTGGATTAGAAAACAGCATTTAACATCGTCATGAAGAGCTGTTGTCATTTTATTCTTAATATTTTCATCAATATTGACGTACCCGACATTTACTATAAATCTTAATAATGCATCTATAAGGTATTTAGGATCGTCCCCTGTATCCTTCAAAGGTACTAATGAATAATGCAGTGGTACCGTCAGGTCAATGGGAAAGAATTCATTTTTACCCACATAGTATTCGTGTGGTTCAAAGCACAGCCAGTTCTTTGAAATATTGTCGAAAGTATTATTTAAGTCTATTCGCGCCGGTGTAGCAGTAACGCCTACATAAATTCCATTGTTATCGAGTAGCTTGTTTATTTCATCGTTTATCCTGCTTCTCTCATTTTTATTTATTTTTGAATTAGGAGAGGCGAAGTCAGCTTCGTCGTCAATGACAACCTTGCCGCGTTTGTTGCGCAGATATTCATTTAATTTCTTTAAAACGTTAGCGTTTTTCCTCGAAAATATAATGCATCGGTCGTCAACCATTTTCGGATCAGTAACAGAAATAATATCAACCGGTGTCGGATCTATGTCCGAATCTTGAAATCGCTTCAGATTTTGTTCCAATAACGGGATAGTGTCATTTATTAGAATTACTATGTTTTTGTGTCCAAGGTCTTGCAGTTTCGAGGTTAAAGCGACCATCATTTCAGTTTTACCACTTTGCGGCTCACCATATATTACAAATGACTTGGCACCCGATTCCAAATTACCTACGGCTTCCATAACCGTTTTTTCGATGTGTTCTGTGTTCTTTCCTCTGTTACGTAATGCGTTGATATGTCTGTCGTATCTATCGGCATCAGAAGTTAGATCTTTGAATTTGTTAATATCGAACATTTTGTGCTCTTTGTATAATTAGCTTTCTCGACTTATTATGAATGCAATAACTTCGTAAATTGTCTACACCGATCTGCGCAGGATTATATAACTCTTTTTATAACTACGCAATACTATTAATGTTCTAAACCCGTCAATACCCTATAAGACCCTGACAAACCCCTTTTTAACAGTCTAAATATGCTGACGCGGCTGTCAATGGCTATGTATTTACTTGAAAATGCACAACGTGAGGGTAACTACGACCTGGCAGCCCTGGCCGTTCCTACATGCCGTCGAGCGCAGTCACTCCCATGAGGTGGAGCGCCCTGGCCAAGACTATTTGTGCGGCCATCACCAGCTTCAGCCTGGCAGCCGTAAGGTCCGCATCTTCCGAGATGACGCGGCACTGCTCATGGAAAGGACTGTAAGACCGTGTCCAGGTCCTGGGCGTAGAAAGGCAGGTGATGCAGCTGGTGTGACAGCGCAACTGTCTCGATTATCTCCAGCATCCTGGCCATGCTGCGTATCAGCGCCAACTGGGGCTCCTCAATCAGGTTTCATCTATTTCACAATCGTTATCTGCCGTGGATCGGTCGCTATAATGCACGGAGCCCCCTTGTAACGGTCGATTTTCCCCAGAACCCTCACATTATTATCCATATAGGTAAACACGTCAGGGAATTTCTTGAAGTCCTGGATATTGATGACCACCCTGAAATCAGTTCCGCACTGTCCCTGTTTCCAAGCGTCGTAGTTGTTACAATGTTGATTCGGATTATCAAAATATAGCAACATGGGTCGGGTTTCTACGTCCCAGGCACTGGCATATTCAACAACTGACCCTTCGATAGCTACTTCCTTGCCCAAATATTTGTTTATTTTTTCTAAGTCTAAAGCAGAAATTGTCGTTTCCGGTTTAATAGTTATCTCGGCCATTGTTGGCGCCTTTAGTTTCTCGGCCAATTCGTAGGGCACTTTCCCCCAGTTTGGTGATCCATCAGCATAGTTGTTATTAATAATCCTTGTTACGTTGCTTCCATCTGCATCCATGGTATATATTTGCCATGCGTTTTTAAAGCGAATACCGAAATCCAATGGTTTACCATCTCTATCCGATACGAATGCTATCTTTTTGCCATCGGGTGACCATTCCGACCAATCGTTAAACTGACCATGTCCACCAATATTTTGCGCTTGAGTTAAATTTATTTGATGACTTCCATCAGAATTCATAACATAAATATCGTAAATTTCGGTATTTACATCTTTTTTAGAACTTAGGTAGGCTATTTTGCTGTCATCAGGAGAGTATGCTCCACCTCCGTCCCAGGTGACATATTGCGATGTCAAAGTTTTAATGCTTTTCATCAGTGGATTTGAATTTGGATCGAACAATGACGTACTAGTGCGTGCTGGTTTGAGAACCAATCTGTTACCTGTATATGACCACGATTCACCGGAATAGTTGTCTGGAGTGGAGTTGAAAATAATCTGCTTGACCATATCGTAATCTATGTCAATTTCCCACAAACTATATCCACCATCGCCCAAAGTATTACATATCAGCTTTTTCCCATCACGTGACCATTTTGGCCATGAATACGCTTCTGGCGTTGTAGTAATTTTCAAGAATTTGGTTCCCTCTGCATTCATAACCCAAATGTGACCGTAATTTGAATGTGTAGAACAAAATACAATCATAGTGCCATCCGGTGACCAACTGGGCATGCTATCCCATTTAAGACTGCCAGTGAGATTCTTGACATTTCCACCATCTACATCCATAACGAAAATATCCCAGTTGTTATCTCCTTTATTATCAGGTTCCCATTTTCTGTCTGAGACGAATAATATCTTTTTCCCATCAGGTGACAAACTGGGTATTAAATCCATATCTGAGTTATTTGTTAAGTTCACCTGGTTATTACCGTCTGGATCCATGATATAGATTTCATAATTATTCCCAGATAACACATTCCAGCCTTTTGCCCAGTCCCACTGCCACGTGGCATCGCGCAACGACCAGAATACGATTTTCTCCTGATATTCTGGATTCTGTGGCAAAGCGGCCGGTTTAGTCAGAGTCTTATTATCAACCTCGGTCGGGGATTGGGGTTTTATTGATTGATTATCAACAACAACCGGTAGGGGAGTCTTAATACCAGGTGTACAACTTACAAAAATTGTAATAATAACCAATAATGAAACGGCTATAACGACTGACATTTTAACCATTCTTCTGCCTCCATAGATCTCCGATACTATAGTTTAGGTTATCCGTCATAACAATGCCACTATGCGAGTGCCCCACCCGACCCTGACAAAACCCCCTTTTTTAATGCGCACAAATGTACTATTATGGTAGTCAACGGCCATGTCTTTACTTGAAAAAGCGCTACGGGAAGGTAATTACGAGTTGGCGGCTCTGACCATCGTCTACGGCATGCTCAGAGTGTTACATGATAGAAAAGAAGCAGAAAGGGGCCCCCCAGGGGCAACCAGAACGCCCGGAGGCACGGGTTCTACAGCTTTTGCTTTCGTTCGCAATGACGGGGTGAGGAGGGGCCGGCGCGTCCTACATCTTATCCGGCGCGGTCATGCCCATCAGGTGTAGCGTCCTGGCCAGGACTATTCTTGCGGCCAGTACGAGCTTCAGCCGGGCGGCGGTCAGGTCCGCGTCTTCCGAGATGACGCGGCACTGTTTATAGAAGGAATGAAAGACCGTGGCCAGGTCCTGGGCGTAGAAGGTCAGGTGATGGGGCTGGTGTGACAGCGCGACGGTCTCGATGATCTCAGGCATTTTGGCCATGCTGCGTATCAGGGTCAACTCCGGCTCCTCAATCAGCAGGCTTGTATCGCCGTTGGCGAAGTCGATCCCTTTCTCCGCTGCGTTGCGCAGGATGCTGCTGATGCGCGCGTGCGCGTACTGCACATAATAGACCGGGTTGTCGGCGGACTGCTTTATGGCCAGCTCCAGGTCGAAGTCCATCTGGCTATCAGCCGAGCGCGACAGGAAAACGAAGCGGCAGGCATCGGGGCCGACCTCCTCCAGCAGCTCGCGCAGTGTGATGATATCGCCGCTCCTTTTGGAGATTTTAACCGCCTCTTTGCCGCGCCTCAGTGTGACAAGCTGGCAGATGATGATCTCGAGCCTTTCGGAGTCGATGCCCAGCGCTCCCAGCACTACCTTCATCCGCTGGACATGGCCCTGGTGATCAGCCCCCCAGATGTCGATGACATTGTCGAACTTCCTCACGGCGAACTTGTCGTAGTGATATGCAATATCGGAGGCAAAATAGGTGGGTGTACCATCGGAGCGCACCAGGACATTATCCTTGTCCTCTCCCAGGGTGGAGGAGGTGAACCAGGTGGCATTCTCCCTTTCTGCTATATAGCCACCGTCCCTCAGCATGCGCATCGTGTCGTCATACCGGCCGCTCTTGAACAGGCTTTGCTCGCTGAACCACTCATTGAAGGTTACGCCCAGCGTTTCAAGGTCCTGCCTGATCTGCTGCATCTCCCTCTCTATCCCGATCTGACCGATCTCCGCCACGGCGCGCTCCTCAGGCAGGCCGGCGTATTTATCTCCGTATTGCTTAACGAGTTCCCTGGCCAGGTCTACGAGATAGCTGCCGTGATACCCGTTGGCCGGTACCTCGACCTCCTTTCCCAGGGCCTGCAGGTAGCGTGCATACAATGACCGGTGGAAAGCCTCGAGCTGGCTGCCGGCATCATTTATGTAATATTCCGTTGAAACCCTGTAGCCGGCCGCTTTAAGGACGTTGGCCAGCGTGCTGCCCAGCACGGCCCCCCGCCCATGTCCCACGTGAAGGGGCCCGGTGGGATTTCCGCTGACGAACTCAATCTGGATGCTTTTGTCCTCAAGTTGTATGTTGCCGTAAGCCTCGCCTGCCCGGCAGATGGCGTCCACCTGGCGGTTCAGCCATTTTTTACTCAGCGTAAAGTTGATAAACCCCGGCGGCGCCGCAGCAACCTTCTCTAAATCGCTGTCCGGTGACATGTGATCAACTATGGCAGCGGCCACGTCCATGGGCTTCATCCCGGTCAGCCGCGCCAGCTTGAGTGGCAGGCTGCTGGCATAGTCTCCGTGTTCCGGCCTGGCAGGCCTCTCGATTGTTATCTCCGGCAGGCTGGAGTTACCCACCAGGCCTTTTTCGCCAGCCATGGCAAAGGCCTGCTCCAGCATTTCAGCCAGCCGTTTTTTAAAAATCATGTTTTCCCCCGAAATATCAGCAAAATTTGTCTGATAACTACCGGTTTCTCACCCGGAAAGTACTATTTTAATTGTTTTCTATGCTTTTATGCCAGATTCTATAGTATTCCAGGCGTAAAAGCTCATTTTCAACTGCTGTTAAACCGGGGTCCTTTTCAAACAGTATCCCGGCTTCCCTGCGGGCCAGCTCCAGCAGGCGAACATCCGACAACCTGGCCATCTTCAAGTCGGGCAGGCCGCTCTGGCGCGTTCCGAAAAACTCGCCAGGTCCCCTCAGTTCAAGGTCCTTCTCGGCGAGCGCAAAACCATCGGTCAACTCCTCTATGGCCCTCAGTCTCTCCTGACCGTATTCCGAGGGGTTCTCCGACAGCAGTATACAATAACTCTGGTTCTCACCCCGGCCAACCCTCCCACGGAACTGGTGCAACTGGGAAAGGCCGAACCGGTCAGCCGCCTCCACCAGCATCACGGTTGCGTTGGGCACGTCTATGCCGACCTCTACCACCGAAGTAGAGATCAGTACATCCAGCGCGCCGTCTTTGAAGTCGTGCATTACGGCTTCCTTGTCGGCGTTTTTCATCCTGCCATGCAGCAGTCCCAGCCTTAAATCGGGAAAAATCTCGCTCGACAGGCGCTTATGTTCAGCCACGGCGGCCTTTGCCTCCAGGCTCTCGGACTCTTCGATCAAAGGGCAGATAATAAAGGACTGGCGCCCCTCGCCAGCCTGCTTCCTGATAAAATTGTATGCGCGCTGGCGGTCCTGCGGCTTCAACCAGCGTGTTTTGATCACCTGCCTGCCCGCAGGCATCTCGTCTATGGTCGATATATCCAGGTCGCCGAAAAGGGTCAGCGCCAGTGTCCTGGGTATGGGTGTGGCCGTCATGACCAGCAGGTGAGGATTATACCCTTTCTGTTTTAAAGCTGAGCGCTGCAGCACGCCGAAGCGGTGCTGCTCATCTACCACAGCCAGACCCAGAGCGGCAAACTGAACCCCCTTCTGCACCAGCGCATGTGTCCCAACAACTATATCCACCTCTCCCCGCCTCAGCAATTCGTGTATCCTGGATTTGTCCCCGGCGGCAAGGCTGCCCGTGAGCAGGGCAACGCTTATCTCGCGCTGCATGATGCCCTTAAATGTGATGATATTCGTTTCCCTGCTGCTGCCGGTTGATACGGCCGACAACAGACTGTAAAGAGTTGTGAAATGCTGCTCGGCGAGTATCTCGGTCGGCGCCATAAGGGCGCCCTGGCAACCATTGGCTGCCGCCTCCAGCAGCGCCACGGTGGCAACGACTGTCTTGCCGCTGCCCACGTCGCCCTGCAGCAAACGCGACATGGGCACGTCGCGGCCCAGGTCCCGGCATATCTCGTCTATCACCCTGAGCTGCGCGGAGGTCAGCTTGAAAGGCAATGCCTCGACAAATCCATTTATATTTTTTTGTTCGATGCGGAATCGCCGTCCCGGCTGTTCCTCCTGCCAGTTACGCTTCTTGCTGAGCACACCGAGCTGCAACAGGAAAAGCTCGTCGAAAGCCAGTCTCTGGCGGGCTTTATTCTGTGATGCGTAATCGATGGGATAGTGCGCCTGCATAACCGCATCCTGCAACTCCATCAGCCCGCAGCGCTGCCTGACCGGGGACGGGAGGAATTCGGGCAGGTTCCCCAGGTACACATCCAGCGCACTTCTGACCATGGTCCTGACCTGCCTGGGGTAAAGGCCGCCGGTCAAAGGGTAAACGGGGACCATCCGCCCCGTATGAAGCAACTCCCTGTCGTCCACCACCTCCCACTCGGGATTTTCGAATACCTTGATATAGTTGAACTCGCCCACCCTGCCGCTGAGAGCAACTTTAGCATTGACTTTGAGCTGCTTTGCCACCCACGGCTGGTTAAACCATACGGCGCGCACGTTGCCGGTCTCGTCTCCCAGGACGGCCTCGGTGCTTTTCATGCGGCCCAGCATAACCTGGCGGGCTTCCCATACATTGACGAATATGGTCTGCTCTTTTCCGGTTTCCAGTGTTGATACGGTGCGGCGCTGGCTGAAATCCATGAAACGCCGCGGAAAAAAATAGAGAAGGTCTCTTATGCAGTCGACCCCCAGCCTGGCTAAACGGACAGCGATAGTCTGTCCCACCCCTTTTACCCCAGCCACCGGCCAATCCAATGATGCGACCGCCACCGCGCCCGGTTTGGGCTTCTTTATTACCCCAACCCCGGTCTTCTGCGCAGCAGATTCTCCTTGCTGTGCAGCAATATCACAACCCTTCTCCACATGGTCCAGTTCTTGCAACACCGATGCCACCCATATGCGACGCGCATCGACGCTCCTTTCAGCATAGGCGGGCGGGCTGAGCAGCAAAGTTTTTAATTGCGGGCAGAACACAGAAAAATCATGGCCGGGCGAGCACTGTGAAACCCACCTGGCCACGTATTTGTCGAGGCCGCCTATGACTGCGCGGTTGGCATAACCGTTTGTGGCTTCCAGATTTAATACAGTTCTGAAAATAGCGGCGCTGTCAACAAAAGGCTGCATCATGGACGCCGCTTTCACACACTGTATTCACCGGCGCTATTTGCCCTCGATGAAACTCACTAAAAGCACGTGGGGGCCGACGTGGGCGCCGATGACTGAATTGACCGTGCCGAAAACTGTCTTTTCCCTGGGGTAGAACTCTGCCACCCTCCTGGCCAGTATCTCCAGCTCATCCGGAGTAGTAGCGTGCTCGAGCATAAGAGCTTCGATTTTGTTGGCGCCTTTCACCAGGTTGACCAGCGCATCGATGGCCTGGGTCCTGCTCCTCGTGCGCTGTACCGGCGTGACCACGCCATCGCGCAGCGTCAGGATAGGGGTGATCTTGAGCAATCCGCCCAGCAGGGCCTGGGCGCGCCCGATCCTGCCGCCCTTACGCAGGTACTCCAGCGTATCGAAGACCATGTAAGAGTGAGACCGGGAGCACATGTCTTTTACGGATGCAACTATGTCCACCAGCTTGGCTCCACTCTGAATCATCTCGGCGGCCTTGATGACGGGCAGGCCTAATCCGCCGCAGGTCTGCAGTGAATCCACGATCTCGATTTTGCAGATATCGCCCACCAGTGCCTTGGCCTGGACGGCGCTCTCGTAAGTAGCACTGATCTTGCTGGAAAAGAGTATCAGTAGAATCTCGTCTGTTTCTTTGGATAACCTGGTGAGTATCTCGGAAAAATACCCCGGAGACTGCGCGGAAGTAGTGGGATGTACCCTGGATTCTACCAGCTTCTTATAAAACTGCTCTGCATTGATATCTATGCCGTCCCGGTAAGTCTCGTTGCCGAAGAGAACATTGATGGGAACGATGGCGATGCCGTATTTTTTGATGATATCTGCCGGGATGTCACAGGTGCTGTCGGTAACAAGTTTAATCATGCCTTAACCCTCCCTTAGCTTATTCCAGAGATACCACGTAAAAGTAGTGGGGCTGGCCTCCGCTGACCAACTCGATCTGTTTGCCCGGATATTTCTCCTTTAATCCGTTGACCACCTCCTCAGCCTGCCCGGCCTTTAAGTCAGCGCCGTAAAAGAGGGTTACCATCTCGACCGCTCCGATCCCGCCTATATCAAGGCTCCGCAAGAGCACATCTTTAACGTCGTCGCCGGCCGCCACCAGCTCCGTATCATCGATAATGCCGATGGCCTGGCCCTGCTTTACCTTCAAGCCATGAATCTGGGTCGACCTGGCTGCAGTGGTGACCTCGACAGTCTTGACTGATTTGATCGCCTCGCTCATCGACTGTACATTCTCTTCCAGCGTGCTCTCGTAATTAAACATCATGAGAGCCGTAATTCCCTGGGGCATTGTCCTGCTGGGGATTACCTCGACCGACTTCCTGGTCAGCTCCTTGATCTGCGAGGCCGTCAGTATGATGTTTTTGTTATTGGGCAGCAGTATGACCTTTTCGGGCTCGACAGCGTCCACGGCGGCCAGTATCTCCTTGACGCTGGGGTTCATGGTTTGCCCGCCCTTAACCACCACGGCGCCCAGGCTCTCATATAATTTGATCATACCGGCGCCGAAAGCAACGGCCACCACCGCTATGTCCGTCGGCAACGCCTTCTGTCTCTGCATCTCCTTGAAACCGACATGCTGGTCATCCATGTTCTGGATCTGTATCTGGTGAAGGGTGCCCAGCGACGTGGCATACGCCAGAATGCCACCCGGGTCGTAAGAGTGAATATGCACGCGGACAGCCGTCTCATCTCCCGCTACTACCAGCGACTGTCCCCTGTCCTCGAGCTTGCGCCGAATCTTCTCGGGGTCCAGGTCGGGCCCCTCGAGCAGGAAATTGGTGCAGTAGCCGTAGGCTTCATCCTCTTCCGATGAGACCAGGTGAACGTTCCTGGTCGCAGTGATATTGGCGCTGACCATCTGGGGTTTACGGAACTGCAGCTCCTCCAGTTCACCTTTAAGGTACCTCAGGGCGCCATCCAGCAAGATATACAATCCCTGCCCCCCCGCATCCACCACGCCGGCCTCCATTAAAACAGGCAGCAGCGTGGGTGTCCTGGCCACCGACTCGCGCGCTTCCTTGACCGTCTCATCGATTATGGCCACCAGGTCATCGGGGTGTTTCTCGGCGAATTGCCGGCCTGAGCCCGCAGCATCCCCTATAACCGTCAGTATAGTGCCCTCTACCGGATTGGAAAGCCCTTCCCGCGCCGTCTTGGCCGCCTGCACCAGCGCCGCGGCCCAGTCCGTGCCGTTGAACTGAGCTTTTCCGTCGAATCCTTTGGCAATGCCGCGAAAGATCTGTGCCAGGATCACGCCGGAGTTGCCCCTGGCGCCGAGAAGCGCTCCGTGGGCCATGGCTTTGGCCATCACACCCACTGTACTGTCGGTAGCCCTGTCTGCTTCTTCGATCACCGACCTGAGGGTAAGCAGCATGTTGGTGCCCGTGTCGCCGTCGGGCACTGGAAAGACGTTAATGGCGTTAACCTCAGCCACGCTCTTCTCCAGCCAGTTGCTGCCGGCTGCAAACATGTCCCTGAGGTCTTTGCCGTCCCAGGATTGCTTCATCTGTCTCCTTTCAATATCATGACGATTGTGGTATTATATATCATTCTTGTTCACTATTCGCAAAGTATCTGACAAAGAGGATTAAAAAATTGGCTATCAAATGTGATATCTGCGGAAAAACGTTGCGCTTCGGCAACAGGATCAGCCACTCCAAGCAGCATACCAGGCGGACATGGCTTCCCAACATCCAGCCTACGACGTTTAACATCAACGGGACCGCCGTCCGGCTCAACCTTTGTACCAGGTGCATCAGGACCAGGAACAAGGCCTCCCGCTAACATACAGAATCCCTCAATTCTTTCAAAGCTGCGCGTATCCCCAGGCTTGAATTCAGAATGGCGGAACCGGCTACCAGGACATCTGCTCCGGCGCCCGCTGCAATCGGGGCCGTTGCGGTATTTATCCCGCCGTCAACCTCGAGTTCAGCGCTGGATTTTTTATTATAGATTATTTGCCTCAGCCTGGCTATTTTATCCGCCATTCCCGCTATAAACTCCTGCCCGCCGAAGCCGGGGTTAACGGTCATCACCAGCAGCAAGTCAGCCATGGGCAAAACCTCATCCAGCGCCGACAGAGGTGTGCCGGGGTTGATCGAGATGCCGGCCTTTATCCCCAGCTTCTTTATGGCATTCAGGGCGCCGTCCAGGTGGTTGCATGCTTCAACGTGCACTGTAAGTATATCGGCGCCTGCCCTGGCGAATCTCTCGATGAATAATTCAGGTTTCTCGATCATGAGGTGGACGTCCAGTGGGATACTCGTTATCCTGCGCAACGATTCAACTACAGGCAGGCCGATGGAGATATTGGGCACAAAATGGCCGTCCATGACGTCCACGTGGATGTAATCCACCCCTGCATCGACGGCCTCGCGTACCTGCTCCCCCAGGCGGCTGAAATCCGCTGAAAGGATTGAAAGGGCTATCTTAATTTTTTTCCCTTTCATACCCGCTGATGGCACCCCTGGCCCTTTCGATGCTCTTTTTTACCTCGGAAGTAGACGTACCGCCCTGAGAGGACCTTGCCTCGATCGATTTTTGCAGGGTAATGGCCAGTACATCCTTCTCAAACAGCCTGGAGAATCCCCTGTATTCCTTGATATCCAGCTCGTTCAATTCCCTGTTGTTGTCGACGGCGTAGGAAACAACCCTGCTCACCACATCGTGAGCCTCACGGAACGACAGCCCCTTGTTTACCAGGTAATCAGCCACGTCGGTTGCCAGGATATAGCTCTGCATCGAATATTTCATCCTGGCCGGGTTTATTTTGATGGAAGCCACAAGTCCGCACATTACATCTATGCTGGATATGAGAGTGTCCACGGTATCGAAAAACCCCTCTTTATCCTCCTGCAGGTCACGATTGTAGGCCAGGGGCAGGCCCTTCATCACAGTAAGCATGGCTACCAGGTGGCCGTACACGCGGCCGGCCTTGCCCCGGGCAAGCTCAGCAGCGTCCGGGTTTCTCTTTTGTGGCATGATGCTGCTGCTGGTGGCATAGGCATCCCCGACCTCGATGAATCCAAACTCGGCCGTCGACCAGATTACAACCTCCTCAGCCATCCGCGACAGGTGCATCATGGTTATGGCGGATGCCGACTCGAACTCGATAATAAAATCGCGGTCGGAGACTGCGTCGATGCTGTTGGCACTCACATCGTCGAACCCCAGCTTTCCGGCGACGAATTCCCTGTCCACCGGGTAGGGCAAACCGGCCAGCGCCCCGCTGCCCAGGGGCAGGATATTGATGCGCATAAGGCAATTCTCGAACCTCTGAATATCCCGGCTGAACATCTGAAAATAGGCCATGACGTGATGAGAGAAAAGCACGGGCTGCGCCTGCTGAAGGTGGGTATATCCCGGCATGACGACCTTGATGTTCTTCTCTGCAATATCCACCAGCCGTGAATTAAATCCCTGCAGCGCCTTTACCACGTTGCCGGCGGACTCCCTGGCAAAGAGACGCATATCGAGGGCCACCTGGTCGTTGCGCGACCTGGCCGTATGCAGCTTCCCAGCCGTATCACCGATCAGTTCAAAGAGCCTGCTCTCAATGTTCATGTGAATATCATCCAGCTCAAGCTTGAACGAAAAGCGGCCGCTTTCTATCTCCTTCAGGATGGAATTCAGCCCGTCCCTGATCTTTAAATAATCGCTCCTGGCTATGATCTTCTGTCGTGCCAGCATCTCGGCATGCACCTGACTCCCCAGGATATCGTGCCTGTACAGCCGCCAGTCATAAGGGACCGAAGCCAGGTAGCGCTGGGCGGCCACATCCATCTCCTCTTTGAATCTACCCCTTAACCTTGCCTCTTTCTTTACTCCCATCCTTTTCCACCGTACCCTTACTTCTTCTTTTTTACCCTCTTGCCGCTCCCGAGCGCGGATAATCCTGTGATCTGCGCCTGCGCCTGTATCTTGAGCGGCAGGCCCCAGATGCGGATAAAGCTCGCCGAATCACTCTGGTCGAAAAGATCGCCCCGGTCATAGGTTGCCAGCTGAAAGCTGTAAAGAGAGTGAGGCGACTTGCGCCCGACGATGATGCAGTTGCCCTTGTGCAGCTTGACCCTGACAGTGCCCGATACGTACCTCTGAGAGCTGTCTATATAGGCATCCAGGTCCTCCCGGTAATTGGAGAACCACAGGCCGTTATAGATTATATCTGAGTATTCCTGCGCCACCCTCTCCTTGAACCTGAGCTGATGTCTGGTCAGCGTCATGGCTTCCAGCGCAAGGTGGGACTTCAGGATAACCATCGCAGCCGGGGCCTCGTAGTTTTCCCTGGACTTTATACCCACCAGGCGACTTTCCATATGGTCGATCCTGCCTATGCCGTTGCGCCCGGCTATCACATTGAGCTTTTCAATCAGGGGCAGGCCCTCCATTTTCTTGCCGTTGAGGCTGACAGGCACCCCTCCCTCAAAGCCTATCTCCACATATTCAGCCCTGTCCGGCGCGTCCGCAGGGGACCTGGTCCACTCGTAGATATCCTCGGGCGGCTCGTTCCAGGGGTCTTCAAGGATTCCGCACTCGATGCTGCGGCCCCAGGGATTTTCATCTATGGAATATGGCCGGGACACTTTAACCTGCACGGGTATCTTGTACCTGTGCGCATATTCAATGGTTTCGTCCCTGGTCATGCCCCATTCGCGTGCCGGGGCGATGATCTTGAGCTCCGGTCCCAGCGCAAGCACACTAACGTCGAAACGCACCTGGTCGTTGCCCTTTCCTGTCGATCCATGGGCCACGGCCGTTGCCCCCTCCATATGCGCCAGGTCTACCAGCAGCCTGGCCATAAGGGGCCTGCCCAGCGCCGTGGCCAATGGATATTGTCCCTCGTACAAAGCATCAGCTTTCACGGCTTTGAAAACGTAATCGTCAATAAATTCATCCCTCGCGTCAACGGCGAAGGATTTTACCGCTCCCAGCTTCAAAGCCTTCTGTCGGATGCCCTCCACATCCCTGACACCACCGATGTTGACGCAGAGCGTGATCACATCCATCTTGTAGTTGTCAGCCAGCCACTTGATGGCGACCGATGTATCCAATCCGCCGCTGTAGGCCAGGACTACCTTTTCCTTCGCTTTTCTTGCCATCTTATTGCCTCTCTTTCAATACTTTGCCGAGCACGCCCAGCGCCATATCGATCTCTTTCTCCGTAACGATGAGTGGCGGGATAAAACGTATCACGTCGGACTTTACCTTATTCACTATAATGCCCCTTTCCAGGCAGGCCAGCACCACCGCCTCTGCAATTTCGCTGTTGAACTGCAGCGCCACCAGCAAGCCCTTTCCCCGCACCTCTTTAATCACCTTATGCTCAGCGGCCATGCCTTTCAGGCCAGCGCGAAGATACTCTCCCATGCGTCCGACGTGACCCGGCAGGTCTTTCCAAATTATATAGCTGAGCACGTCAAAGGCAGTGGCACAGACCAGGGGATTGCCCCCGAATGTGGCGCCATGCTCACCGATTTTGAAAACGCAGGCGGGCTCTTTTGCCAGGAACGCGCCTATGGGTACGCCTCCACCCAAACCTTTGGCCAGGGTCATAATATCCGGCTCCGCTCCGTACTGCTGGTATGCGTAAAGGGCGCCGGTGCGGCCGATGCCCGTCTGGACCTCGTCCAGTATAAGCAGCAGCCCTTTCTCATCACACCAAGCCCGCACTTTTTTCAGGTAATCGTCCGACGGCACGTTGACGCCGCCCTCACCCTGTATGGGCTCCAGCATGACCGCGCAGGTCAGCTTATTGGTGGCCTTCTTTATTGCCTCTATATCGTTGTAATCAACATTGATAAAACCTGTCGGCAGCGGGGTATAGGGCTCCTGGAACTGGTTCTGTCCCGTGGCTGCCGTGGTCGCCAGTGTCCTGCCGTGGAACGACTCGTGCGTTGTGATTATCTCGTAGGCGCCGTCCAGCTTGAGCTTGCCGTAACGGCGTGCCAGCTTGATGGCGCCCTCGTTGGCCTCTGCTCCGCTGTTGCAGATAAAGACGCGGTCAAGGCAGCTCGTCTTGACCAGCAGCTCTGCTAGCTGAAGCTGCGGGACTGTGTAATACATGTTGGACATCTGGATGAGTGTTTTAGCCTGGCGCGTCAGCGCCTTGACGATCACAGGATGGCAGTGCCCCAGGCTGGTCACCGCGATGCCGGCCACAAAATCCAGGTACTCCCTGCCTTTTTCGTCCCAGACTTTCATGCCTTTGCCGCGTACAATGGTGACCGGCCAGCGTTTGGCCAGCTGCATATACACCTGCTTTTCCAGATCCTGCCAGTTTTTATTTTCGGTTGACAATTGTGGTACCACTCCCTTTTCCTTCAATTTCATCGATCAGCGCATGCCCTACCCGCCCGTCTATTATGCGCGTGAGAGAAACCTTGCGGGCGGCGATCATGCCTGCCTCAAGCTTGGCCACCATGCCGCCTGATGCGGTCCCGGTATCGATCATGTTCCTGGCCTTGCCGCCATCGATATGCGTTATCACCTGCCTTGAATCGTCGTATATCCCCGGCACGTCGGTAAGAAAGATCAGCTTACGGGCGTCCAGCGCAGCGGCGATCTCGGCGGCGATTGTATCGCCGTTGACGTTCAGGAGGTTGTTATCCTGCCTGCCACCGGGTTCGGAGTTGATGCACACGGGCGCTATTACAGGCATATAACCGTTGCTGAGCAGTATTTTGAGCAGCCGGGAATCCACCGTCAGCTCTTCGGCTGTCAGTCCCAGCTCGCGGTCCTTATTCTTACCCAATACGATCGCTCCATCGGCGCCGCTGATTCCCACGGCTTTCCCACCCCTTCGGGATATCTCCGAGACCAGCTCTTTATTAATCAGGCCGGCCAGCACAGCCGTGACGACCATCAGTGTATCTTCGTCAGTCACGCGCAGGCCCTGTACGAAGCGCGTGGATATATGCAGCCTGCTTAGCCATTCCGTTACCGCGTTGCCTCCCCCATGCACAACAACCACAGGAACCTTCTTTTTCTGGAGGGTTACCAGGTCTTCCATCGTGGTATCGTTTTGGCCCAGAGTACTGCCACCGATCTTAACCACTATGATTTTCGATCTAAACATACGCAATTCCGGGACCGGTCAGGTAGTATAATCGCTATTTATAGTAACATACTCCTGAGAGAGATCGCATCCCCACGCTACTGCATTCCCCATCCCGATATTTAAGCAAACTCTGATGGTAACCTTATCAGCCTTCATACGGCGGCTGAGTTTGTCTTTCTCAAAGGGCAGCGGACTGCCGGAGCGCATCACCTGCTCACCCTGCAGGTAAACATCGAGCATCCCCTCTTCCATCTCGGCGCCGCTGCGCCCCAGAACAGCCACAACCCGTCCCCAGTTGGGATCGTTGCCGTGCACAGCCGATTTCACCAGCGAGGATACTGCGATCAGCCTGGCCACCTTCCTTGCCTGGGACCGGCTCTTGGCGCCCTCCACGCACACCTCGATCAGCCTGGTGGCGCCCTCTCCGTCGGCAGCGATGCTACAGGCCAGGTAGCGGCATACCCGGCCCAGGGCTACTCTGAACATGCTGCCGTTTCCAGCTGTGATCGTTTCATTGTCGGCACAGCCATTGGCTATGATGGACACCATGTCATTGGTGCTGGTATCGCCGTCTATGGTAAGCATGTTAAAACTGTCATCGACAGCAGCCATCAGCGCACGTGCAAGGAATGCAGCTTCGACACTGGCATCAGTTGTTAAGAAACTGAGCAATGTTGCCATGTCCGGGTGGATCATACCCGCGCCCTTGGCTATCCCGCCTATTGTATAGTGCCCGCTGCCGTCCATGACCCTGACAGCGATCTCCTTGGGACGGGTATCGGTCGTCATGATAGCCCTGGCCAGTTTATGTCCGCCATCTTTCAGTAACTTGATTTTGCCGATGCCCGCCTTTATTCTGTCCATCGGCAAGACGGCGCCTATTACACCGGTGCTGGCAACCATAACCCGGTCGGACCTGATACCCAGCTTTTTCGCAGTAGCAGCAGCCATATCGGCGGCATCGCTCAGCCCTTTCTCACCCGTGCAGGCGTTAGCGCAGCCTGAATTGACCACTATGGCACACACCCTGCCCTTCTCGTTATTTTTAGCGCTGATAAGAATGGGCGCTGCCTTGACCTTGTTATTAGTAAAAACCGCTGAGGAAACGGCGGGCGTCTCTGAGCAAAGTATGCCCAGGTCAAGCCGCCCCTTGTATTTAACCGAGGCCTCCACGGCGCCGGCCAAGAAGCCCTGCGGCGTAGTTACCGTACCCTGCTTTAGCTCCTCTATTTTCTCTTTCATGGGGTTAAGACTATAGCACTTTTCGGCAGATACTGCTATTCCACCGGGCAGATATAAGACGTACAGCTTATTACCACTGTTAATCGCTTTCAGCTTTATTTTTCAGCTCGTACAACTTGTTGATGGCCTCGATCGGCGACATAGAGTCGATATCCATTTTTTTTAGTTCGGCCTTGATTTCAGAAGACTGGACAAAGATCGATAGCTGCAAGGCTTGGGAATCAACGGATCCCTTCCCTGCACCGTTCTTGCGCCCTGCTTGCTCCTCTTCCAGCCGCTGCAAGATCTCCTCAGCGCGGCGAATGACCGCCTTCGGAATTCCGGCAAGTTGAGCAACGTGTATCCCGTAGCTGCGGTCCGCCCCACCAGGCACGACTTTGCGCAGGAATATGACCTTCCCCTCCTCCTCTGTTACGGCCATGTTGAAGTTTTTCACCCGCGGCAGGTTGGCGGCCAGCGCGACCAGCTCGTGGTAATGGGTGGCAAAGAGGGTCCTGGCCCTCAGTCTGGCATTATTGTGAATGTACTCGATGGTTGCCCATGCAATGGAAAGCCCGTCATAGGTGCTGGTGCCCCTCCCAACCTCGTCAAGGATCAGCAGCGACCTGGCTGTAGCATTGTTGAGTATATTAGCCACCTCTATCATCTCTACCATAAAGGTGGATTGCCCGGCCGCTATATCCTCCTGCGCGCCGATGCGCGTGAATATGCGGTCTACTATGCCGATGACGGCTTCGTCAGCCGGCACGTAGCTCCCGGTCTGGGCCAGCAGAACGATCAGCGCCACCTGCTTGAGATAGGTCGACTTACCCGCCATGTTGGGGCCCGTCAACACGATCAACTGGTTGTCCTGATTGGAAAGCGAGGTATCGTTGGGAATAAATGCGCCGCTGCCCAGCGCCCTCTCCACAACCGGGTGCCTGCCGCCCCTGATTGTAATAGTCTCCCCCTCATTCAACTCCGGCTTAACGTAATTATGGCGCACCGCCACCTCTGCAAGGCTGGAGTAAACATCCACCCGCGCCAGTGCCCTGCCCGATTCCAGTATTGTCTCGCCGCGGTCGGCGACCTGCCGGCACACCTGCGCGAAAATGGCCTTCTCCAGGTCGATCATCCTCTCCTGGGCGTTGAGGATAAGTGACTCATATTCCTTTAGCTGCGGGGTGTAGAAACGTTCGCCGTTGGTCAGAGTTTGTTTACGTATATAGTCGGCGGGCACGGCCGCCAGGTTGGAAGTCGACACCTCTATGTAATAGCCGAAAACCCGGTTGTAGCCCAGCTTGAGGGACTTGATGCCTGTGCGCTCCTTTTCCTGCTTCTCCATCCCGGCCAGATACTGGCGGGCATCAGAGGACATGGCCCTGATCTTGTCCAGCTCTTCCGAAAAACCCTTCCTGATCACCCCTCCATGTTCGAAGTTGGAAGCCGGGTGGTCCGCGATAGCGTCAGAGATCAGCGCAACCATGTCCGGGCAGGGCTTAAGGCCTTCCCCGAGTTGGGACGGCAGGTCATTTTCAGATAGGGAAGCCTGGATAGCAGCCAATTTCTCCAGTCCCATCTTGAGGGCTACCAGTTCCCGCGGCAGGGCGTTGCCGCTGCGCACCCGGATGATGATGCGCTCGACGTCCGGCATGTCGGTCAGCAGCGAAATGATTGTGCCGCGCCGAAGGGTGTTCTTAAAGAACCATTCCACAGCTTGCTGGCGCCGGGCCAGCGCCTCAAGCTCAAGCAATGGCCTGCCGATGAACATCTTAAGCAGGCGGCCACCCATGGATGTCCTGGTCATATCTATAACGGACAGCAGCGAGCCCTGTGCCATCCCCCAGCGCAGACTGCTGTACATCTCCAGATTACGTATAGTCTGCATGTCAAGCGTCATAAAAGACCCTGTTGAATAGGTCGAGAGCCGGTTGAGCAGCCCTATCGCCGTCTTCTGGTTTTCACGCAAATAAGCTACCACGGCGCCCGCAGCACCCACTGCCAGAGGAAGGTGTTCACAGCCGTAACCTTCCAGGGACGATGCGGAAAAAAGCTCCAGCAGCGACTGCCTGGCCGTGTCCCTCTCAAAAAAGTAGCTTTCTATCCCGGTTATATTGTGGAAAGCGTTGATCTCAACGTACTCTGATGACCCGGGCACGATTATCTCGGCCGGGTTCAGCCTGGCTATCTCGTCGGCGGCCCGGTCCCGGGACAGCTGTGTAACTGCGAACTCCCCGGTGGTGATATCTGCAAAAGCTATGCCTGCCTGCCCTTTATCAATCAGCAGGCCGACCAGATAGTTGTTGCTTTTCTCCGCGAGCAATCCAGGCTCAATCAGGGTGCCTGGTGTGACAACCCGTATCACGTCCCGCTCAACCAGGCCTTTGCCCGGAGGTGTCAACTGCTCGCAGATAGCCACCTTGTAGCCACGGCTTATCAGCCGCGCCAGGTAATTCTCCAGTGCATGGTAAGGTATACCGGCCAGCGGCACCTTTACCCCCTTGCCCATCTCCCTCGAGGTCAGTACAATCTCAAGCTCGCGCGACGTGATCCTGGCGTCCTCATCAAAGGTCTCGTAGAAATCGCCCAGGCGGAAAAAGACGATGGCGCCGGGGTATTTCTGCTTGATGCGCAGATACTGCTTCCTCAAAGGTGTGAGCGATATCTCTTTTGCCGTCATTTCGCCACCCGCCAGCTGTAGCTAAAGGACGCCGACCAACCCGGGTCTATCATCAATGGCAACAGTATCACTACACAACTGCACTGGTAGACTTTCTCCAGGCCCCCTTCAGAATTGGACACGCTCTCAACCGGGTAACGCCAGATGGTCAGCGGCCGGTCAAGCTCCAGTTCGAGCTCGATACCCAGTTGGCGGTTACCCATGATAAGCCGGGTGATTTCTGTTATCTCGCCGCTGGAGTCAAGGCGCAGGTCTGCGATATCCCTACCCTCGATGTGATAATAGGCGGCCTCGTTATGTCCTCCTCCCAGCAAATTGATATTCCACTCTGCGGCCAGAAGCGTGTCTATTGCCGCGCTGCCGGTATTGACAAATCTGTAATTGATATGGAGGCTGCCATCATTGCGCGCCAGTGCGACGCTTTTTTCCAGCCTGATGCCGCATGGACCTTGAGGTAGTTGCAGTGTACCTTCCCTCTCAAGGTAAACCTGCAGGGCATCGACCCCCGTGTCAACCCGGCAATCGTAAGGCCGGCCGGCGAAATCTCCGCGGTCCTCAAAAACGTCTCTGCGGTAGTCCTCAATCATCACGCGGCCGTCTAAAAAACGGTCGATCAGGCTGGACCGCGGTATAGCATCATAGATCAACCAGTCCGCAATGTCGATATCCTTGATCCTGACACCATCATGTATGCTGTGAACCTCGCATCCATCATTCGAACTCCGCCGTTGCTCTTCAATCCCGGCGATCTCCATGTTATAGGCCTCCGGTTTGCGTGATACGGTGCTCAGTACATTGCAGGCATGGCCGCGCAGGTCCCATTCAAATATGCTGCCGCCCTCTGCGGGGCTGAAGTACAGGTTGAGGTCGCTGCCTTCAATTACTATCTCATCATTTCCATCACCGTCGAAATCTACCTGCTGCCAGCGGTATCCCGCACCGGAGCCCGGCAGAAGCGCGTCGGCGCAGTTTTCGGCCCTGATCAGGTTGGCGAAGGTTGTTGTCCGTATATCAGGCAAATAAATTCCGCCGAATACACCATGCCAGTAGGGACAGTTGCATTGAGCCTTCCAGAGATAATCGATCCCGCAATCAGCTTCATTTACTGCGCGCGCAAGGTGGACGCGCGCGCTGACGGCGAGCATCTTTTTCTGCATACGGTTTATCTCAGGGTACTTGACCAGGAAATTACGCCAGTAGCCGCTGAAAACATGGTTCAGCACACCCGCAAATTGATCCTCCCCGGCGCGGCGCTTCAACTGCTTATACAGTTCCGAGATGTCCGCCGGCAAAGACCATTCCAGCATCTCGTCATAGGATGCGCAGGGCAGGTATACGCGGCCCGCCGGTCCATGACTTTCCGCATAATCTCCCAGCTTGATAGTAGTCAGCCACTCTCCATTCGCTTCGATAAACGTGAAGAAATCCTCCACCCAGCCTTCTCCCCAGCACAGTTCACAGGTCTGCGGCCAGACTCCGAATTTCTCGCCGTCGTCGCCCAGCACTGCTATTCTTTCCCCGCTTTCCGACGCGTTTTCCCTCAGATAGGCGATGACATCATCCACTTTATACCACGGTATGGCATAGCGCAGGTATTTGCATATAGGGAAGACTTTGATATACCTTCCCTGCTCATCGGTTTTGAAATAGCCGAAGAGGTCATGTTCATTCAGGCCAACCATCTTAAACGCCGTATCGTCCACCAGTGTCCAATCGATGCCGGCATCAGCAATTATCCTGGCCAGCGAAGGCTCCCAAACCCGTTCGGCCAGCCACATGCCTCGGGGGCGGCGTCCGAATTGTTGCCATATATATTCGCTCATCTTGCCGACCTGACCGGATTTGTCGGCGTCCGGTATCATGGGCAGCACAGGCTCGTAGTAGCCCCCTCCCATTATCTCCACCTGCTCCCGGGAAATCAGCATGGCCAGCAATTTGAAGAATTCAGGGTGTTCGGCCGATATCCAGTCGAGCAGGCAGCCGCTGTAATGCAGCGATACGTTGATAGAGGGATGCCTCCCCAGTGCCTCGAGCATGGGTAAGTAGCCCTGCCGGTAAGCATCTTCAAAAACCCATGGGAAATTGCCGAGAGGCTGGTGGTTGTGAATGGCCAATCCCAGAAATATCCGCTTCAAATATGCACCCTTGTGCTCAAGCTTTATGGAGCTTATCGAAGGCTACTTTCAGCACAACCTTATCACCGACCTTGTCTATATCGCCAGTCAATAAGGTCCTGGCGCGCATGAACCCGGTTGTTATGATTATGCCCGTCACATTCCATTTCACCGGGTCTATCTCGACGTCTTTCACGCGCCCCATGACGCGTGCGCCGGCATCGATAACCTCTTTTCCAATAAGCTCTCGGGACCTCATAGCGTCAATCCTCCGTTAGTTGCGGCAGACTATTGGATCTGCGCCTAATCCATGAAAAGATAATCAGTGATCCGGTCAAAGACGTGCCTGGCCGCTATCACGTAGTAATAATTCTCCTTTTTTTCTTCCTGGCTGCAACCGCTGAGGGATATGGCTTTGAATGAGTTTAACAGTACTTGCCGCTGCAGTGCCAGGCCTTTGTCTATCATATTGATATCCCACATGGGCTTCCTGCTGGCCCACCAGAACTGGCAGCTATGCAGGGCGCGGTCAAGTGCGTTCCTGGCTATATTGGCATAGCCCAGGCTGGCGGGATTGTCCGCAATATCAATGGCCCTATGCGCGATCCTGATGGCCAGGTCCAGGTGTTCCCACTGCATACTATGCACCGTATTGTTTTTATCCTTCCACAGCGGGTAATAATTTCCAGCCCGGATATCCGCCGCCGAGGTGCTCCACGACGAAGGCCTGGGACTGATCTTCTGCCCTGCGGGGAAGAGCTCCAGCAACTGGCTGATTGTGACGATGCTGATCTCACCGGCATCCTGTGACTTCTCGTATTCGAAAAGTCTGCGGTGCTGGTCAGCCAGCGGCTTCTGCTCGAGCATCACGGCTTGATTATCTTCAGCCGGCACCAGCGTCTCGTAAACCTCCGAGAGGAAAAGTTTGTCCCAGTGCTGTATATGGTGGCCGAATGTCTCGGCATCCATGGCCGTTATCACATATATATCCCCTTCGCCCTGGCGCAGCTGTTTTAAATGCTCTATGAACCCCCTGCCGTCCACATCTTTAAAGCTGATCTTGTTGCTGAGGATATCATCGCGGAAAAGCACCGCCAGCGATTGGCCGGCGTAATCTATGCGGTGGATGACATCCATGGGCCAGCCCACCGGGCAGGCGATGCCACTGACTATGATCCAATCATGTCGCGATGCGCTGACAGGTTCGGCGATCTCCCTGGAGTAGCACATCTCGGGAGGGAAAAAGCCCCTGGGCTGGTAAGCTTCGCCCAGATACTGCCGATTTGTACTATGGTTGAGCGTGATCTGCCTGGCTACTTCACCAGCAGGTATGAGGGGCAGTATGGGATGGTACTTTCCCGAGCCGGTGAACTCGATCTGCCCCCTCTCGGCCAACTTGCGCATACCGCTCAGCACATCGCTGTAGCCGTACAGGCCCAGCATCTCGCTGAGCACACCGTTGATATTGAAAGTTGCCCTGGCGCGGGGGTATTCGTCAAATACCTCCAGCACCGGGCGATATGACTCGTTGGCCACCTTCATCAATATCTCGGGTACCTGCGTCGGCGGCTGGTAGAAGTGAAATAGGGGCGCCCAGTAAATCATACATTAGACCTCAGCCTATCGCGCGCATATAGAGCGGCGCCCGTAAGTTCCGCATGCATGCCCAGCCGGGACCTGACCAGATGCGCCGTACTCACAGGCAGATTAAAGGCATTCTCCTTCATCGATTTTCTGGCAGGTCGTAACAGCATTCCTCCCATTTTAGATACTCCGCCGCCTATTATTATCATCTGCGGATTCATCAGGTTTACAAGGTTGGCCAATCCGATGCCGAGGTAGCCCGCTGACTCATCGATTACAGCCAGAGCCAGCGCATCCCCCTTGCGGGCCGCTGCCGCAACTACCTCCGCAGTTACATCGCCGACTTTATTATCAGCCAGCCCGGCCATAATACTCTCCTCGCCTCTTCGCAATCGCTTTTGTGCGAGACTGGCAATTGCCGTACCTGAGGCCATGGCTTCAAAGCATCCCCTCTTTCCGCATTTGCACAGAGGTCCGCCGATCTTGATGATCATATGCCCTATCTCGGCAGCAGTGCCGTCTGTACCATTATACAATTCGCCGTTGATAATCATACCTCCGCCGATGCCGGTGCTGACGGTTATATATATCAGGTTGTTCAGCCCGCGTCCGGCGCCCAGCCTGTGTTCCGCCAGCGCAGCGGAGTTGGCATCGTTCAGTAAGAAGACAGGCGTGCCCAACGAATCTGCCAATTTGTCTCTAAGCGGTATATTGTGCCAGCGCGGCAGGTTGGGCGAATCGGCGACCAGTCCCCTGTTTATATCGATCGCCCCCGCAGCGGCCACCCCTATGCCTCCCACCTCATCTCTTTCCAGCCCGGCTTTTTCAATAACCTGGTCGATAGCCGCCTTGAGACGATTGATCACGCTGGCAGGGCCCTCACTGCCTAATGTAAGGCAGTATATCCTGGACAGCATTACGCCATCTACATCAAAAACGGCCGTGATTATCTTGGTTCCGCCTATATCCACGCTGACAACAGGTTGCTCAGAGCGGCCCATTATCATTCATCTCCAGCGCCTTAGTGTAGAGGGACTGATAACGGCGGGCGGGTTCTTGCCAGCTGAAATCCAGTTCCATCACGCGCTTCACTGCCCGTTGCCAGGCAGCTTTATTAGCGAAAGCTTCCGCCGCCTTCTTGAGTGCGAAAGTCAGCGCCTTGGCGGAGTACTCCGAGAAGACAAAGCCCGTTCCCTGCTTGAGATCGCTGCTGAGGTTGCGCACAGTGTCTGCCAGCCCTCCGGTATTTCGCACCACCGGCAGCGTACCATAATGCATGGCGATCATCTGCCCCAACCCACACGGCTCCCACAGTGAGGGCATGAGAAACAGGTCGGACCCCGCATAAATAAGATGCGCCTTAGCATTGTCGTAGGTAATATAAGCCCTGATATTATCCGGGTACTTTGCTTCAAGCTGCAGCAACGCCTCCTCGTAATACTCCTTGCCACGCCCCAGGAAGATGAATTGCGCCCCTGTAGATTTTATTACTTCGGGGAGCGCGTTGATGATAATGTCCATGCCTTTTTGCTCATCCAGCCGCGAGACCATCCCGACCAGGGGAGCCTCGGACCGCACCTTCCAGCCCGCCATCACATGCAACTTGTTCCTGTTGACAGCCTTACCGGCCAGGTCCGCAGCATTGAAATTGGCCGCAATCAACCGGTCATTCACCGGGTCGAACTCATCGTACCCCACTCCGTTGATGATGCCGAAGAGGCTGCTCTTGCGGAAATCAATGAACGCCTGCATTCCACAACCGTATTCCGCGGTCAGTATCTCGCGGGCAAAATTCTCGCTGACGGCATTGATCACATGAGACCAGAGTATGCCCTGCACTATGAGATTCCAGGGTAAACCCGTTAGTCCGGCGATATGGCCGTGCCAGTACTGCCCTATACCGGATCTCTGCAGAGTATGGTCATCGAAATAACCCTGGTATTTCATATTATGGATGGTGAAAACAGTGCGGCAATCGAAGTGGCCGGACCTGAGCAGCAGCGGAATCAAGGCGGTATGCCAATCGTGGCAGTGCACTATCTCGGGCGTCCAACCAAGGTAAGGCAGCGACTGGCTGACGCAGTCGCAGAATACCCAGAACCTTTCAACTTCGTCACTGCCGTATACCGCATCACATTTAGAAAATATATCAGAGGACAGCAGGTAAACCGGTACTCCGTTCAGGACGATCTGCTCCAGCTTGACCTTCCTGTATTCCTTGAGGGAGAAAACGGTCAGATCACATACAACAGGCTCAGTTTCATAGGTGGAGTAATCAACGAATCCGTATTTAGGCACAATCACGCGGACCTGGTGCCCCAGCTTTATTAGCTCCTCCGGCAAAGACCTGACGACATCCGCCAGACCCCCCACCTTGGTCAAAGGGGCAATCTCAGCGGCCGCAAAGAGTATTTTCATCATATATTGTTCTACGGGAACCTATTTTCACTGCCGTTTTGCATTGCCCGGGATCAATTAAACCTGGTATTTGCGACGGCTTTTGCCTTTAATCGTTTCGCCGCTCTCCACTGTTGTGGAAGGGAAGTCACTGGCCACCACCCAGGGCTCGATCTTGCAGTTCCTGCCGATAATTACATCGGAGGGTATCCTTGTACCTTTGCCCACCAGCGTTATGCCGGAATCCAGGTGTTCGGGCTCCTCTTTGTTGGCAGTGAGATCATCCCCTGCCCCTACATGGCACCCGCGGCTGACCCAGACCTGTTTATCTATAATGCTCTTGTCTATAATGGCTCCGCGCCCGATTGTGGTATCTTCGAAGATGATGGAATTCTTGACTACCGCCTCCTCCTCGATAAAAACCCGGGGGGAGATGACAGATTCAATAACCGTACCATTAACAATTGCCCCGTTACATATCAAGGCCCTGCTCACCTGCGCATGCGGCCCCAGTTTCACGGGCGGGTATCCCTGCGTGATGGTCCTCACCTCATTCTCTGGGTTGTAAAGGTTCAACTCCGGAAGGTCCACGATCAGGTCCATATTAGCCTGCCAGTAAGCTTCCACAGTTCCCACATCCCGCCAGTAACCGTGGAAGCGAAACCCGTAGACTTCGTATTTGCTTATCAGGTTGGGCAAAACATCGTGTCCGAAGTCTTTTCCTTCCTGCTTGCCGGCTATCTCCTCTAACGCATCGACCAGCACCTTTTTATTAAATATGTAGATGCCCATGGAGGCCAGCCTGCTCTTGGCTGTTTTGGGCTTTTCCTCAAAATTCACAATCCGTTCATTGTGATCGAGCGTAATGATGCCGAACCTTGATATATCTTCCGGGAAGACCTCATAGACAGCCACAGTCACATCGGCATGCCGGTTGCGGTGAGAGGCCAGCATCTGGTCGTAACGCATGCTGTAAATGTGGTCAGCCGATAATACAAGGATCTCGTCAACCCGCTGGTCCACTATATAGTAGAGGTTCTGGTAAACGGCGTCGGCAGTGCCCTTGTACCAGGTACGCTGCGAGCGGCTGAGAAAAGGCTGAAGCAGTACGGCCCCTCCCAATTCACGGTCCATATCCCATGGCCTGCCCACCCCCACATGCCTTGCCAGCGACCTCGGGTTGAACTGCGTCAATACGGCTACATTATAAATACCCGAGTTGGCGCAGTTGCTCAGCGTGAAATCGATGATGCGATATTTCCCGCCGAAAGGGACGGCCGGCTTGGCACGTTCATCGGCAAGAACGCTCAAACGCTCACTGGCGCCACCAGCCAGGATAATAGCTAAAACCCTGCGCATATCCGATATCGCCACTATACTTCAACACAATTTTAACTAAATACCCGGCAATTGTCGATCGCTACGAATCACAACCTGCTCCGCACTGCCCCCACATGAGCCGGTACTGGATGCTGCCAGGTCCATCGTTCTGCCATGGATACAGAGCCGCATACCTGATGCCCCGGCCTACCTTTAACAACGGTGTGGATGAAATGAGGATATTAGAAGCTATCGTCAGCTCGGTAAAAAAGAGAGCCTGGGTGAAAGTATGAGTATTACATATTTACTTGATGATATAACCCGAAAAACAGGAGGGAAATGACGCAGATAACCACCGTACTGGGATCCATAGCGCCGGGTGACCTCGGTTTCACCTCGATGCACGAGCACACCGTATGTAATGCGAGCTTCTGCCGCCGCAGGTACGAGAACCTTATACCTGCGGATGCTCCCGTCGCAGCCAACGATCCGGTGAAACTGGATAATCTCGGTATTTTAAAGCACGCTCACATCCTCTCAAAAGACGCCCTGGATATGAGCGACGAAGGATTGATTGAATCTGAACTGACGAATTTCGCAGCTTCAGGCGGCAGGGCTGTAGTGGATATGAGCGCTCCAGGTTTGCGCTGCAATATCATCGCCCTTCAGCGCATATCACGGAAAACCGGTGTTCATATTATCGCCTCGACCGGGCTCTATGCGGAAGACTCATGGCCGGAGCAGTTCAGAGACATGGCGATGAGCGATTATATGAAATATATGTGGGCAGAGATCGAAAACAGCATCAAAGATACAGGGATAAGGGCCGGGCATATAAAAGTTACTATAACCGACACCGGCATATTCAATGCCGAGCCGTTCAGCGAGCAGCAAAAAAATGCTGAGGGCTGCCGTAAGAGTGTCCAACGAGACGGGGATCGCCCTGTCAGCGCACCCTCCTCTCGACGCGGTTGAAAACGTTCGTGAGGTAGTCAGAGTGATGCTTGACGAGGGCATGAATCCCGAGAAGGCCGTAATCGCACACAGCGACCTTTTCTTCGTGCCCCGCGACTTAAGAATCCTCATTACCGATCCTGAGTCATGGAGGTTAAACACCGATTTGGCCCGGGAGTTGCTTGGCAGGGGCTTTAATATATCGATTGATTCATTCGGGCATTTCCAGGATGGAGAGCCGGTCGGTATCCTGCTGGGCACAGCTATTTTCGGTATCTGCACCAGCGCATGGACCATATGCTTTATCTTTACCGTAGCCGCACTTATATTCGTTCCAAGGGATATTAAAAATCTCCGTGGTGAACTGCGGTCCAGGGTATCAGCATAATGTTTGGAGAGATTTTCATGATGCAAAGAATAGTCAACGAATCACAGCGAACTCACGTAGACAGCAGGCAAATACATATGCACTACTTGCAAAGCTCAATTACCAGCAGATCGAGCGCCAGGTCGTCCTCATATTTTCCCGTCTTAATAGCCACATCAGTATCCAGCAGCGCATGAAACGCTTTGCGTAATTTGGGTATTGTGAACGACCTGGCCTGCCGCAAGGTTTTCTCCAGTGGATATCTGGGATGAAGCCCGAGGCTCTCCCGGATCTCCTGCTGGTTCCCATGGCTCAGCTCTTTTACTCTCAGGATGATGGCAAGCTGTCGCTCGATCATGGTCAATATCTGCTGCGGGGCTGTCCCGTATTTGAGCATGCGGTGCAGCATTAGTTGCGCATCCTTTATCCTGCCCTCAAGCACTGCGTCAACCAGCGCGAAGATACTTTCCTCACGCGCAAAGCTGGAGATCTCCCTGACATCGCTATCGCTTATCTCACGTCCCTCACAGTAGGTCATCAGCTTGTTGAGCTCACCGGTAAGCGACCACAAATCGCCCCCTATATAGTCGGCCAGCAGGGATACGGCGCCTGACGAGATCTTGCCCCCATTTTTGACTGTGTAATCTTTGATCCAGGCCGACAACTCCTTGCCCTTTATCTCGTTCAACTGGAAAACCCGGTCAGCCGCAGGGGCTAATGACTTAAAAAGCTGGTTGACAGCTTTTGGATCAAGGTCTGCATCGAAGAGTACCAGCACCGTTGTCTGCGGCATGGTTTTGATGTATTCGAATATGTTCTGCCATTCTCTGAGTAGCTGGCTGGCCTCCTCCCCACCACTATTGGATCTCGACTGCCTGTCGCCGGGCTGGAAACGTCTGAGCAACCCTTCCACAATCACCAGCCTGCTGGAAGACATAAATGGTACTACGCTGCATACGTCGGTCAGTGTCCTGTCAATCAGCTTGCGTCCATCCAGTACCGTAGTATTAACCGACACCATGTCCGGGCTGCCCAGGCCTGCCTTTATCTCGTTCAACGCCTGGTGACAGCGGTAACTGTCGTCACCACATATTATGTAAAACATTTCCCTCCGCTTACACTATAGATTCAACCAAATCTGCTTGCCATGTCAATTAATAATTGTATAATAATGTACAAAAATACAGTACCTGTGATCATAGAAACGCGGAGGTAATATGCTGGTTAAGAAATTGCTGGGAAAGGAAGTAATCGGTTCGCACGGAGATAAAATAGGCAAAATGGCCGACCTGGATATCGATATCGTATCGGGAACCGTTAAATATGCGGTCATTAACGCCGGTTTAAACAAGAAATACAAGATCAAACTGGATGATATCGTAACCGTGGGAGATTCGGTTATACTCAGGTTGTCCGGCTCTGACCTGAAACAAGCTAAAAAGAAGTAGCGGCCAAAATCATACAGCGTCCCATATCAGCGGCGGATTAGCTCCCGATCCGTCGGAGCATTATCATTTATTAGACACTTGATTTTGAACGTCTGAAAATATATACTTTTCAGGCGCTTTCACAAAAGCGGTAGACATCATTTTCAGGTTTGAACCGTATTGCGGTTTTATACCCGGAGGAAACTATGACTTTTGACCCTTTCAATGAGCAGGAGGAAAATATCGAGACATCTATGGATCTCGAAATGATACGCGACAACCTGATGGCCGAGCTTAAATCTGTCAACGAGTATGAAGCACAGGTTGAAATGATCGACAATGAAGATGCCGCGGACACCATCGAGCAAATACTCGAAGATAAAAAAGGTCATGTAGCCAGGCTTATAAAGCTACTCAGATTGCTTGACCCCGTCCAGGCTGAAAAATTGAATAATGAGTTAAGGTAGAAGAAAAATGGCACATAAACCAAAGCTTAAGGCGGCAAAAAAGAACCGCGGCAAGACCAAGAGCAGCAAGCGTAACGTAGTAAAGAAGATCACCACGTAGGTTTTGGAGGAGACTCCGGCTTGAAGGTATTGGTTATCGGCAACGGGGCACGCGAGCATACCCTCGTATGGAAAATTGCCCGGAGCCCCCGCGTCGATGACATATATGCTGTGCCGGGAAATGCCGGCACCAGCGGTTTGGCCCGCAACCTGGACATATCCTTGAACGATATCCCCTCGATAATGAAAAAGGCCGGGGAGCTTGGAATCGGATTGGCCGTTGTGGGACCTGAGGCTCCCCTGGCAGCAGGGATCGCAGATCTTTTCAGCCAGGCCGGTATTAGGGTTTTCGGCCCGTCCAGGGCGGCCGCCCGCCTTGAGTCAAGCAAAGCTTTCGCCCGCGATATCATGCAAAGAAACAACATTCCCTGCGCCGCCGGCAGGACCTTTACCAGCTATAGTGATGCTAAAAGCTATATCGAAAGCCAGGATCCCCCCATCGTTGTCAAGGCTGACGGATTGGCAGCGGGCAAGGGAGTAACCGTGGCAAAGACCGCAGAGGAAGCGCTTGGTGCGCTCCATTTAATAATGAAAGACAGGGCTTTCGGGACGGCCGGCGACAGGGTGGTCATCGAGGAATGCCTGCTCGGCAAGGAGGTGAGCCTTCTGGCCTTTACCGACGGTGAAAGAGTGATACCCATGGTCCCGGCCTGCGACTACAAGAGAGTCTTCGACGACGACCAGGGCCCCAATACCGGCGGTATGGGCAGCTACAGTCCACCCGGCTTTTTCGATCAAGAGATGACCAACCAGGTGCTGGAAACGATTATTAAACCCATCATTGCTGCCATGGCTAAAGAAGGATCGCCCTATAAAGGCGTGCTTTATACAGGGTTGATCATCACGCAGCAGGGTCCGAAAGTGCTGGAGTTTAATGCCCGTTTTGGCGATCCTGAAACACAGGTGATACTGCCCAGGCTGGAGTCCGACCTGGTGGAGATCATGTTGTCCGTAATTGAGGCTAATCTTAACCGTGTGAAGATCGAATGGAGCAGCAATGCTTGCGTGGGCGTGGTCATGTCGTCGGGCGGGTACCCGGGCGGCTACCGCACGGGCTTCCCCATTACTATTTCCAATAGGCTGGAAAGGGATGTCAACATATTTTACGCTGGCGCCGGTAAGCGCGAGGACGGCAATATCGTCACCAGCGGGGGCCGGGTACTAACTGTTACGGCCTCAGGCAGTACCCTGAAAGAAGCGAGGGAGAAGGTATACCGCAACATGCCAAATATCGATTTTGAGGGCTGCCACTTCCGCAGGGATATTGCAGCACGGGAGGTGAATTGATGTCGCTGGTTGGCATTGTAATAGGGAGCAAAACTGACGAAGAGTTCATTCAGCCTGCCCTCGCCATATTTAAAGAGTTCAAGATCGAGTACGATATTGCCATATTATCGGCCCACCGCAAGCCGGACAGGGTACGCCAGTATGCGCTTGAAGCCGATTCCAAAGGTTACCAGGTCATAATTGCGGCGGCGGGCAGCGCTGCCCACCTGCCCGGGGTCATCGCTTCGTGGACGACACTGCCAGTCATAGGAGTACCATTGCCTACCAGCGATCTGAAAGGTGTGGACTCGCTGTATTCCATCGTGCAAATGCCGGGCGGTGTGCCGGTTGCCTGCACGGGCATAGGCGCCGCTGGCGTTAAGAATGCAGCGCTGCTGGCAGTCCAGATTCTGGGCATTAAATTCATCGATATCAAGAAGTCTTTTGCAGAATATAAGCGCAGGCTGGCTGAGGCGTAAGGGCAGGTATATATGATTGAACGATATTCACGCCCAAAAATGAAAAAAATCTGGTCGGACAAAAACAAGTTCGACAAATGGCTGCAGGTTGAGATCGCCGTCTGCGAGGCTTGGGCCGACGCCGGGCGCATACCCAAATCAGCCTTACAAAAAATACGGACGGCCAGAGTTGACTTCGAGCGCATGGCAGAGATACTTAAGGTCACCCATCATGATGTAACCGCTTTCCTCAATGCCGTGGGGGAAACAGTGGGGGAGGACTCACGCTATATTCACCTGGGCCTGACATCGTCGGATATCATGGACACGGCTCAGGCGCTGCAGCTTCGTGAAGCCGTTAACCTGCTGCTCGAGGATGCGAATGCGCTGATCACGGTGCTCGAGGACAGGGCTGTTGCAAACAAGGACACTATCATGATCGGACGAACGCACGGGGTGCATGCCGAGCCCATAACATTCGGACTCAAGATGGCCTTGTGGGCGCAGGAGATGAGGCGCAACTGTGCCAGGTTGGAAGATGCAAAAAAATGCATCAGCGTGGGTAAGATATCCGGTGCAGTCGGCACATATGCCACGGTGCCGCCCGATATCGAGGCCAAAACATGTGCTTCGCTGGGGCTGGCCTGTGCACCTATTTCAAACCAGGTAATCCAGCGTGACCGCTACGCCCAGCTTATAACGACGCTTGCCATCACGGCCAGCTCTCTTGACAAGTTTGCCACGGAGATCAGGGCCCTGCAGAGGACAGAGATACTGGAAGCAGAGGAACCTTTTTCCCGGGGTCAGACGGGTTCATCGGCCATGCCTCATAAACGTAACCCCGAGCTTTGCGAGAGGGTCTGCGGGCTGTCCCGCTTGATCAGGGGCTATTCTATTACCGCACTGGAGAACATGGCGCTCTGGCATGAGCGCGACATCAGTCATTCATCAAACGAACGTGTGATACTGCCGGATGCCTGCCTTGCCCTCGACTATATTTTGAGCATATTCACCGGCGTCATGAAGGGCCTGCAGGTGTACCCGGATAATATGAAGCGAAACCTCGAGATAACGCAGGGACTGGTATTTTCCCAGAATGTCATGCTTGCGCTGGTAAGCAAGGGGCTCAGCCGCCAGCAAGCTTACGAGATTGCGCAGCGCAATGCGATGACAGCATGGAAAACCAGGACTCCCTTCCTGAAACTGCTGAAAGCGGATCCCGATGTCTCAGAATACCTGAATGCCAAGGAACTGGAAACCTTATTCGATTACCGGCGCTTCCTCAAGCATACAGACACGGTATTTGAACGTCTGGGTCTGCTTAAGAAAACGCGTAAATCACAGATTAAAAGATAGGAGTTACGACTTGGACATTATATTTGACAGCTCACTACGACTACCTTTATACGGGAAAGGTAAGGTCAGGGACACTTACCAGGTAGGAGATAAGCTCCTGATCGTGGCCACCGACCGCATCTCGGCTTTCGATTTTGTACTTCCCAGCGGCATACCTGATAAAGGGATCGTGCTAAATCAGATCTCGGCTTTCTGGTTCGGAAAAACCTATCACCTGGTGCACAACCACATGGTTGAATCGGTTGAAAGCCGGAGGGCGCTGCTGAAATATTCTCCCTGGAAAAGACCGCTTCACGAAATGCTGCTCGGTCGCTCCATGGTTGTTTTAAAAGCGGACCGTGTACCGGTGGAATGCGTTGTCCGCGGTTACGTTGCCGGTTCGGCCTGGGCAGAGTACAAGAAAAAGGGAACAATCAACGGGCGAAAGGCACGCAAGGGACTGGTAGAGAGTCAGGAATTGCCGGAACCCATATTCACACCTACTACCAAGGCGGCTGTTGGCCATGACCTTCCCCTCACTCCCGGGGAACTCATCGACCTGGTAGGGGAGAAGACCGCCCGCAGGCTTGAACAAAATAGCCTTGCGCTTTACAATTTTGCACGTTCATATGCCTTTGAGCGCGGCATTATCATAGCCGATACTAAATTCGAGTTCGGTTTCCACGATAAAGAGCTCATCCTGATTGATGAGGCGCTTACACCTGATTCAAGCAGGTTCTGGGATGTCAGCCAGTATGAGCCGGGGAAATCTCAGCCAAGCTATGATAAGCAGCCGGTCAGGGACTGGCTGACCGCCTCCGGCTGGAACAAAAAGGCGCCTGTACCGGCCTTGCCGGCAGACGTGGTTGAGGCGACGGCGGAGCGTTACCGCGAGGCCTACTCGCTGCTGACCGGGAGGAAGTTGAAAAATGTATTTATCTAAAGTCTATATAACGCTCAAACCTACCGTGAACGATCCGCAGGGCCTGACTATCAAGGGCGCCCTTCATACTCTGGGCTTCAGCAATGTGGAGGAGGTCAGGGCTGGCAAATACATCGAGATACGTATTGCTGCGGACAATCTGGAGCAAGCGCGGGCTGAATTGCAGGATATGTGTAAAAAGCTGCTGGCCAACCCGGTCATCGAGAACTTCCGTTTCGACCTGGAGGAAGTCAGGCCGGCCTGAGGCTCAGGGTACGCTGTATTTTATCTTCAATACTGCCCCATCCAGGCATATCATGTCAGCTATGCTATCCCAGTTTGTTGACGTAAAGAAACCCAGCCTGAACTGGCACCTTCCCTGAGCATCGGAAATCAGCTTCTGCACTATGTTATTGCCCCGCTCATCCAGCGTTACATCAACAATGAGGAGAGCACTGTCCTGCAGATCTATCAGCTTCAAGCTGGCTACCATGGGCGCTATTGCCTCATAGGCTACCCTACCCAAACTTCCTGCCGATCCGTACTGGTACTGGTATATCTCAAGAGCACCCATATTGCCCCACATAGCACTGCTGTAGGTGGGGTGTCCCATAACTGAATATCCCGTTAGATCCAGCTCGGCCTCGCTGACCACTGCAGTGGGAGGCAGCATTGTCAGATCAAAGCTCAGGAACGCACGGCTGGCCTGGTTCGCCGGATTATCCCCGGCGCAGACAGCGTTTGAAGCGGCGTAATTAACGCCGCTTTTAACCAGAGACCCGCTCTCGCCTGGCACAACAGGCAATATGACTATCCTTTCACCATCCAGCTGCGCGGGCGGTCTACCCACAACTGCCACCGTCACTATCGCTGTGCTGCTCCCAGCAGAATTAACCGCTGTCAGGATATAAGCCGTCGTCGCGGACGGCACGATGGATTTTGAGCCGTTCAAGGGGACGGGGCCAACCCCATTATCTATGTTGACTGCCTGGGCGCCCGAAACATCCCAGACCAGCACCGCATTTTGCCCTGCAGCCACAATTGCCGGGATGACCGCAAAATTGGTCACAACAGGCCTCCCGGCCTGAGGAGTTGTCTGATATACAGGAGCAGGCAGGTATATGCACCCCGCCAATATAAGTAACAGTAAAAAAGATAACAGCAGTTTTTTCATATTAGATCCTCCCGGGGCAACATTGTCTGCATCACAAAAGATAGCCAGAAAACGCCGCTTAAGTTTAGCTGCCGCCCCCGGTTCAACTTTACTGTGGCAACACGTAGCGGACGATCAATTTGGCATTGCCGGCGCTGATATCAAGGTAATTGGCGCTGCTTTCACCGCTGTAAGACCCCGTATACCTCTGCTCGGTGTAGTCAGCCCGGCTGTAATAATAGTATTTCTCGAACTGCAACCGTGTCTGGTAGCGATTGCTGCCCATATCCAGCTGTTTCTGCAGGGTCGTGACAAAATCCGGCGAGGTAAACGGTGTACTCGGCATCATAGTGGCCACGAAATTATAGTTCCAGCTGTAAAGGTAGCCCGCGGGAACAATAACCATGTAGTCGTTTGCTCTCAAATAGTCACCATATTGCTGGTTATAAATGTTGAGCGAGCCCTGAAATGGGAAGGGTGAATTGATCACCACAGATTTTGAGATATCGAGATCTACGTCCTTGATAATGGCATCGCGCGGGATGGAAGATATATCGAAACTCAGGAAGCCCTGCATCTGTATCTGCATTTCGTTCTGTCCAACCATGACTCCATCAAGAACTACTTTGTCCTTCCTGACTGTTCCATCCTCGGCTGCGATCGAATATAAGGTGGTTGTATATACATGCAGCGGGGTCACAAGGATCCTGGTATTGGCCGTCATTGTACCATCATCATTCCTGGCATAGATGGTGTACATCGTGTCCTTTCTGGGCTGTACCGTCCGGCTGCCGGACATGGATACATCGCCGATGTCGGGATCAATGCGGACATTGCCGAACCCCGATACATCCCAGGTCAATGTCGACCATTCACCTTCTTTTATCTCGGGCGGAGTAGCTGTAAATATCCTGATCGACATCTTTTCCGGTCCCCCGGGAATGATCACGTTGACATTCGTCCCTACCTCGTCGGACCAGTTGCCGTAATTGTCCTGCGCTTTAAACCAGATCGTGTGCGAGCCTGCTGTCAACGAATCGGTTTCGAAGGATGCCAGCTCGCTCAGATTTCCGTTTATGCTGGAACGCCAGTTGTAGCCCACAATCTGGCCGGTGGATGAAATTGCATGCCCGGAGAATTTGACCTTCTCCCCTGCGTAAACCTGTGGGGACGACACGGAATCGATATAGGCAAGGGGAGCCAATTGGGTATTTACCGCCGGTCTCACGCATCCCGAAACCAGTACCGCCAACATCAGGATGGCTATAGCCGCCTTTCTCAAATTGACACCTCCCTGCGTGTGATATTTCTCACAATCTAACATTGTAGTCCTGGCTTGTCAATATACTCATTTCTGCATTCTGGCCCTGACATACTGCATAACCGTGCCCATGGTTTCTCCCGCCTTGCCCTCGATGCGCACAGCCGCCCTGGAGTCCATGGGCGTTGAGCCGATGTTGACAATAACGATTTTGGCCCCGGCGTTATGCGCATATTCCGGTATGTAGGCAGCAGGATACACGACCAGCGTTGAACCAATTACTACGCACAGGTCGCACTGGTTAGCCCTGCGAGAAGCCTCGCTCAGCACGGCCTGCGGCAACATTTCGCCGAAATATACGGCATCAGGCTTGAGGATGCCCTTGCAGGCCTCGCATTCCGGCAATTCCTCAATGGCAAGGCGTGCCACTATCTCGGCCATGGGATAACGCCTGCGGCAGCTCAGACAGCGGGCATATTGCATGTTGCCATGCAGCTCGAAGACCTTTTCATCCGGCACGCCTGCCAACTGGTGCAGGTTATCGATGTTCTGCGTTACAACGCAATCCAGCTTGCCCAGTTTGTCCAGCTCGGCTATGGCGTAATGGGCTGCGTTCGGCTGCACATCCTTAACCAGGCCCCCTTCAGCCAGAAGTTTCCATTGCATCTTCCTGACCTCGGGCCGGGCGACGAACCTCCGGATGGTGAAATCCTCGGGATCCATCCTCGTCCAGATGCCATCCTCTCCCCGGAAGTCTGGTATGCCGGACTCCGTGCTGATGCCCGCCCCGCTGAAAACCACGCACCGTTTGGAATTCACCATCAGATCGGCAACCTGTGCAGCCAACTGCTCTATTTTATTGCCTTCCATCGTTCAAACCCCGCGATATCCTATATTCCCCATATGAATACTCTCATTAATTATACATGGTTTGATCTCTTTGATATATTATTATGGCTACATCATGCCTGAAATCGTCGATTACTTAAAAAGCAACCTGACTACCAGCTTCATCGGCAAGGAGCTGCATTACCTGGCGACCACATCTTCAACACAGGATATAGCAAGGGAGATGGCCGATCGCGGGGCGCCCGAGGGCACGGCTGTCATAGCCGGGACGCAGTTATCCGGCCGCGGCAGGCTGGGCAGGTCCTGGTTATCCCCTGAGGGCGGTCTGGCAACATCGATAATCCTGCGGCCCGCTATGTCAGCGGTTCCCCTGCTGCCGGCCATATCCGCCCTGGCGGTTTTCCGCACGATTAAGGACCTTGGCATCGAGGCCGGCATCAAGTGGCCGAATGATATCCTTATCAGCGAGCGCAAGGTCTGCGGAATTTTAATAGAACACGCAGTGATTAACAGCATGGTCGGCTACAGCATTATAGGCATCGGCATCAACATCAATTTCGACACCGCGCTGTATCCTGAGATAGCCGGTTTCGCCACCAGCCTCTCCATGCAGCTGGGCCACGAATTGCCTGTTGGGCAGGTGGCATTGAGCGTTTACACGGAAATGGAAAATCTTTACCTGCAGTCCGTAACACCTGATTTAATCATCAGGGAATGGGCTGACAATATGCATACCATAGGCCGACGCGTGAAAGTTCAATCAGGGAACAGCGTCATCGAGGGTGTGGCCGAGACCATTAATAAATCAGGCCACCTGGTGCTGCGCCTGGATGACGGAACTGTACAGGAGATCGTGGCAGGTGACATATCAGTCATCCCTGGCTGCGGTTAATAATAAGGGCGGCTGTGAAGCCGCCCTTATTTTATGATCCTGCTTCGTTATCAGGCGCCCAGCTTCTTCTTATCGCCGCCCATCTTTTGCAGCATGGGCTCAATCAGCTCAATTGGCAGTGGGAACACCACCGTATTGGTACGTTCTGAAGCTATGGCCACCAGCGTCTGGAGATAGCGCAACTGGAGGGCCGCAGGTTGACTGGAGATGATCTTAGCGGCCTCGGCCAGCTTCTCGGCCGCCTGCGCTTCACCCTCGGCGGCGATTATCTTGGCTCTCCTCCCCCTCTCGGCCTCTGCCTGCGCAGCCATGATTTTCTGCATATTATCGGGCAGTTGAACATCGCGCACCTCGACCAGGCTCACCTTGATGCCCCATGGCTCGGTGCTTTCATCGATTATGGTCTGCAACTTCTCGTTTATCCTTTCCCGGTGCGCCAGCAGATCTTCGAGTTCCGACTGTCCAACCACGTTCCGCAAAGTCGTCTGACAAAGCAATGACGTAGCTCTGATATACTGCTCAACGTTCAGGATCGCCCACTCCGGCTTCATCACGCGAAAATATACTACCGCATCTACCTTGACCGTCACCGTGTCCATGGTGATACATTCTTGCTGCGGCACGTCCATGGTCACAACGCGCAATTCGACTTTAACCAGGCGCTCGATAAAGGGTATGAGCAGGATAAGACCCGGGCCCCTGACGCCCACGTATCTGCCGAGGCGAAAGACCACACCCCTTTCATACTCATTGACTATCCTGATAGATGCAAAAAGCACTATCAAAACGAAAATCGCCAGTACTATTATTCCCGCAAACTGCATAGCTGCCTCCTAATTTTTTTTTGTTACTATAAGTTTAAGGTTATCCACCTTCTGAACAATCACCTCTTCCCCCGCGTGAGCCTGGCCTTCATCCAGCTCAGCCTTCCAAAGCTCTCCCTCCACCATCACCATACCCCTGGGCTTGAGAGCAGTTCTAACTTCGGCCACCTGCCCGATCATACCTTCCTTCCCGGTGGTCACCTTCCTTTTTTGCCCCCTGACAACAGCCCAGACCAGGAAAGCCATAAAGGCGGCCAGAAAAATGGCGACGTACACGATGAGACTCTTATCGAACTGCATGGATGCCTCACTTTCACTAAAAAGGATGAGCGAACCTATAACGAGCGATACAACTCCACCTGTGGTCAGTATACCATAAGCAGGTACAAAAATCTCAGTTACGAAGAGGCCGAAAGCGAGCACTATGAGCAACAACCCCGCCCAATACGCGTTCAGCACACCCAGCGAGTAGAAGGCCAGGAAAAGGCAGATCCCGCCGATCACTCCGGGTAAGATGAGCCCCGGGTTGGAGATCTCGGTGATCAGCCCGATGGAAGCCAGTGTAAGCAATATATATGCAATGTTAGGATGGCTGATGGTCTGCAGTGTCTTCTCCGCCAGCATCATATCGCTTTTAGTGACGCCAGCATTCTCTGTATCGATGGTGACCTCTCTGCCGTCTGCCAGTGTCACCTTTTGCCCGTTGATCTGCCTTATGACGCTGTCCAGATCATCGGCCTGAAAATCCACCAGCTTTTTCTCGACGGCTTCCTTGGCGGTGAACGACTTGCTCTCCCTTACCGCAGCCTCGACCAGGGAAGGATCGCGCCCCCGCTTCTCAGCTATGCTCTGTATCCAGGCTGCCGAGTATTCCGTCACCTTCTTCTGAACGTCTTCAGGCATCTGCTCACCCACGCTCACCGGGTGAGCTGCTCCCAGGCTGGTCGCCGGCGCCATGGCGGAGAGGTGCGCCGAAACAGTGATGAAAGTGCCAGCCGAAGCGGCCCAGGCGCCGTGGGGCGATACGTATACTACCACCGGGACCTTTGCGTTCATGATACGCTCGACTATTTTTGTGGTGGAATCCAGCAGGCCACCCGGCGTGTCCAGTGTGATAATACAAACTGAAGCGCCACCGTCCTCAGCTTCACCTATGCCGCGGCTGATATAGTCGGCTACCACGGGGACTATATTGCCTTTAACCGTGAGTACAACGATATTCCCGCCATTAGCCTGTGCCCCGGCAGGCAGCAGGCAGAGAATCATACCCAGTACAAAGCAAACAAGATAAAGGATGCGGAGAAGGTTTCTTAGCATTGCCACTATATTGTAGCATCTTTAGACCAATGCGATCGCTTGGCACTTGAGCAAGAGGGGAGTCGAGGAGGCAAACCGCCTTTTGGGAGAAATATACCCGGATGTGTTATAAAGAGGAACAGATAATAAGGCGCATGACACAATGCGGCCTGTTCAGGTTGATATGCAAAACACAGCAGACTATAAAGTTCGCTAAAATGTAGGACCACGCCTGGTATACCGTTCTTAAGCAGGTAATAACAGCGGCACAGTACACCTGCGGGTACTGCCAATATGACTGTGTCTCACTACATCTATGGCGCCGATTGTAGCTGTAATACTATTAGTGTAGAATTATCCCGCTTAACGAAAAGGATAATCAATTATGGAAAGTCAAAAATGCAAAGGGGCCCGCGACCTGCTGCCGGATGACATGGAGCGTTTCCGGCAGGTTGAGGATGCCTTCCGCAATTCGTGTTTGAACTGGGGCTACCGCGAGATCAGGACTCCCACGCTGGAATACATACACCTCTTCACAGCAGCGGGGACGCTGACTCCCGCCATGCTGGGGCGCGTCTACTCCTTCCTCGACTGGGACGGCTGGGGAGGCGAGCGCGTCGTCCTGCGTCCCGACGGGACCATACCGGCCGCCCGGCTCTACAGCGAGAACCTCTCAGCCCAGAAGGTAGCCCGCCTCTACTACATAACCAACGTCTTCGCATTTGAGGAAACCGGCCGTGAGAACCGTGAGAAATGGCAATGCGGAGTGGAGCTTTTAGGCGATTGTGACCGGGCTGCGGATGCCGAGGTCATCGCCCTGGCGCTGGAGATAGCGGGGTCGATGGGATTATCACAGCCGGAGCTAAAGCTGTCTCACGCGGGCATTTTGAAGGCGCTCATCGGCGAACTCAGGCTGGACGGGGACAGCAAGGCAGCCCTGCTGGATGATATACTCGAGGGCAACTGGCAGGCCTTTGCCAGCGTTAAAAGCAAGAACAGGGAAGTGGTCAACGCCATTGCAACCCTTATCAAGCTGAAGGGAAAATCAAGCGGTTTCCTGGCAAACCTCAAGACCATGCCCGCCGTATCAGCGGATGTAAGGAATGAGATCGACCGCTTCTCCGAGGTTACCGCATTGCTGGATACAATGGGGATCAGCTACTCTATCGACTTCACGTCCATCAGGGGCTTCGAATATTATACAGGCCTGTGTTTCAAGGTAACCTCGGGGGGCGCCAGGATATGCAGTGGTGGCAGGTACGACAACCTGATAGGACTGGTAGGTGGCAAAGATATACCGGCCTGCGGTTTCGCCTTCTACCTGGACACCATTACAGCCATGGTTAAACCATGGTCGCAACAAAAGGCCGAGAAGACCGTGGCGGTTAAAACCACAGGAAAGTCAGCTTCCGTGGTCAAAACCGCATTTGAAGCGGCGGCGGCCATGCGCAAAGTCGGGCTTATTGCAGAACTCGATTTTCGCGGCAGCCAGCTAGAAGCACGCTGGTCCGTGACGGTCAATGTGCGGCCCGCCGGCTTCACTATAGTCGATAAATATAAGAATACACGGATGAGAGTAGCTACGGTTGGCGAGGTCATCAACATGATCGGGGGTTTCAGCAAGCTTGGCCGGTAGCGTAGCAGTTGATACCCGCCTGGCCCTGCCCAAGGGTAAAATGCTGGCGCGCACAGCCACGTTTCTCAATTCCATTGGCCTGGGTTTTGATCATTATACCTCAGGTACCCGCATTTACCGCATGAAGGCGCGGTCTATGCCGGGGCTGACGGCCAAAATGCTTAACGAGCGGGATATACCCGTCCAGGTTGCGGTGGGCAACTACGATTTCGGCATTTGCAGTTCAGACTGGCTGCAGGAGCTGCAGGCCAGGTACCCGGCCAGCCACGTGATTAAAATTGCAGACCTGGGATACGATATTGCGGGCATTTACCTGGCCTGTTCCGCTTCCTCGGACATATCCGCGCAGGTCATGGCCAATAGTACCTCTGCCTGGCGCATAGTAACCGAATACCCGGCCCTGGCGGAGGCAGCCGCATACAAGATGCGGCTTAAAAGGTACCGCATCTTTCCCTGCTGGGGATCCACCGAAGCATACCCGCCTGAGAACGCCGATTTCTCGGTCCTGCGCGTCAGGGACGACTATACACTGCGCAGCCTGAACTTGAGGCCGGTCAGGAGGATATGCGACAGCAATGCCTGCATCATCGCCAACAGCAATAATCTCCAGAACAGCGACTTCAGTTGCCTGCTTGAGCGCTTTGCCTCATCCACCACCATGAAAGATAAACCCTGGCAGGTCCAGGAGAAAGTGGCTGTACTAAATAACGACCTGGCCGGCGGCAGCCGTGCGGGCAATGTTTGGCTTGCGCTGGCCGACGGCCACCAGCAGGAGCATACCGCCACCTTCATGGAGAAGACGGGGATCCAGCTTAAAGGATACTCGAAAGATGATTTAAGGCGCCGCCCTTCTTGCAATTTTAACTGGCTCAGCATCAAAGTCATCCGGCCTCAGGACATGCCACAGCAGGTCGCCAACGGGAATTTTGACCTGGCCATCACCGGTCGGGACTGGCTGCTCGACCACCTTTACCAGTTCCCATCCAGTCCCGTAGCCGAACTGGTCAACCTGGGCTTCGGATGGGTACGCATCGTGGCCGTGGTCAGCGAAGATGTGCCTGTGAACTCAACCAGCGCCCTGCGCAGCCTCATAGCAGGGGGTAAGATGGTCCCCCTGCGCATAGCCACGGAGTATGTCAACATAGCTGATAAGTATCTGCGCGATAAACACATTGCCCGTTACCGTGTCATACCTACATGGGGGGCGACTGAGGTCTATTTACCAGAGGATGCTGACATGCTGATCGAAAACACGGAGACGGGTCAGACCCTGTCGCGGCATAAGCTCAAGATTATAGATACGCTCTTCGAGTCGACGGCCTGCCTGATAGGCAACAGGCACAGCCTGGAAGCGCGCGGCAAAAAGGCCAGAATTGAGAATCTGGTCAGGATATTCCGTGAGGCGGTAAGCAAAAAATGAAGGTGATAAGGGATTATCAGCAGGCTAAAAAAGCCCTCTGCCGCAGCATTCAGTACGACCCGGACAGCAGGATTGAAGCTTCCGTGCGCGAGATAATCGAAGATGTCAAGAAGGGCGGGGATGAAGCCCTGCTTACCTATACAGAGCGCTTCGAAGGAGCCCGTTTGAGATCTCTCGAGGTCACGCCCGGGGAGCTGGCGGCCGCCCGCAGATCGGCTCATCCGCAATTGATGAAAGCGCTCAAATTCGCCGCTGCACGCGTGGAAAGATTCCATAAAACCTGTATGCAGAGATACGGCCATAGTTTCCTTAAAGACGGGCTGGGACAGCAGGTGCTACCCCTCGAACGCGTGGGATTATACATCCCCGGAGGGACTGCTTCGTATCCCTCCACGGTCCTCATGACTTCCATCCCTGCAAGGGTGGCCGGGGTAAAAGAGATAATCATGGCCACGCCCTGCGGCAGTGACGGAAAAGTACCGGCCAGTACACTGGCCGCCGCCGGTATCGCCGGCGTTGACCGCATATTCAAGATCGGCGGCGCGCAAGCCGTGGCTGCCATGGCCTTTGGCACAGATTCGGTGCCGCGTGTGGACAAGATTTGCGGACCCGGCAATGTATACGTCATGACCGCCAAGAAGCTGGTTTACGGCCTGGTGGATATCGATGCCCTGCAGGGGCCCAGCGAGGTCATGGTGATAGCCGACGGCTCCGCCGATCCCGCTTTTTGCGCTGCTGACCTGGTAGCACAATCGGAACATGACGCCACTGCCTCGTCAATTTTTGTAACCACGGCGGAAGGACTGGCTGTTAAAGTACAGATTGAACTTAAAAGGCAGCTTGCCGGGCTGAAAAGGAACAACATCGCCGGCAGGGCGCTGCAGGCAAACGGTTTGATCGTTATAGTGAAAACTCTCGAACAGGCTATAGAACTGGCCAACCTTTACTCACCTGAGCACCTCTCACTCATGGTCAGAAACGCAGGCCGCTATATTGACCGCATCAGGAACGCCGGCTGCATTTGCGCCGGGTATTACTCGCCGGTGGTGCTGGGCGATTACGTTGCCGGTCCCAGCCATGCGCTGCCCACCGGAGGCAGTGCCCGCTTCAGCTCACCGCTGACCGTGCAGGATTTCCTCAAAATAAACAGCATCATTGCCCTTGATGACCGCGCCATCGAAACGCTTGGCCCGGTGGCCGCGTTGATGGCCGATAACGAAGGCCTGACCGGTCATGCCAATGCCGTGAGGATCAGGCTGGACAAGAGGAAAAACAAATAGAGTATTAAAATAGCCTACAGTTGTGTGATAAATGATCAGGGTACACCGCGGTAATTTCCTGTACACGCTGAACAGCATTCGGCAAAGCCTGTTTGCCTATCTCGAATCGGAACTCGCCAGGCAGGGTATCGGCGGCATCGCCCCCTCTCACGGCGATATCCTGCATATCCTTGATAAGAAGGGCGCCCTCCACCTGCGCGATTTAACCGAACTGTCGCTCAAGGATAAGTCCACGATAACTGCGGTCATCAGCCGCCTGGAAAAGAACGGCTATGTGACCAGGAAAAGGGACGGTAATGATAAGAGACTGGTAAACATCCAGGTCACCGATAAGGCCGAGACAGTCAAGCCGGCCCTGAGAAAAATATCCGAGAAGATGAATTCGCAGCTATTCGAGGGGTTAAGCGCGGAGGAAAAAAACACTCTCTTCAAATTAATGACCAGGGTGAGCCATAACGTTAACAAACTGTAATCCCTCCGGCCAAACGCCACCCCTCATCATCGTTTACATGATTCCCTGACCGTGTTAAAATAGTTTTATACAAAACTATTTATTAAATTCACGGAGGAGAGCCAGATGAACGCCGAGAGCGAAATCATAGATGTCTGGATGCAGCACCCCACCATGAAGTTCGGCAACCACCAGATGTTCGATTCGTTGCGGAGGTGGACCGGGCAGGAGAGACTCCTGTCTGAGTTGCCGCTTGAGCTGACTATAAGCATGATGGACCAGGCCCATGTCTCCAGGGGACTCATCTGCGCGTGGTGGAGCCCGACGGGACCTCTCATCTCCAACGACGAGGTAGCGGCTTTTGTTCAGAAATACCCCGGAAGGCTGGTCGGCGTGGCCTCAGTTAACCTGTACAGGCCGATGGAGGCGGTGAGGGAGCTCAGGCGCTGTGTCAAAGAGCTCGGTTTCAAGGCGCTGCGCATCGTGCAATGGCTATGGAACCTTCCTGCCACCGACCGCCGCTATTATCCCCTTTATGCAGAATGCATAGATCTCGACATCCCATTCTGCTGCCAGGTCGGTCACACCGGGCCGCTTTGCCCATCGGAGCCGGGCAGGCCTATTCCCTATATCGACGAGGTGGCGCTTGAGTTTCCCGAGCTCAAGATAGTCGGCGGGCATATAGGTTACCCATGGACAACGGAGATGATCGCCGTGGCGACCAAGCATGAGAACGTTTATATCGACACCTCAGCCTACGTCGCCAAGAGGTTCCCGGCGGAACTGGTAACATATATGCAAAAGAACGGCCGCAAGAAAGTCATGTTCGGCACCAATTACCCCATGGTCACGGCGGCCATGTGCCTGAAGGACCTGGATTCGCTCCAGCTAACAGAGGAGGTTAAAAAACTCTTCCTCTACGAGAATGCCCAAAGGGTATTCGGCCTGTAAATTCCAGCCGCCGGGTAATTCTCATCCGCTGAAAATATCCGCCCGATGGTCCACCCATAGGAATATACGGGAGACTATGGAGTGCCCGTGGCGACCTGCTCATATCCATATCACAAAGCATTTTGACAACGCGCCGGATTGCATGAGACTATTTAAGACGCTCTGCAATCACGTTGCACAATCCGTAGCGCGCTGATATAGTGAACTCGGAATGCAACGGAGGCTGCGGGTGAAAGCTGCCACCGGTTGGCAGGCGTAGATCAATGGAATCATTTATCAGGTTAAATCCTATCGCTCTTTCGCTGGCAATACCCGCCCTGATATCGGGTAGTCTGGCTGCGTATGCTTTCACCCGGCGCCCGGTCGTGGGTTCGCGGGTCTTTGCCTTCCTCATGCTGGCTTTATGCGTGTGGTCCGTTTTTTATGGGGTGGAGCTGTCCTGCCTGCAACTCCAGGGAATGCTGATCAGCGCTGTGCTGGAATACATTGGGATTGCCGCCGTACCCGTGCTTTTCCTGATTTTAACGCTGGTATACACGGGAAGGGAAGAATGGGTGACCCAAAGGACTATCATCCTGCTTTTCGTAATACCCTTTATAACCATAGCAATGGTAGCCACTAACCATCTGCATTACTTTTATTACAGCACAACCAGCGTGGATACCGGCGGCCCATTTCCCATGATAGCGCTCACCAGGGGGCCGTGGTTTTGGGTACATTCTGTTTACTCTTATGCCGCGCTTCTGGCAGCCACCTTTTTACTGATCGCAAGGATGGGGAAACCGGGTACTATGTTCCGCAAACAGGTAATAGCCATGCTGGTCGGATTGTGCGCGCCCTGGACTGTGAATATCCTTTATGTGGCTGTCGGCCTGATGCCCTTTGGACACCTGGATCTAACGCCTTTTGCTTTTACCGTCACCGGTGTGGTGATCGCCTGGAGTATGTTCAGTCATAGTCTTTTCGACATTGTGCCCATGGCCTACGATAAGGTTGTCGATAGCATTGATGATGCCATCCTAGTGCTGGACAGGCGGAAAAGGATCGTGGAGTACAACAGGGCGGCCCGTGAAATCTTGGAATTATCCCAGGCCGATATAGGACAGTCCGTAGCAATTGTCTGGAAGGATAGGCCGGATTTATTGAAGCTGAGCGAGGCGGATGAGTCAAACCGTATCGAAATTGTATCCGGCCTGCGGGATTCGATTCGTTATTACGAGGCCTCCGCCTACGATGTGGAAGACAGGCACAGACGCCCTATAGGTAAAACCATATCGCTGCATGACACCACTGACAAGAAAAAGGCGGAGGAGGCGTTGCGGCAGAGCGAGGAAAAATACCGCACCCTTGTAGAGAATATCAACGACGTCTTTTACACACTTGATAACCAGGGGACCATTACCTATGTCAGCCCGGTAGTTGAGCGCTTAAGCAAGTACAAGGTCAGTGACTTAATAGGAAAACCTTTTACCTGCATTGTTTACCCGGATGACCTGCCGGGCCTTTTAGACAGTTTCAACCGCCTGGTGTCCGGTCAACTGGAACCGTGGGAGTTCCGCGCCCTGGATAAGGACGGCAGGATCATATTTGTGCGTACCTCCAGCCGGCCTATCTATGAAGATGGAGAGATCGTGGGTATCACAGCCCTGATAACGGATATTACAGAGCAAAAGAGGTTGGAGCAAGAACTCGTAAAAATGGCCACCCATGACTTCCTCACAGGGTTGCCAAACAGGGTATTGCTGATCGACCGTTTTAAAATGGCGGCAGCGCTGGCTCACCGCAACAAAGCCAGGCTTGCCATCATGTCGTTGGATCTGGATAAGTTAAAATCCATCAATGATACCCTCGGTCACGCTGTCGGAGATCAGGTGCTTAAGCTTAGCGGTATGCGGCTAACGGGCATAATTCGTGCCAGCGACACGCTAGCCCGAATTGGAGGAGACGAGTTCGTTCTGGTGATGCTGGAGACCCATCATATGGAAGATGCCACTGCTATAGCCCAAAAAATCCTGGATTCCTTTAAAGAGCCGTTATTGATCGAAGATCATCAGCTGCATTTGTCCACCAGCATAGGTATCGCTATATATCCCGAAGATGCAAAAGACCTGGAAACCCTGATTAAAAAATCCGATGCCGCACTGTATTACTGCAAAGGTCACGGCCGCAACCAGTTCAAATTCTTTGGCGACGGCGATGTCCGGTTTGAAGAAGATCGCGAAAACGCCACCTGATTTTTCCACTGAATCCCATAAACCGGATTTTTCTTTTCAGTCTCCTCTTGACCGGTCGTTGTGAGCGAGGCGAAGCAATCTGTCCCGCATGCAGCATTCACCTGTGAAATGGTAAAATAACAACGCTGCATTTTGTTATATAAACCGACGGCAGCCCGTTTCGGATAGAGATGCTTAACGCAAACGATGTCGAAAAAATGATTCGCGCCGGCCTTAAAGGCATGAAGGCCTATACTCCCGTCGATCCCGTCGAGGTGCTTACTGGCCGCGCCGAAGTGCCGGCTGGTGAGACCGCCAAGCTGGATGGTAATGAGAACCCATACGGCTGCTCGCCGCGGGTGCAAAAGGCGCTGGCTAAATTCCAGGACTATAACAGGTACCCGGACCCCGACCAGCGGATAGTACGTAAGGCGCTGGCCGGGTACTCTGGCGCAGTAGCAGAGTCCATCGTGGCCGGCGCCGGCAGCGATGACCTCATCGACATTATCCTGCGATTATTTATCGAGCCGGGAGACCGGGTGATTAACTGCCCGCCCACCTTCGGCATGTACCCGTTTTGCACCGTGATCACGGGAGGGGAGGTCATCAAGGTGCCGCGCAGGGCAGATTTCTCACTCGACCTTCCCGCGGTGAAAAAGTCGATTAATGCCACAACAAAGATCATCTTCATTGCATCGCCCAATAACCCCAGCGGCAATCAGGCTGGCGAAGCGGAGATAAAAGAGCTGCTTTCCATGGGCCTGATGGTGGTGGTCGACGAGGCCTATGTCGAGTTCAGCGGCAATTCTCTGGCGCCGCTGGTTCCTCAATACGCCAATCTTATTGTTCTGCGCACCTTCAGCAAGTGGGCCGGAATAGCAGGCCTGAGAGCTGGCTATGGCATCTGCCCGATCAATATCGTCCCGTATATGATGAAGATAAAACAACCCTACAACATCAACATGGCCGCCTATGTTGGCATACTGGAATCGCTGGCCGACATCGAGTACCTGCAGAAGACCGTCAGGGCGTTGATTAATGAGCGGGACGTGCTTTACAAGGTCCTGCAGCAGTTCAAGTGGCTCAAGCCCTATCCTTCCCAGGCCAACTTCATCCTCTGCGCCGTGCTCGGCCGCAGCGCCAAAGACATCTACCTGAAGCTGCAGAAAAAGGGCATATTCATACGCTATTTCGAGACGCCCGAGCTAAAAGATTACATCCGTATCAGCGCAGGGCGCCCGCAGGATACGGCCCGTGTAATTGCCGCGCTCAGGGATATGTGATACCCTTTGCCTTGAATCCAGCAGTAAAGAGGTGAAAATGTCCGAACGCAAAGCAAGTGTCACCCGCCGCACGAAGGAAACCTCGGTCAGGGTCGAGGTCAATATCGACGGCAGCAGCCAGTACGAGGTCACTACAGGCATACTTTTCTTCGACCACATGCTCTGCCAGCTTGCCCAGCATGGCGTCTTCGACCTCAAGATATCGGCCAACGGATCCGATCAACATCACGTGGTAGAGGATGTGGCCATCACGCTTGGCCGGACCTTTAACCAGGCGTTGGGCGATAAGCAGGGCATTGTCAGGATGGCCGATGCTGTAGTGCCGATGGATGAAGCTGTAGCGCTGGTGGCGCTGGATATATCCGGCCGCGGCCATGCTATTATCGAGACTTCTATCAAGGAAGCCGTAATATCCGAAATGCAGTCCGACCTCGTGCACCATTTCTTTGTTTCTTTCGCCCAGGAAGCTCGAATTAATATCCACGCCTGGGTTTTAAGCGGCAAGAACGACCACCATAAGGCCGAAGCCCTGTTCAAGGCGCTGGCACGTACCCTCGATATGGCCACCCGCATCGATCCCCGTATCTCCAGCAGTATTCCCAGCACCAAGGAAAGCATCGATTAATCACAGCTTGATCGCGACTCATTGCGATATCCTGACGCCTGTCCATGATGTCTACAAGAGGCTTGATGCCTGCGTGAATAGCAAGCCTGTGCGGACAACTTAAACCGGAGACATCGGTCACCAGCGTTAAAGCAGCGTTTCCAATTCCTCGATCTTTGCCTCGAGCTCCGCCTGCGATTGCTTTTGCTCCTGTATAAGTCGCTTAATCTCCGACAGCGTTACACCGTGGTCGCCCTCTCCCTCACGAACTCGCAATCCAAGCTCCCTCCCCCTGCGTCTACGCAAAAAAGCGTTGGCCAGGAAACCGGTCAGTGTGCCAAAGAGGGCCGTTCCTGCGCTCATCACGACGATGCCTACAAAGCGTCCCTCCCCCGTTACAGGCACAATGTCGCCATATCCGGTCGTAGTAACCGTCTGCCAGATAAACCATAGGGCATCTTGCGCGGTCGTTATCTGGGCACTAGGCGCTCTGGACTCGACCTTTATGATGGCTATGCTCCCAAATTCCAGTATGATCATTATAAGAAGCAGCACGGTGAGGAAAGCTACGGCGGAGATATTTTCCTTCAGATCGCGTTTTATATTATGCGCGCCGTAGCTATAGAGCATCCGCATGGTGCGAATGATGCGGAAGACGCGCACAAGCTTGGCCAGGTTGGAAGGGGCCACCGATAGCAGGTCGGCCCAGCCGAACTGTTTAAAAAAATACGTGAACCTGGATTTTGCCAGCGAAAACCGGATTATGAAATCGACCAGGAATATGAAGCTGTACGTCCAGTCCATCAACCTCAGCACGCCGGCGATATCACGATCCGGGGTGAGGTAGAAAATGAATACATTCGATATTGAAATGGCGCACAGCACCGCTATGAAAATCTCATAGCCGACATTCTTCAGCTCTTCAGGCTGGCGTGTCACAGGTACCCCTTCACACGGACATGACCGGCCATCCGGCCTGGCGTCCCGTCAATCCTCTTAAACATCTTCGAAACCATTTTATACCATTTAAACAGCCGTTAACCAGCGTTGAACGTGCCTTTACAGGGCGAACCTGAAAATTTCCGTAACTGAGGGATATTGACATCCCCTTCCTGTACGCATAGAATACCAGCGGAACTAATTCAGGGAGGTATGGAATGGCAGTATTCGGAACAATCGAGTGGGCGACCGCGTTTATGGAGGCTATTAATTCCAGCAAACCTTACGAGGAAGCAGCAAAGACCTGGGAAGGCGATTTCTTTTTCATTATCGAGCCGGGCGGGGCGATCAAGGAACCCGGTTACCAGTACGTTGACCTCTGGCACGGCAAATGCCGCAAGGTTGACGTTATGCCAGCGGCAGACAAGGACAAGTATAAGCCGGAATTCGTTTTATCCGCATCAATAGCTACCTGGCGCAAAGTGGCAGAGAAGAAGATCGACCCCATCCAGGCCATCGTCACTCGCCAGCTTAAACTCACCGGCAATATGGGCAAGGTCATGCGCGCTGTGAAGGCGGCGCAGGAGCTGGTCAACTGCGTAACACAGGTCAAGACCGAGTATCCCGAATAGATACTACTGCAACTGGAATTAACATTTCCTGGTATTTATACTGAGGAGGAAGGATCATGCAGTTTTTTGGTGTTCCCTTTACCGTCTTCGGTGACGATTCACTGCAATATCTCAACACCATCAAGGGCAAGCGCGCCCTTATCGTCACGGATAAAAACATCACCAAGCTCGGGCTGGCCGGCCTGGTGGGTGCAGAGCTGAAGCAGGCCAATATCGAGTACAAGGTTTTCGATGGGGTCGAGCCTGACCCCTCCATCGAGACCGTGGTCAAGGCCGCCGGAATAGCAAAAGAATTCAAGCCTGACTGGGTCATTGGGCTGGGCGGTGGTTCCAGCATGGATACTGCCAAGTCCGCGCTGGTATGCTACTGCGCCGGCATCGGGCCGCTGGATATGTCGCCATCCGATTTCTATAACCTGAAGGACAAGGCGCGCCTGATCTGCATCCCCACCACCAGCGGCACCGGCTCCGAGGCAACATGGGCGATCGTGCTTACCGACACCGAGCAGGACCGCAAGGTTGGGCTCGGCTCCTACGAAACACTGCCGGATATCGCCATACTCGACCCCCGCATGGTCATGAGCCTGCCGCCCCAGATCACCGGTGATACCGGCATGGACGCCCTCTGCCACGCTATCGAGGGCTACGTTGACACTTGGCGCACCAGGTTCACCGATGGCCCCGGACTTGTGGCGATCAAGCTGGTTTTTGAAAACCTTAAGAAAGCCTATGACAACGGCAAGGATGAAGATGCACGCAAGGAGATGATGTATGCCGCCTCCATGGCAGGCACCTGCTTCGGCAACGGCATGGCTGGCCTTGCCCACAGCACGGGACACGCCATTGGCGGCCTCTTCCACATGCCGCACGGGCGCGCCGTCGGCCTCTACCTGCCCTACACTATGGAATACCTGATAAGCGGCGAGGACGAGACCACCGCGCGTTACGCTGAGATAGCACGTTTCTGCAACATTTCTCGGGATACAGACGATAAGAAATGCGCCAAAGCACTGGTGGCTGCCGTGCGCAGCCTGGCCAAGAGCGTTGGCCAGCCGTTGGCCATTAAGGACACCAACATCAAGCGTGAGGACTATATCAAGCAGCTGACCGGACTGGTTGAGCGCGCCGTGAACGAACTCATGACCCTCACCGTCACCCGGGTCGCGGACAACGACGACCTTGAGAAAATATTCACTTGCGCTTACGATGGAAAGCCCTGCGATTTTTAACTCGACTTAATGTGTAAAGGAGGGACAGCCATGAACGGATACATGGGCAAGATACTGGTTGTCGACCTGACTAAAAAAGAATTAAAGGACGAGCCACTGAACGAGCAATACGCCCGCGATTTCATCGGGGCGGGTGGCATCGCCTGCCGCTACCTGGCCGACCTGACCACCGAGAAAACTGACCCTCTGGGTCCTGACAACCCCCTCATCTTCATGGCCGGCCTGTTGACCGGCACAGGCGGGCCCAGCTTCAGCCGCTGGGTGGTCGCCGCCCGTTCTCCCTACACAACTTACTACGGCGATGCCAACGGCGCTGCTCACTTCGGCTCGGAACTGCGCTTCGCCGGCTATGACGGCATCATCCTCAAGGGGAAATCCGACAAGCCGGTTTACCTTTACATCAAGGACGGCAAAGCCGAGCTTAAAGATGCAGCAAATTTGTGGGGCAAGACCACATATCAGACAATCGAGGCTATTCGTAAGGAATATGACGACCAGCGAACCCGTGTGGCCTGTATCGGCCAGGCAGGTGAAAACCTGGTCCTGTTCGCCAATATCATGACTGAGGACGGCCACTGCGCTGGACGGGCCGGCATGGGCTGTGTCATGGGCTCTAAAAAACTCAAGGCTATTGCAGTAAGGGGCAAGGCCAAGATACCCATGAAGGATCCCGAGAAGTTCAGGGAGTTCGCCCGCGGCGCCATGGAGGAGGTCAAGTCCGGCTTTGTTACAACGATAATGCACGATACGGGCACCTGCGGATGGGTGGATTCGGGCATCGCCTACGGCGACACGCCCTCCAAATACTACACTATCGCCACCATGCCCGAGGCGACCGATATCAGCGGCGTCACACAGGCCGAGAAATACCAGGTCGGAAATACCGCCTGTTTCGGCTGCCCCATAAGCTGCCGCAAGGTGCTGCATATCAAGGAGGGCCGCTTCAAGACGGAGAAGCCCACCGAGGGACCGGAATACGAGACGCTGATAGCCTGGGGTCCCCAGCTGATGATCGCCGATATGGGCGCTATCAATCATTTCAACGAGCTGGTCAACGGCTACGGCTTCGACAGCATCAGCAGTGGTTCCAGCGTCGCCTTCGCCTTCTACCTGTATGAAAAGGGTGTGATCACCAGCAAGGATACGGGCGGACTGGAATTGAAGTGGGGCGACATTGATGTTACGCTCAAGCTGATCGATTTAATAGCCAAGAACGAGGGCTTCGGCAAGATCATCCAGGAGGGCACCAAGCGCATGGCGGCCAGGTATAACCGCCCCGGCGAGGCCATGCAGGTCAAGGGCCTGGAGTTCCCCATGCACGACCCGCGCGCCTACTGCTGTATGGGCCTGGCCTATGCCACCAGCAACCGCGGCGCTGACCACAATAAGAGCGACGCCTACCTGGTGGAGAACGGCATGGGTAACCCCGACCTCGGCCTCAATCCTGGAGACCGCTGGGGAGACGATAAGGCCCCCATGGTGGTGCTCTCGCAGGACTGGCGCTCGCTGACCGACGCACTGGGCATCTGCCACTTTGCCATGATGTCTACGCAGTCGATAGTAGATATGATAAATGCCTCCACCGGCTGGGGGGTTGACCAGGAGGCTATTCTTAAGGCAGGCGAGCGCATCTTCCAGCTCATGAGGACTATGACCTGCAGGTTTGGCGTCACTCCCAGGGACGACGAGCTGCCGGAGATCGCCCTGCGACCGATACCCGACGGCGGGCAGGAAGGCAATGTACCCAACATGGCCAAGATGCTGCCCGAGTACTACGAGATACGCGATTGGGACAAGGCAAGCGGCAAGCCCAGCAAAGACCGCATGGAAAAGCTGGGCATAGGCGCGCTGGCAGGCAGCTTCGGAATAAAATAGAGAAGCATATAGGGGCGTAGCTGTAGAGGCGTTGCTTTAGCTGCGCCCGCTCTTGCGGATGGGTCTAAAGACCCGTCCCTACAATTTAGAGGCGCAATAACCATCAAACATGTCAACAAAGGTAACCAAGGATAGACGCTCGATCGAGGTCGATCCGGCTAAGTGCGCAGGCTGCATCACCTGCATGCTGCGTTGTTCTTTCAGGTCGGGCAACAAATTCAACCTCTCCGCTTCGTGCATAAGGGTGGAGCGGCTTGTCGGCCGCCCCAACGAGTTCGACGTCAGCTTCAATGAGAATTGCGACGCATGCCTTACCTGTGTCCGCTATTGCCCGTATGGCGCCCTGACCGCAAGTAAAGAGGCAGAAGGGATTTGATATGAAGCTGGGTGGCTACGCGGGCAATATCCTTTACGTGAACCTGACGGACGGCGCTATCCGCAAGCAGCCACTGGACGAGGATCTGGTCAGGGAATGTATCGGAGGGGCCGGCATCAACAACAGGCTGGCCCTCGAACTTATACAGCCCGATGTCAACCCGCTTTCCCCCGGCAATGCCATCATTATCGGTACGGGGCCCTTCAACGGCACCTTCATACCGGGCGCGTCACAGACAATGTCGATTTATAAATCCCCGCTTAACGGCTCCTTCCCGCACAGCAACGGCGGCGGGGTTTTCAGCCACTTCCTCAAATCCTCGGGATACGACTTCCTGGTGATAACCGGGCGTTCGCAGTGGCCGGTCTACCTGACAATTGAAGATGACAGCGTCAGTTTAAAGCACGCCTCGGACATATGGGGACTGGACGGTTTCGACGCTACCGACGAGCTCCGGCTAAGGCATTCCCCCTGCAGCATCATCCCCATCGGGATTGCCGGGGAGAGGCAGTCGGCCATCTCGGTGACACACATCGATAAGGGAGGCACCATCGGCTCCGGCGGCCTGGCCGCGGTGATGGGCTCTAAAAAGCTCAAGGCCATTGTGGCCTGCATGGGCAGCAGGTCTATCGAAGTGGCCGACCCAAAACGCCTGCGGATAATCGTGGACGGGATACTGGAGAGGATCACCGGCTATCATTTACGTGACGAGATGATGAGGGGCGGCGCCATGACCATGACCGCCGCCTGGATACCTCCCGGCGTAGTGGCCCGCAATTCCTCGGAGCTCATTCCCTACCCGCCCGATTTAAACGAGCTGAAGGCGGAGTTTTACGAATTGCACAAGACAGCCCGCAAAAAGATCGCCTGCGCTACCTGTCCCCTATCGGACAAAGACCGCCTGGACCTGCCGGGCAGCCGCAGCGCCTACGATACGGCCATATTTATGGAGATGGCTGCCATGACCTATTCTCCCGCCCTCGGCTACAGGGATGGTGGCACAGTTGCCGATAGATATGAACTGGCCATCCGGTATTATGACGAGATAAACCGGCTGGGGCTCGATCGTCTTTACAGCTTCAACGGCCTGGCCGATTTCGTCATAACGCTTTACGAGCAGGGGATCATCAATAAGGGCGATACAAACGGGCTGGAGCTCGACCGCAGCTATGACACGCTGCTGGCGCTTATACGCATGACCGCCGCCCGCGAAGGATTTGGAGCCGTGCTGTGCGACGGGGTCTCAAGCGCCGCCCGTAAAATAGGTAACCTGGCTGCCGGACGCATGCAAAACGTGGTCAAGGGACAGTTCATTGCCTTCGACCCGCGCATGAGCGGTTTTCTGCCCATGCACCTTGGCATGCTGGTGTATCCCGGACGCACTCTGGGTGTGGCCGCTGCCATGGGGGCGCCTTCCTACAGCCCCGGTTGGCCCCTTGCCGATATAAGAAAACAGGCCGAGCGCTGCGGTGTCCCTCCACCCGATATGGAACGGCTTTTTACGGCTGACTCTTTTAACCTGGGACGCCTGGCCAGGCACGGCGAGGATTTCTTCGGGCTTTTCAACATGCTCGGGCAGTGCCACCGCCTGTATATCTCGCGCTTTTACAGCCTGCAGACCCTGGCCGAGCTGTATTCGGCCGTCACCGGCATCGAAACAACCGCAACCGCACTTAAACGGGCCAGCGCGCGCATGTGGGATTCGTGGCTCGAGCTCAACCGGCAGGCGGGCTACACCCACGGCGATGATGAACCTCCGCGCATCTGGTTCAAACCTCTCAAAAGCCCCGGCCACGAATACAGGCTGTACGATTACAGCCTTAAGCATGAGCTGTCCCGTGGGGATATAACCAACTATTTAGATGAGTATTACAGCGAACGGGAATTGCAGGTTTAAACTATGGATGCGAAAGCAAACGGGATAAAAGGCCACAACTATATCGTATCGTGGAGCGGGGGCAAAGACAGCTGCATGGCGCTCTACGAGGCGCTACGCCTGGGCTACAAAGTTACACACCTGGTGAACTTTATCTCGAACGATGACAAGAGGGTCAGGTTTCACGGGACCAATTCCAGCCTGATCAGGCAGCAGGGCGCCGCCCTGGGCATAAAGGTTGCGCAATATGAGACGGATTGGGACGGCTATGAGCGAGATTTTAAGGCCGGAGTGCGGGGGCTGCTCCCCACCGGAGTAAGAGGGATGATATTCGGTGACATCTACCTGGACGTGCACAGGGAATGGGTTGAGAGGGTATGCGGCGAGATAGGCATCGAGGCGTTGGAGCCCCTCTGGGGCCGGCCTACCGGGGAATTACTTGATCAATTTATCGAGTTCGGCTTTGAGGCAGTGGTCGTGGGCGTAAATTCAAGGTACATGGATGAAAAATGGGTGGGCAGGTTTGTGGACAGTTCATTCCGGGATTACCTCAAACAGAATAATATAGACCCCTGCGGCGAAAACGGCGAATATCACACGGTTGTAATTAACGGCCCTATTTTCACCCGACGACTATCGCTGGTCACAGGCGGCGTGATATCAAAAAATGAATACCGGCTGCTGGATATCACGGATGTCAGCCTGGAAGATGCCCCCCCTAAATCGCTTTGAAGAGTCCGAACGCAGCCTTAAACGGTTACAACTTTGTAAGTTTTGCTCTTGAAGTAAGCCAGGGCGCCGAGGGATGCGAAAACAATGAAAAGTACGATTAATACAAGTATCAGCGCCTGGTTCATATCACCGTCCTGGACGGCAAAATAAATCGCTACCGGGATGGTCGCTGTCTTACCCGGTATATATCCGGCCAGCATCAGGGTTGCGCCGAACTCACCCAAGGCCCGGGCAAAAGCCAGGACAGCGCCGGCCGCCACTCCAGGCCAGGCCAACGGTAAGGTGACCGACCAGAATACCCTCCATTCGCTGGCTCCAAGCGTACGCGCGGCATTTTCCATACTTATGTCAACCTGCTCGAATGCGCCACGGGCGTTCATATACATCAACGGAAATGCCACCACCGTGGCGGTAATAACCGTCGCCGGCCATGAGAAAACCACAGTCGCTCCAAATATCAGCAGCATCTGTCCGATAGGGCCGTGTTTGCCGAATAGCATCAGCAGACCCAGTCCCACTACAGTCGGAGGTAAAACGAGCGGAAGAATGAGGAGGCCGTCTATGAAATCCCTCATTCTTCCCTGATACCTGGCCATCCAACGGGCGGCAGCTATACCGGTAAAAAAGGTAATAACTGTGGCGGTAAAAACCGTCGATAACGAGATCCACAGCGGCGACATGTATGTTTCTATCATCTGAGCCACCCGGAGATCCAGCGAGCCATCATATCTATCGCCCGATCACACTGAAGCCGTATTTCTCAAATACACTACCCGCCTGGCTGCCAAACAGGAATTCCTCGTAATCCACGGCAGCCGTCCTATCCTTGCCCGTGGCTATAACAGCCACAGGATAGATGACTTTGTTATTGATATCATCCGGGGCGTTTGCCACTATTTGGACATCCGGAGATGTTTTAGCATCCGTCATAAATACCACGCCGGCGTCAACGTTGGAACTCTCAACATATTGCAGCACCTGCCGCACAGTGCCGGCAAGAACCAGCCTGGATTTCAGCGCATCCATAATGCCGTATTCAATAAAAATCTCCTGGGCGTACATGCCCACAGGAACGGATTCCGGGTCACCTATGGCCACTTTTTTCACCATATCGCCCGTAAGGTCTTTAAAACCGGTAATTCCCAGAGTGCTATCCCCGGGAATTATCAGGACGACCTTGTTACGTAGTAAGTCCCTGCGTGTATTCTCTATTATCAGGTGTTTTGCCTCAAGCATATCCATGTGTTTTGGAGACGGCGAGATAAACACGTCCGCCGGCGCGCCGTTCTCGATCTGCTGCTGTAATGGCCCCGCTGCAGCAAAATTGGCAATGACAGTTATGTCCGGCCTTCCCTGCTTATAGAGAACATTGATCTCGCTTATAGCATCGGTGAGGCCGGCGCCCGCCGATACATTCACCGCCGCAGCCGATGTTGAACATCCTATACATAGAAAGACAATAAGAAGTAGGACTACTGACACATATACGGCGTATCTCGGATTCATGATCCCCATCCTTTCTTAGCCCCCGCTCACAAGGCGGTACAGCTTCACCGAGTCGTTTTCCTTGAGCACCGTGGCGTTCCAGACAGGCTCCTCGTTTACATGTACAATCACGGCCT
>CAZKOL010000005.1:0-67702 GCA_964554375.1 uncultured Dehalococcoidales bacterium
TGACCGCTTTCCTCATACTGGTCGGCTGGATGGGCATCGGCATCATTTACTACGTTGTCCGCGACCGCTACCTGAAGAAAAGTCGCGGCGCAGGACTTGGCGCGATTGCAGACAAGCCGATGTAGGGGGGAAAACTCCAAATTCCAAAAACCAAAATCCAAACAAGGAAGGAAATCCTAAATCCTAATATCTAAACTCTAAACAATATCAAAATCCAAATTCTCAAGTTTTAGTTTTGATATTTGAATTTGTTTAGGATTTAGAGTTTAGAGTTTAGAATTTTATTTTTCAGGTATGAGCCCTCGCCTGATGGCGAAGTGGATAAGCTCTGTGCGGTTGTGCAGTCCCAGCTTCTGCATAACCCTCGCCCGGTGTACCTCGACGGTACGCGGGCTAATGAAAAGCCGCTCGGCAACCTCCGAGCTCGTGAATCCCTGCGCCGCCAGGTGCAGCACCTCTCGCTCGCGTGAGGTTAGCATATCGTACGGCTCCAGGCGGCTTTCCTCCGACCTCTGCAGATAAGCTTCTATCGCCCTGTCGGAAAGAGGCGGCGCCAGGTAGCGTCTGCCCAAGGATGCCTCGCGCACGGCGCGTACCAGCTCTTCGGGCGGCGAGTCCTTGAGGACGTATGAGCAGGCTCCGGCCTGCAGTGCCTCCACCACGTAGCAATCATTGCCGTACATGGAGAGCACTACAGCGGCAGTGTGGGGCGACCTCTTCCTGGCCTGACGGACAACGGCCAGCCCGCTCATATCGGCCAGCATCAGGTCGATGATCATGACATCTGGCTTGAGTTGACCGGCCATGAGGGCGGCCTCGGCGCCGCTGCCTGCTTCACCGCTTACGTGTATATCCGGCTCGGCCTCCAGCAGGGCCTTGATGCCCTTGCGCACCACGTGATGATCGTCAACCAGCAAAACACTGATCATTGCCTAATCCGCCAGCACCTTTCTTGACCTTACGGGCAGGGGCAGTTCCACCGTGATCACCGTGCCCACCCCGGGAACAGAGGAAAGCGACAACCTGCCCCCTGCAATCAACGCACGGCCGCGCATGCCGTTGATGCCACTCGACCAGTTTTCCGCTATTTTATCGGCCTCGAAGCCGCGCCCGCTGTCTTCGATGCGCGCGGAAAGCACCCAGCGGTCCGACCACACTCTGACCCTCGCTTCTCCCGTGCCCGCATGCGCTGCCACGTTTTCCAGCGCCTCTTTTACGATGCGGTAAGCGGCCAGGCCGGTCTCCAGAGGTATCTTCTTGTGCAGCCCCTGGTGCTCAAACTGGACCGTCACGTGAGTCCTCGATGTGAAGCTTTCAAACAGGTAGAGCAGGGCCGGCAGCAGCCCCAGGTCGTCCAGCATCTTGGGACGCAGCTCCAGGGAGAGTTCCCGCGCCAGCGACATCATCTCGTTGACCAGCGACTGCGCCTCGCCCAGGGTGTAGCGTGCCTTGTCCGGCGCAGAGGCCATGGCATCACCCAGCAGCAATTTAAGCACGGCCAGCGACTGGCCCAGCCTATCGTGGAGTTCGCGGGCGATGGCCCTCCGCTCTCCCTCCTGTATGTCCACCAGCACCCTGGCAGTTGAAAGAGGGTCTTCCATAAGGCCACCATGATATGGTCCACCCCGCTGTTTGTCAATCCGTTGGTCGTTGCTGCCACAGCTTGATTTCCTGCCGCGGCGCCTGTAAGATTAACGCTGTTTTTGGCCTCAAGCGGGCTGTTTTTAAGGCAAAAGGATGAAGATCAGGGAGATTATACGGGAACAGGGCAAATGCCTCTCTTTTGAGTTCTTTCCGCCCAAAACGCCCATCGGCGAGGACGGGCTGCTGAAGCGTCTCGGGAAGTTAAAGGCATTCAAACCGTCTTTTATCTCGGTCACACAGCATGCCGGGATCGACACGCTGGGTAAGACCAAGCATATCGTTCGGAAGCTGCACGATGAGACAGGCCTGACGGTGATGCCGCATATCACCTGCGCCGACCCGCGCAGGAGCGAACTGGAGCCGGTCATCAACTATTACCAGGAACTGGGCACTGAGAATGTGCTGGCATTGCGCGGCGACCCCGGGGAATACGGGACCGACATTTTCGACGGCCAGGAGCACTTCCGCTTCGCCTCTGACCTGGTGCGCTTCCTGGCGACCTATAAAAGCTTCTGCATCGGCGTGGCCGTATACCCGGAGGGACACCTGGAATCGCCCAACCTGGGGCTGGACACCGCCTTCACCAAGCAAAAAATAGACCAGGGGGCGGAGTTCGGTATCTCGCAGATGTTCTTCGAGAACTTCCATTTCTACCGGATGATGGACCGATTCGAGCGGGACGGAATCGGCATACCCATCATAGCCGGCATCATGCCCATCACCGACTTTCAGAAGGTCGAGCGCTTCAGCGAGCTGTCCGGTGTGGAAATACCTATCCCCATCATCACCAAGTTCGAGGAGAAGGAAGACCCAAATGACGTCGTCAAGGCCGGCATCGACCTGGCCACGGAGCAGTGCCTGGACCTGCTGGATAACGGCGTGCGTTGCTTACACTTCTACACGCTCAACCGTGATGAGGCCGTAACACAGATACTGGCCAATCTGGCTTCTGCGCTGGCATAGATCTTGTTTAAAGGCTTCCCAATCTGTAGGGGCGGGTTTAAAAACCCGCCCGATGCGGGCGCGCACCTGAAGGTACGCCCCTACATTATTTTCGCTCGCAATGACATGCAAAGCGCACCATTTTGACGTATGTAGCGGTTACCTGTAAGATTACACAAATTCTTTACACGTGCTAAAAGGGGGATGACATGCAGGTATTAGACGGCATCAAGATCATTGAGCTCGTCCATATGCCGCCCGGCGAGCTGTGCAGCATGATCCTGGGCGATTTCGGGGCGGACATCGTCAAGGTGGAGGCCGTACCCCAGGCCGGCGGACGCAATCTGATCGATCCCGCCGAGGCCGAGGCGCTCAAGTCGCTGATGGCCTTCAATGCCCTCAACCGCAACAAAAAGAGCATCCGCCTGAACCTCAAATCGGAGGAGGGGAAAAAGGTTTTCTATAAACTGGCCAAAGAGGCCGATGTGGTCATCGAAGGCTTCCGCCCCGGTGTGGCCGGGCGCATGGGCGTGGACTACGAAACAATCAGCAAGCTCAACCCGCGCGTTGTATATTGTTCACTGAGCGGGTACGGACAGGATGGACCCTACAGCCAGAATCCGGGACACGACATCAACTACATCTCCATAGCCGGCGCGCTTAATCTCATCGGCTGGCCGGGCATGCCCCCTGCCATCCCGATGAATTTCCTGGCCGACTTCGCCGGCGCCTCCCTGCACGGTGTTATGGGTATCCTGCTGGCACTCTTCGCACGCCAATCTTCGGGCAAGGGGCAGTTTGTGGATATATCCTATACAGACAGCGTGATAACCCTTATGACCTTCTTCCTGCAGCAACATTTCGCGGGCGGCATGAAGTTCCCCCGCGGGCAGTGGGCGCTGTCCGGAGGTTACCCCTATTACCAAACCTACGAGACATCCGACGGCAAGCTGATCAGCGTGGGATGCGTGGAGCCCTGGTTCTGGGAAAATATGTGCCGCGCCATCGGCCGGGACGACCTCAAGGGATTCAGCTTCAAACCCGACCATTTCATGCAGCCGCAACCGGATGAGGCATGGCAACGGGTTGCGGAGGAGGTCAGAAAGGTCTTCCTGACAAAGACGCGCGACGAGTGGTTCGAAATCCTGTGCAAACACGACGCGCCGGCCGGAAAGGTTTACGAGATAGACGAAATCTTCACCGATCCGCAGCTCCTGCACCGCAAGATGCTGCTGGAATTCGACCATCCAAAGCTGGGCAAGGTCAGGCAGCCCGGCATCGCGCTCAAGCTCTCGCAGACACCGGGCAGCGTGCGAAGCATGGCGCCCTTCTCAGGCGAGAACACTGACGAGGTAATGAGGTCTTTGGGCTATAGCGAACAGGATATCGACGGCTTGCGCAAAGCTAATGCAATAGGCTAAAATTTGGCATACAGGAGGTGGGAATATGGCAGCCAAAGCATTCGTACTGGTGACGACATCGGTGGGACAGACTAAATCGGTCCTCACTCATCTCAAGAAGCTCGACGGGATAAAGAGCGTCGATGCCGTGATGGGACCTTACGACATCATAGCTGTCGTAGAGGGAGAATCAGTGGATAACGTGGGCAAGCTCATCACCGAGCAATTCCACAAGATAAGCGGCATCGAGCGCACAACTACCTGCCAGACGATCAGGATCGCCTGATAATCCCTGCCATGGACTGCGTGTTCTGCAAGATCGCGGCCGGGACCATACCGGCGGATATCGTCTACAGCGATGAGGAAATGCTGGCGTTCCGCGATATCCATCCAATGGCGCCCGTGCATGATGTCCTTATCCCCAGGAAACACATAGACTCCCTGAACGGCCTCTCCGCAGCCGACCAGTCACTGGCCGGCAGGATGATATTGGCAGCGGCCAACATTGCCAGGAAGGAGGGCATCGCGGAGTCGGGCTACAGGCTGGCTATTAATAATGGCCCGGACGGCACGCAGGTTGTCCCACACCTCCACATCCACATCCTGGGAGGATGCATGCTCTCGGAGAAACTGGGCTAAGCCACGGCTGAAAGCGCGCCTAGCTTTTCAATGATCTGCTCGATGGCCTCGTCCGGCGTGGAAGCCCCTGCAGTTATACCCACGGCCTTTCTCCCCTTTAACCACTCCGCATTTATCTCGCCGGCGTTTTCGATATGATGCGTCTCCACTATATGCTGGCAGACCTCGGCCAGGCGCCGGGTGTTGGCGCTGTTGTGCCCACCCACTACGATCATGAGGTCGCTGATACCGGCCAGTTCCTCGGCCGCCAATTGCCTTTTCTGCGTCTCCTGGCAGAGCGTATTCTCCACCCTGATCTCCCTGGCCCGGGGCAGCAGCCTTTGATTGAGCCTGTTGACAAAGGCGGTGAACTCAGCCCTGCTCTGCGTGGTCTGCGCCAGTATGCCGATGCGCGCCGGCAGCTTCTCAATCGGCACATCGTCGGCATTCATTGACGCAATGGCTTTATCACCAGCCCAACCCAGCAGGCCACGCACCTCGGGGTGGCTGGCCTCTCCGAAAATAATAACGCCGAAGCCGGCATTGGCCAGCCGCCGGGCCGCTTTCTGCGCGCTGCGCACAATGGGGCACGTTGTGTCTATTACTTCGGCCCCTCGCGCCTGTATCTTCTCCAGCACGGCCGGAGCAACACCGTGCGACGATACGGCGATCACGCCGCCTTCCAGCTTACCCACATCTTCCGCCACTCCCACTCCCAACCCCTTAAGCCGGGCGACGACAGTCCTGTTGTGGACGATGGGCCCAAGGGTAACGATGCGCCGCTCCCGGCGTGCCGAGCTCTCGATAATCTTGAGGGCGCGCCGCACTCCGAAGCAGAATCCGAGCTCGCGGGCTTTCTCTATCTTCATATGGGGTAGATTATAGCGCCGATAATTTGCTGCGTCACCGTGCGGGCGGGTTTAAAAACCCGCCCCGACAGTGCCTGCTACTTGTAATCGTAAAATCCCTTGCCTGTCTTGCGTCCCAGGTGGCCGGCCGTGACCATTTTGCGCAGCAGGACGGGGGCTACAAACTTGGGATTCTTGGTCTCGGCATAGATAGCGTCCATGACGAAGAGCAGCGTATCCAGCCCTACCATGTCGGCCAGTGTGAGCGGACCCATGGGATGGTTGAGGCCGAGCTGCACACCGATATCGATGTCTTCCCTGGTGGCCACACCGTTCTCGTACATTTCGAAGGCCTCCACCATGTAGGGCAGGAAAGAGCGGTTGACGATGAAGCCCGGCCTGTCCGGGGCGGTGATGACGGTCTTGCCCAGCGACTTGCCCCAATCCACCGCCGTCTCAAGTGTCTCTTTGCTGGTGGTGATGGTCTTGACCAGCTCCAGCAACTTCATGAGTGGCACAGGATTGAAGAAATGGCAGCCCAGCACCTTGTCGGGCCGCTTTGTCACCGCCGCCACGTCCATGACCGATAGGCAGGACGTGTTTGTGCTCAGTATGGCGCCGGGGCGGCAGATGCTATCCAGGTCGATGAATATCTTTTTCTTGAGCTCGAGATTCTCGATGGCTGCCTCCACCACCAGGTCGCAATCCTTGAAATCCATCATGTCAGTTGTACCCTTGATCTTGGCAAGCGTGCTGTCCATATCGGCCTGGGACAGCTTGCCCTTCTCCGCTGCCTTTGCCAGCGATCCTCTGACGGCGCCCATGCCCTTGTCCAGCAACTCCTTGCTAATTTCAGATACGACCACGTCGTAACCAGCCCTGGCGCTAACCTCGGCGATACCGCGTCCCATCAGGCCGCAACCCACAACTCCTACTTTCTTGATTGCCATGATATACCCTCCTGTAAAATGTTATTTGGCTTTAAAATCCGCCTTGCGCTTCTCGATAAATGCCTGACGTCCCTCCTGGAAATCCTCCGTGTGTGTAACAGCCCTTTCAAGCTGATGCTCGATCTCCAGACCGTTAAGCAGCGTGGTATTCAAGCCCAGCATCATGGCCTGCTTGGCAGCCCTGGCTGCCAGCGGCGCCGGCTTGAGCAGTGTCTCGGCCATCTTCTTAGCTTCGTTCATCAGCTCAGACGCAGGCACGACCCGGTTGACCAGGCCGATGCGGTAGGCTTCCTGTGCATCGATGGGCCGGCCCGACGTAAGCATCTCAGCAGCTTTTGCCAGCGCAATAGCCCTGGGCAAACGCTGTGTGCCGCCCCAGCCGGGGATGAGGCCCAGGTTGATCTCAGGAAAGCCGAAGGTGGCGTTCTCAGCGGCGATCCTGACATCGCAGGCCAGAGCCACTTCGAAACCACCGCCCAGGCATGCGCCGTTGATGGCAGCGATGATAGGCTTCCAGATCTGCATATCTTCGCAGATGGCCGGCGCCGGCATTTCGCCGCGATGGGCGCTTTGCTGTATCAGCGGTAATGTGGTTTTGATATCGGCCCCCACGGAGAAGGCACGCTCGCCGGACCCGGTGAGGATGGCCACCCACAGACCCTCATCGGCGTTGAAATCGTAAAAACATTTGTTGACCTCGCTGATCTGCTGCGGGTCGAACGAGTTAAGGGCTTCAGGACGGTTGAGCGTGATTATGGCCAGCCTGCCCTCTTTCTGATAACCTACTGCCATGATAATCCTCCTTCTTTGTCGATTGATAAACGCCAAATTATATCAAAATAGCGAATTGACGTTTAACAATATCTACCAGCCTTGCGGTCATTGACGCACTACGTCATTGCGAGCGAAGCGAAGCAATCTTTGGAATCGAAGATGTCATGCTATGAGATTGCTTCGTCACTGCGTTCCTCGCAATGACAGATCGGGAAAACCGGCTATGCCCGCCGATTAAATCCTGTTTTACTTTAGTGCTTCGGCCATCTCGCGGGCCAGCCTCTCGCTTTCCTCGCCGTCCAACCCATCACCCACCTCCAGCTTGCGTACCATGTTCTTTATCTCGGGAGACTTTTCGAAGAGCCTGGCGATCCTGTTATTCTGCTCGGCTATGACAGAGTCCAGAGCCGTGAAATCCACACCGAGGTCAAGTTTGCTGTTGAAAAAGTAGATTAGCCGCTTGACCGACCGCGGGTCGTCTATGGGCACCAGGTAATACGGAACGGGCACCCACAGGTTGACTGCCGGTATGCCACGCTGCCCTGCCAGCCAGGCCAGATATGAACTCAGGGTGGGCTTCTGGCCGGGTGGGGTCTCGTAATCGTTATCGCCAACAACGTTATAAGGCTCCAGAGCGGCCTTGATCTCCTTGTTATTAACGATTGAAATAAGCAGCCGCGGGACCGTATGGGCGGCGGACGAGATCATGGCGCCCACGGTGTATATCTCCTTGACCTTGCAATCCTGCTCTGACACGTCCAGCAGCGATGTCAGGAACCGGTGCCAGCGCATCCTGGGGATACTGCTCTTGAAAATGACCAGCCCCTTGCTGTCGGAGACGTAGAGCTTGCTCTGAGGAAAGCCTGCGACACCGTCCACTACATTCACGCCACCCATGGGGAAAAAGCCCTCGGGCAGTATCTCGCCGAACTCCCTGCAGCCCAGGGATTGCATGAGATAGTCCGCCGTCCGTTCAGCCAGGCTGCTGGCATCCTCGGCCCAGGCAACTATCAAGACAGACCCTTTCAGGTCAGGACTGCCGCTCAATCTAATAGCCTCTTCCCCGCTCAATGCTGCTCTCCTCCACCATCATGTTTAAAGAATTTATCTATATCTTCGAGTATCTTTTTCTTATCATCCTCGGTAATCAGCCCTTCGCTCTCGGCCGCAGCCACAGTAGACTCTTTGAGCCGGTCCAGCTGTTGTTTGATCTCGTCGGGGAGTTTCTCATAGAGCCGTGTCAGCTCGCTTTCGCTCTGCCGGGCCATCTCATCTATAACTTCCATGTCTATCCACATATCCAGGGCGGCCGAAAGCACCTCGAGAACCGACTTGGACCCCTTGGGATAAGGGAAGGGGAAACCTTGCAGGTAGACCGGTATCTCTCCCATAATGCAGACCGCATCGATGCCACGGCGACGGGCTATGCCCAGCAACAGCCCGTTGAGGCCGGCTATATTGCCCTCGCCCCCGCGTCCCTCGATATCTGACATCAGCACTGCATTATCATAACTTTTAAATTCTGCTATAAGGTTTGGCGAGTTGGGCACAGCCCAGGCGCGCGACCTGGCGGTATGATGTATGGGCGATACCGCTGCGCCGGAAGTGTAAATACGTCTGCAAGCGTACTTCTCAGCTACATCCAGCACCAGGTTGGCCATGCCATAGGCCATGCTGCCTGTGGCGTAAACGCCCCCTCCCTCGGCCGGCTGCTCTTCCCCGATAAATATAATAAGGTCGCTCCTGCCGTTCCTGTGGTAGAAAAAATCGCTGGCGGGAAAATCCAGCTCAACCAGCTCGCCGCCTCTAATAATCACTTTCCTGGGATAGAAAAATTCATAGGGCTCTATCTGAGCCATCTGCTCGGCGCGCAACGACCTGCGCAACGTGTCAAGAGCGATCAGGCCGATATTGCCGATACCCGGCCAGGCCGCGATCATCACCGGGTCGATCAACCCGGGCTCTTTTATATAGCGGATCCCCATATATTTCCCTCCGGCAAATTGATTATAGCATACCAGGTGTTGGCTAAACGGCAAACTGCATACAATTCCAGCGGTGCGATATTCGGAGGACGGTTAGTCAGCTATATAAAAACTTGACATTGAGACGCATAATCAAGATGATATTAAACAGAGCAGGCATTGTGAAGTGAAGCGAGCAGGCCGTGCCGCCGCCGCAGGGGCGGCCGTCAAGAAAAAGTTCAGTGGGCTGCCGAAAATCCTCATTGCGGACGACAGCGAGGAGAGCCTGCGCCTCTACAGCACCATTTTAAAAAACAAAGGCTACCGTATCACCACTGCCGTAAACGGAATGGAGGCACTAAAGAAAGCACGCAAGGACCCGCCTGAACTAATATTCTCAGATATACTCATGCCCGTCATGGACGGGTTTCGTCTTTTACAGGAATGCAAAGCAGACCCGGCCTTGAGCAATATCCGGTTCGTTTTCATCACCGGCGCATTTACTGACAACAAAGACGAGGAGCTCGGGCTCAAGCTGGGCGCCGATGTGTTCCTGCGCAAGCCCATCGAGCCGGACGAACTCCTGCATGCACTGGAGGAAGTACTTTCCATCAAACCCACGGCCGGAAAGAGGCGGCACAAGCCGAAAGAAGATAAGCGCAGACCGGAGAACGACCTGTACAATGCCGCCATCATGCAGAAGCTCGAGCAGAAGATGCAGGCACTGGAAGATGAGATAGCGGACCACCAGAAATCCGAGGAATCCCTGGCAAAAAGCGAGGAACAATACCGCTATCTTTTCGAGACCATGGATCAGGGCGTGATGTGCTGGGCCGAAGGCAGTGTAATATCGGCTAACCCGGCGGCGGCCAGGATACTGGGCATGGACGACAAAGACCTGCTGGGACGGACCGCAGCCGATCCCATTTGGAAAGCCTTTTACGAGGATGGGAGCGATTTTGCTGCCGACGATTTCCCGGTAACCGTGGCGTTTAAAACCGGCAGACCTGTGCGAGATGTGACCATGGGGTTTTTCAACGGCAGGGATGATAAATTTCATTGGATCCGGGTTAGCGGCATACCCCAGTTCCACCCCGGTGAAGACAGGCCTTATCAGGTCTATGCCACCCTGGATGATATCACAGACCGCTTTTTCGCCTTCAAAGCGCTGCAGGAGAGCGAGTCGCGCATGTCGGCCATCCTTGAAAATACCCAGGACGCTATGTGGTCGGTCGACCGCGATTTCCGCCTGATTGCGGCCAACAACAGCGCTCGCAAATTCTATAAACAAATTTACGGCGTCACCCTTACTGAGGGTATGGACGTACGTTCTGCGATGCCCTGGGAAAACAGTGACCCCTGGACCGCGGTCGGGCAGCGGATATTGAACGGCGAGAGGGTTACATTTGAAAAGCGCTACGACTTTGCCGAAAGCCCCGCCTATTACGAATTCTCGATCAGCCCCATCGTTTCAGCATCCGGGCGAGTTACGGGAGCCGCGAGTTCCGCCAAGGATATAACCGAGCGTAAAAAGGCAGAGCAGCAGATGAAGGAGAGCGAGGAGATCTTCCGCAAGGCGGTACAGAGCACCACCGACATCGTCTGGGATTGGGACATCGGCAGCGGCCACGTAGAGTGGTACGGGGACATCGACGGCATGCTGGGATATAACCGCGATGAATTCCCTCGCACCCTGGCAGCCTGGGAAAACGCGCTGCACCCGGACGACCACGACCGTGTCATGGCAGCGCTCGATCGTCATGCCGAAACCGGTGAGCCATATAACGTCGAGTATCGCATCGTGCGCAGAGACGGGTCGCTGCGCAACTGGATCGACCGCGGTCTGGTGATCTATGATGAAAACGGCAAGATCACCCATTCTATAGGGGCTTGCGTCGATATCACGGAACACAGGCAATCGGAGCAGCGGGGCAGGATACGCCGCGACCTGGCCTTGAAGTTAGCCGGATGCGCAGACATGCAGACAGCGCTCCGATACTGCCTGGATGCTGCTATCGAGATCTCCGGGTTCGACACGGGCGCGATCTTTATCCGTGATGAAAAGAGCGGCGATTTCAAGGCCGCATGCCACCACGGGGGCTCTGCATACCTGGAAGAACACTACTCTGTCCTGAAAGCCGATTCCGTTGACGCCCGCATCAGAAGGAAAGGCCAGTCAATTTACGTAACAGCCGAGGAGTTCACAACTCCATTTGACGAACAGCTCAGGCCGGAGGGGCTGACATTCGATGCGATGATACCGGTCGTTTACCAGGGACGGGTTATAGCCAGCCTGGATCTCTTTTCTCATACGCAAAATAATCTGCCCCTCGTAATCCGGGATTCGCTGGAAGCGATAGCCGCCGATATCGGCATTATCATCGACCGTATCTCCTCCAGACAGGCTTTACAGGACAGCGAGGAGAAATACCGGCTGGTGGTCGAAAACGCCGGCGAGGCCATCTTTGTAGCGCAGGACGGTATGCTGAAATTTGCCAACCAGAATACCGCCAGCATGATTGGTTACCAGGGAAAAGACCTGTCATCAAAACCCTTCATTGATTTCATACACCCGGATGACAGGGAGTTTGTTGTCGAAAGGCATCTACGCCGACTCAAGGGTGAAATATTCGAGGAAACATATCCCTTCCGCGTAGTCAAGCGCGACGGACAGATGCGCTGGGTAGAGATACAGGCGGTTTTGATACAGTGGGAGGAACGGCCGGCCACACTCAATTTTATTACAGATATCACCGAGCGCAGGCGGGCGGAAAAAGCGCTGATCGAGAGCGAAATAAAATACCGCAGCCTGGTTGACACATCGTCGTCCGGCGTGGCGGTGGCCGACGAAACGGGCAACCTCACCTTAGTCAACGACCGGCTGTGCCAGATCTACGGTTATGACAAGGACGAGGTGATGGGCAGGCAGTTCTTTGACTTCATACACCCGGATGACAGGGAAAGGATAACCGCAGACTTCCTGGAGGCCGTGACAAAGAACCAGACGCTGCCCGCAATTGAGTTCCGCGGCGTGCGCAAAGATGGTTCCATTGTCTGGCTGTTCACCAATCCCAGCACCCTGATAATAGAGGGGCGCTTAACAGGCTTCAGTGTGATCATCCAGGATATCACTCAGCTTAAACAGGCAGAGGCAGCCCTCAAGGAGAGCGCGCAGCGCTACCGCTCGCTTTTCCAGCATAATCCAAATGCTGTATATTCTCTGGACCTTCAGGGACGCTTCACCAGCATCAACGCCGCCGCGACTGCACTCTCCGGTTACTCGGAAGCGGAGGCGGAGAAGATGTCTTTGCAGCAGATTATAGCGTCTGAATACCTGGAGACCGTGCGGCGCAATTTTGCCAGAGCTTGCGGAGGAGAGCCCCAGGCCTACGAGTTAGCAATAATCACCAAAAACGGCAAGAAAATCGACTGCTTCGTCACCAGCACTCCTATCATCATCGACGGCAAGGTGATCGGCGTCTACGGCATAGCCGAGGACATAACCGGGCGCAAAAAGGCGGCTCAAGACCTAAAAGCGGCCCTGGAGAAAGCCAGCTCCACGCTGGATGGGACCATCGAGGCCATAGCCATGATGAGCGAGTTGCGAGATCCCTACACCGCGGGCCACCAGCGCATGGTCAGCCAGCTTGCAGTAGCCATAGCTACTGAGATCGGCATGGAGCGGGACAGGATAGAGGACCTGACCGTGGCAGGCTTGCTGCACGATGTCGGCAAGGTCTATGTCCCTTCGGAGATACTGAGCAAGCCGGGCAAGCTCACCGATCTCGAGCTCGGGCTGGCCAAGGCCCATGCCGAAGCCAGCTATAACATCGTCAGGTCCATAAAATTTTCAGGACCGATTGCGCACATAGTGTGGCAGCACCACGAAAGAATGGATGGTTCCGGATATCCGCAGGGACTGGTCGGCGACCAGATCATGCTGGAAGCCAGGATTTTAGCCGTGGCAGATGTGGTCGAGGCCATGGTCTCACACCGTCCCTACCGTCCCGCCCTGGGACTGGAGAAAGCGCTGGACGAGATAACAAGCAAACGCGCTGTCCTCTACGATGCGCAGGCAGTAGACGCCTGCCTGGTACAATTCAACGAGAAGGGCTTCCAGTTCCATGATTAGCGGCAGGGTTCGGCAGCGCCTGCTGCCTTTGAGGCATAGCGGCGGCTGCCGGCAAGACTGAGGATGAGCAAGATTATGAGCGCCGATACCCCGGCTTTCAGCCTGCTTAGCAAAGATGACCTCTACCTTTTCAACGAGGGCAGCCACCTGCGCCTCTATGACAAGCTGGGGGCCCACCCGGTTTCCGGGGATGGACACGACGGCACTTACTTCGCCGTCTGGGCGCCCAACGCACATCACGTTTATGTTGCAGGGGATTTCAATCAATGGGCAAAGAGGGGCGCCAGGCTGACTCCGCGCGGTGATTCCGGTATCTGGTAGGGCTTCGTCCCCGGCCTCAGCCAGGGCGCCCTCTACAAGTACCATATCGAGTCCAATGTACGCCGCTACAGGGTGGACAAGGCCGACCCCTTTGCATTCCACTGCGAAACCCCGCCCAAAACGGCATCGGTGGTCTGGGATCTTTCCTATACGTGGGAGGACCGGCAGTGGATGGACCGGCGCAGGGAGGCCAACGGACTGGAGTGCCCAATATCAATTTACGAGGTACACCCGGGTTCCTGGATGCGCCTGCCGGAAGAAAATAATAGGCATCTCAGCTACAGGGAACTGGCGCCAAGGCTGGCTGATTATGTCAGTAAAATGGGGTTCACACACGTGGAGCTGATGCCGGTCACGGAACATCCTTTCTATGGCTCCTGGGGATACCAGGTAACAGGGTATTTCGCGCCCACCAGCCGCTACGGCACCCCCCAGGACTTCATGTACCTGGTCGATTACCTGCACCAGCATAATATCGGTGTCATGCTCGACTGGGTACCCTCGCATTTCCCGAGCGATGCCCACGGGCTGGGATTTTTCGACGGCACGCACCTGTATGAACATTCCGACCCGGGCGGGTTCGAATGGATAGACTGCAACGATTCATTGCACAGCGTGGTGAGCTACCTGCGCCGCGGGCGCTCCACCGGGGACATATTTTTAGTAGTCTTGAATTTCACTCCCGTACCGCATGCGGGCTACCGGGTGGGCGCTCCGCGCGGAGGACATTGGAAAGAGGTGCTCAACAGCGATGCTGAGATATACGGCGGGAGCGGCCAGGGCAATCTCGGAGGAGTAGAGACCGTGTCACGTGCCGTTCACGGCAGGCCTTTTTCACTCAGCATCATGCTGCCGCCGCTGGCGGCAGTGGTTTTCAAATCGTCCATGCCGGGATAGGCCATCAGGGAAACAGGCTGACGGGCGGACATAAATGTCCGCCCATGCATCTAGATTTAATCACGGTCATTTTTAAATAGATATCTCCACCTTGATGGTGGTGCCCCTGCCCCTGACCGAATCGATATCCATCTTCCCGTCCAGCATCTGCACTCGCTCCACTATGCCGGCCAGCCCCAGCTTGCCGTCCCGTGGCAGCGAATCGATTTTGCCGGCCAGGTCAAATCCCACGCCGTTGTCGGTCACACTGACGCGCACGCTGCTCTCAAGATATTCGATACGCACGGTGGCCGATGAGACCTTGGCATGTTTGGCAGCATTGATAAGGGCCTCCTGGATAATCCTGAAAAGCGCCAGCTCCGTGTCCGGCTGGAGCCTTTTTTGTTCGCCGGTGGTGACGATCTCCACTTCCATGTCATACATTTTTTTTAATTCACTGCTCAGCCATTCCAGCACCGGCAGCAGGCCGAGGTCATCCAGGACTGGCGGGCGCAACTGACGGCTGAACCTCCTGACCTCCTCCACTGCCCATTTCAGCCTCTTGTATATGGCATTGAGCCTGGTTGTTTCCGGGCCCTTGAGATCGGGTTTGCCCGCCAGGAAATTATCCATCTGGTAGATCAGTGCCACCAGCGTCTGCACTGTTGTATCGTGCAGCTCCCTGGCTATATACTTGCGCTCCTCCTCCTGCACCCGCGTGATCTGCCTGGCGTAGTAGCGCAGGTTCTGCTCCGCCAGGTGCCTTTCCGTTACATCCTCCAGTATCTCGATAGCACCGATCACCTTCCCCCGGCTGGTCAGGGGGCTGGCCGTGAAATGGTACCACTTGCCGTTCTCACCCAGCGATGGGAAGAAGTCTTCAGCTTCATAGGCGCCTCTGATCAGAGATGACTTCCTGGCGTTGCCGTGGTAGCTGGCCGATATCTCCTCCTCCGAAGCCCCATCCGTTATGAGGTCGGCCAGAACAGGCCTTTCATTACTGTAGAAAGCCTTCCACTGATTGCCTGTGCCCAGCACTTCATCCTTGCTGATGCCCGACAGCACCTCCAGGGCCCTGTTCCACTGGATAACGTGGTGCTTCTTATTGACGGCAAAAACAGGAAGAGGAAAGCGGCCCAGCACGCGGGCCAGTATCACATCGGAGCTGGTAAGCAGGTCTTCCCTGTTAAGATACAGCTTTACTACGAAAAATATGAGCACGCCTGCCGTGATAGCCAGGGCAACCAGCAGGATAAAGATGATGTTTACGTATGACATGGCCGCCCGGTCAGGTCAGGTCCTTGAGGCTCAACCAGTTCCTCTTCAGGGCCTCGACCACCGCCTCTGTCCTTGAACCAACCCCCAGCTTACTGAAAATGGTTCTCAGGTGGCTCTCTATGGTGCTCACGCTCAGGTGAAGCTCCTGTGCTATAGCATTGTTGCTGAGCCCGCCGGCGGCCAGTTTGAGTACGGTTATCTCTCTCTCACTGAGCAGGTCCAGAGAGGGCTCTTCCGGGGCCTCACCCTTGCCCGCTCGAAATTTCTGCAGCACCTTCTTGGCTATATTAGGATGGAGCACCGACTCACCCCTGTGCACAGCCTTTATCGCCTCTACAAGGTCAGACACGCCGACATCCTTCAGCAGGTAGCCGGCAGCCCCGGCGGAAAGCACCGAGAAAATATATTGCTCGTCATCGTAGGCAGTGAGTACCAGTATAGATACAGCCGGTTGAAACGATTTGATCTGCCTGGTCGCTTCAATTCCGTTCAACCTGGGCATGGCCACGTCCATCAGGATTACATCGGGCCTCAGCTCACGCGCCAGCTTGACAGCCTCTTCACCATCGCTCGCCTCACCAACAACCCTGAACTCGGGTTCGCGCGATAATGCTTCGCGGATGCTCTCCCTTACAACAGCATGGTCTTCGGCCAGCAGTATCTTAATCGAATCCAATTCACGTTTATCCCGTCTAAATTTGCAGTAAGTATACAACTGCGCTTAAGCGCAAGTAAAGACGTCTTCCCGATCTAGACCGCACCCTGGCCAATTGCACAGGCCCGGCAAACCTACTTAGCATCCGTGCCCAGCGCACCCTGCAGCAAGTCGGCCAGTTCCATTTCAACACCTCCAGTTCTCTGCGCTATATAGAATATTGAGTATTTCGGCCCGATGCAAAGTGTTTATGCCAGAAAGACAATATCTTCGATGCAGGAGATCGTTATAACCTTCTTGATATTAAGATGTTAAAGCGAGTATATCTCCTGGCCGAACATGTGGACCCAGTTTTTCTTAAGCGCTCCGGCCGCTTCGGCTGTTTTATCCACGCCTATGATGACGATGGGCTGCCGTGCTAATGGCAAATACAGGCGCATTTTTAACCGGCGATTAACCGATCATCGCCTGGTACCGGCATCATTGCAGGTAGTTGTCCAGCACCTGCTGGAAGGGGGTTACAGAGATACTCATATCTCCGCTGTAGGGGAAATCCATTATCAGGATAGTGAAAATAATAAGCACGATCAGTACCGCCAGGAGCGTGGTCATAGTAAGCTGCGCATAGAGGTTCTGCGACCCGAAAAAGAAGGTGAACACCACCGTGATAATGCCTCCCAGAAGAAGCACGAACCACAGCGAGGGATGTATTCCCGACCTGGCATCTTGAAGGCGCTGCCTCCTCATCTCAACCGCATTGTTCATCTTTTTTAACATTTCACTGAAAAATATCTTCTCCCTGTCGGTTTTAGGGTCAAATCTCGCGGTTATTTCCCAGACCTTATCGGCGGCCGCCTGCGCCTCTGTGCTTTTCTCACCGAGCTGCATCTGCGGCCACTCGTATTTGATTACCGTGTTAATATAATTGGCGTTGGCTTCAATGAACTGGCTCCTGAACGGTTCCGACAATCCCACGGTGTCGCGGTAAATTTGAGCAAAGTAGTTGGCTTCCGTCACAGTATTGTTCTGCGCCCTGTCGAAGTCCTGCCAGACGATCACCAGCACGAAGGCCAGCATGACAGCATAGATTACACCGATGGTGCTGAAAATAGGGCCGGCGATATCATGGTGTTCTTTGAATTTCTTGATGTCTACCAGGTGGCGTACCAGCAACACACCACCCACGGCAATGCCCACGGCTATAGCCAGCATGCTAACAGCTATTACCCAGGTCGGAATATTCAGCAGCATCCATTGTTGTAACGGCATATTTACCTCGCTTGCTTATTCTGCCCCTATTAAACTACTGCAGGCACAGCCCGTCAAACTACGCAGGTTATAAAAGTTTGATGCCGCACCTGAAAGGGACAGCTTGAAACTGCTGCCTCTTATTTGTAGAATGTTACGCGTATTGCCACAATGCACGGCGGGGCGCAACCGCCTGCCGTCAGCAAAATTGGAGGATAGCGCATGGAAGAATTGAAGCAGCTTGTGATAGACGGCAAGGCCGACAGGGCTGCGGCCATGGTCGCGAAGCTACTGGACGAAGGCGGGTCAGCTGAAGCGCTGATGGAGAAAGCACTGATTCCCGCCATGGACGTGGTCGGTAAGCTCTTCCAGGACGGTGAATATTTTCTGCCCGAGCTGCTGGTGTCGGCCAAGGCCATGCAGAAAAGCGTGGAGGTGATCAAGCAGCGCTCACCTGCCGGTACAGTCACCAAAAGTGGCAAGGCCGTGGTGGGCACGGTTAAAGGTGACCTTCACGATATCGGCAAAAACCTGCTTGTCATGTCGCTTGAGGGCGCCGGCTTCGAGGTAGTGGACCTCGGCACAGACGTTTCAGCAGAGCAGTTTGTGGGGGCCGTCAAAAAGCATAAGCCCAATGTAGTGGGCATGTCGGCCCTGCTCTCCACCACAATGTACATGATGAAAGACGTTATCGAGGCCATCGATAAGGAGGGCTTGCACGCGAGTGTAAAAATTATGGTCGGCGGCGCCCCGCTCAACGATGATTACGCTAAAAAGATTGGCGCGGATTTTTACGGTCCCGACTGCATTTCCGGCAGGGATTACGTGCGCTCTATCACAGCCTGAAAGGATTGAGCAGTTCATATGCCATGGGGAGGAGGCAGCGCATGAGCAGCAAAAGCAGAGGCGGCAATGACGCCGGACGAATACAAGCAGGACATCCTTGAAAGCTACCGCATCGGCCGTGCTAAAAACCGCCACATCCTGGGGACCACGCACGAGATACAGTACACTATGCCCGACGAAAACATCAGGGTCCTCTTCGAAACGGTCAGGGACATACAGGCCGGCATGTATGATTAGCAGTTACACGTAGCAATCGGCGAAAAGGCTTTGCCTGAGCGATGTTTTGCCCCATTATTCAGGTTGAAACGAATTTTTTATGTTATAATCGTGAGACGGTTTTTCAGTCCATAGTACACGTGTGTTGTATGGCTTATATGATACATAGCGGTCCGGACCGCAGTTCAAGGTTGTCCAAGGTATGAGGCAGACATAGAGGCAATGCATGGCAAATCCGCATAAACCATCCCCCGGAAAAAGCGCTCGCAGCGGGAAGAACGTTGCCGGCCCGGCTGACCAAACCGCACTGGGGCAGGCCCTGCTCCAGAGCACCGGCGCCGGCATCTACATAGTCCAGAAGGGCAAGTTCGTCTACCTAAGCCCCTTTTTTGAGACTCTTACAGGCTATTCCTCAAAGGAACTCCTGGGGCAGAACTCAATCAACCTTATACATCCCGACGACCGCGAGGCGGTGCGCAAGACGGCTGTTAATAATCTCAAGCGGCGCCGGGTTGCGAGTCCCTATGAATACCGTTTTCTCAAAAAGAACGGCAATGTCATGTGGGTGATAGAGAGAATATCGTCGATCGATTATAAGGGGCAGCGCGCCGTCCTGGGCAGCTTCATGGACATCCACCAGCGCAAAGAGCTCGAGGAAGCCGTGGCCGCGTCAGAACAACGGTACAGCGCTATGCTATCCCAGATGCATGACGCCTGTTTCGAGGTGGACCTGGCCAGCAATTTCATTTTCGTCAATAATTCCATGTGCTGCAGCCTTCGCTATAAGCTCAATGAACTGGACGGCAAGAATGCCAACATCATCATCCCCGAGGAGGATCAGGAGGCCGTCTACCAGGCCTTTAACCAGGTTTTTAAATCGGGCAAGATAAACACCGGTTTCGCTCACAGGGTAAGGCGAAAGGATGGCATCATTCTGCAGATTGAATCCACAATCTCGCCGGTCCGGGACAGGGGAGGCAAGATGGCAGGCTTTATCTGCGTCAGCCGCGATGTCACTGAGAGCAAACGCCTGGAGGCGGCTCTTCACAAGTCGGAGGAGAGGTACCGCACCATCCTCGAGCAGATGTACGACTCATACTACGAGGTGGACCTGGCCGGCAATTTTACATTCGTAAACGACTCTGTCTGCAGGAATCTTCTCTGTACCAGGGAGGAGTTGCTGGGCAAAAATTTCGGCTCCAGCGTCCCGCCGGATGAAGTCAAGAATATGTTCCGGGCCTTCAACGAGGTATTCAGGACCGGTCAGACGAGCAAGGCCTTCTCGCACAGGATACTGCGCAGAGACGGGCAAATGCTATACGCGGAGACGTCTATCGAGCTGCGCAGGGACGAGAATGGCCAGCCCATTGGCTTCCGCAGCATCTCCCGCGACGTCACCGAGCGCAGGCAGCTGGAACAGACGCTGCAGGGGGAGAAGCACTTCACAGACTCCGTCCTGGACAGTATGCCGGGTATCTTCTATGCCCTCGACGAAAAAGGGGATTTCATACGATGGAACAAAAACTTTGAGCAGGTGACAGGATATTCGGAGGCTGAGCTGCGCAACATGAATGCGCTGGCCACCATAGCCGAAGAAGACAGGGAGCGTGTGGCCGGTGCGATCAGCGATGTATTTACGCAGGGCCATTCTTCGATTGAAGCTGATGTGCTGGCCAAAGACGGCACTAAAACGAGATACGTACTAACCGGCGCCCGTGTCGATATCGGAGAGAGGACTTATCTTGTCGGCATGGGCGTAGACATGTCCGAGCGTACGCAAGCCGAGTTGGCTTTAAAGCAGAGCGAGGAGCGCTACCGGGCCCTTTTCGACAGCTCGCTCGAGCTAGTCTATGTCCACGATTTCGAAGGCAAGATGTTAGATGTCAACCCCACTGCCCTGGAACTCCTTGGCTATTGCAGGGAAGATATCCCTTCACTCAATTTTGCCTCGATGCTGCACCCGGAAGACTTACCCAGAGCCATGGGGTCATTAAGGGGCGTCGCCAGGCCGGATTTAGGCAGGGAGCAAGGCGAATTCAAAGTGCGCCACAAGGACGGCAGCTACGTGTATTTGGAGATAAAGGCCTCCATCATCCGCCGTGACGGTAAGCCATATGCCATCCAGGGAATTGCCCGCGATATCAGCGAGCGTAAGATGTTCGAGCAGCGACTGTCTGAGATGGCCACACACGATTCCCTCACAGGGCTGCCCAACCGCGTGCTGCTCAATGACCGTTTTACCCTGGCGCTGGCGCAGGCTAACCGCAATAAAAACAGGCTGGCCATCATTGCGATTGACCTCGACCGCTTCAAGTCGGTCAACGATACGCTTGGCCACCAGGCCGGGGACGATCTGCTTAAATGCATAGCGAAGAGGTTAAGAGGCCTTATCCGGTCGAGCGACACGGTAGCCCGCATGGGCGGCGACGAGTTCCTGCTGCTGATGCCCGAGCTGCACGTGATAGAGGACGCCAACAAGATTATCGATAAAATCGCCGCTGCCTTTAAAGAACCTTTCTTAATCGATGGCAGCCGGCTGAATATGTCAGTCAGCATGGGGCTGGCCATTTATCCAGACGACGGGGAAGACATGGATGCGCTGATGCGTAAGTCCGATGCTGCCATGTATAATATCAAGCGCCACGGCCCCAGCGAGGGGCGGCCCCGGTATAGCCAGAAAGAAACATGAATCAGGCCGGGCCGCGTAAGAATCCCCAGCCTGGTTACGGGCAACGCAGTTTAAATTTTATTCATACCGGCTATCGGGTATACTTCATCACAAAATTAACACCTGCGGCCTGCATATATGGAAATTACGAATTGCTCCAAAGAGGATTTCGACCAGATACTGACCGATTTCGGCCAATTCTGGGAGCATGACCGCACGCTTGCATTGCATCATCCTACGTTGATCTACGAGTTCGGCAATTCAGCCTTCGTCATAAGGCGTGGCGGCAAAGACCGCGTCGTCTTCATTAAAGATATTGGCCGGTCATCGCATGACTGCTAATAAGAGCCTGCAGTACGGATGGGTGGTGGTGTCAGCCGCCTTCATCATCACCTTCATTACCTGCGGAGTAAATTTTAGCTACGGCGTTTTCTTCCTGCCCATCGTCAACGAGTTCGGCTGGTCGCGAGGGCTGGCTTCGGCTGTCATGCTGGTGGCCGGCATTGCCTACGCCGTCACCCTGCCTTTCACCGGTATACTGGCCGACCGCTACGGCTATAAGTGGGTACTGGCCGTGTCGGCCGGCTTCCTCAGCCTGGGGCTGATCCTGAGCTCACAGATACAGGAGCTGTGGCAGTTATATGTGTTCACCGGGCTGCTGGTGGGGCTCAGCATCAGCGCCTCCTTCGCCATACCGGTTGCCCTGGTGGCGCTGTGGTTTAACCGCAGGCAGGGTTTGGCGCTGGGCGTTGCCACTCTCGGCATCAGCCTGGGAACGGCCACCATACCGCTCCTCATAAGTTACCTCATCACTTCGGCCGGCTGGCGGCCGGTCCTGCTCATGGCAGGCATAGCCGTAGCTGCTCTCTGCATCCCGGCTGCTTTACTGATGCGCAACCCCCCGCGCCACACCATGGCAGCAAACTCCGCCGCTAATCAGGAATCATCCTTAGCGAATCAGGCTGTGCCTTCCGACCTGGATACAGGGCTGACAGTCTCCCAATCCCTTCGTACCGGCCAGTTCTGGATGCTTTTTATTACCTTCCTGCTCTTTCTCTCCAGCCTGGGACTTATCATGCTTCACCTGGTGCCGTACGCGGTAGATTTCGGTATAGAGCCCGTGCGGGCAGCCGTGCTGATCACCTTGATAGGTATTTTCGGCATTATCGGCAGGCTGGCCTCCGGCGTCCTTTCCGATAAAGTCGGGATTAAGCCGATCATGCTGTTCTGCACTGTGCTGCTGGGGCTTAACATAGCCTTTATAGCCCTGTACAGCCAACCCTGGGCCTTCTATGTATTCGCCGCCATTTACGGTATCAGCTACAGCGGGTTCGTCACACAGATGGTGCGCATCACGCGCAAGGTCTTCGGGGGCAGGGCGCTGGGATCGGTATTCGGTGCGCTCATGGTATCAGACGGCATAGGCTTCGGTGTCGGGCCCTGGGTGGCAGGCAATATTTACGATGTTACAGGCAGTTACCAGGCATCTTTTTTAGCTGCCGCGGCGGGACTGGCCTTGGCCTCCGTCCTGGTTGTCATCGTCAAGCCTGCGACAGCAAAGACTTGATGTCAAAGGTCATGGCAGTTTCAGCATAATGACAGGACCGTCAAGCGCCTGCAGAGGCACGGCCGGTGATATCCCTGATCTCCTGGTAGAGCGGCTTCAGCTTGTTATACATCCTGAGATAGACCTCGCGGTAGAGCCTTTCATAAACGGCGTGCGTGTCCCTGTTGGGCTCGAAACAGTCACCCAGGTGTGTCATCTCGCTCACCGCTGACTTGAAATCGCGGTGGATATTGATACCCACAGCGGCATCCATAGCAGCCCCCAGTCCCGAAGCCTCGTATACGTGTGGCCTGGCAGTCGGAAGGCCGAAGATATCCGCCGTAAGCTGCATGGCGGCGTTGCTCTGGCTGCCACCGCCAGCGATGCGTAGATCGGTGATTTTCACACCGCTGCGCTTCTCGGTCTTCTCCTTTCCTTCCCTCAGGGCGTAGGCCAAACCCTCCAGGATGGCTCGGTAGATGTGGGCGCGGGTATGCGAGTCGCCGAAGCCGATAATGGCGCCGCGCGCCTCTGGTCCGGGAAATCGCAGCCCGGGCGACCAGTAAGGCTGCAGTACCAGCCCCTGTGATCCCGGCGGAACCGACTTGACCAGGTCGTCGAAGAGCACCTCCGGCTCCACGCCTTTTTCATCCGATATGCGCTGCTCTCGCAAGCCGAATTCCTGCTTGAACCAGCTCACCATCCAGTAGCCGCGGAAAATCTGAATCTCGAAATTGTAAAGCATGGGCGCCGCCGCCGGGTAGGGAGGTATGAGTGGTATGACCTCGATATATTTATCATGAGTGGTATTGATCGTGGCAGTAGTGCCGTAGCTGAGGCAGGCCACGTTCGACTCCAGCGCACCAGAGCCCAATACTTCGCAAGCCTTATCGGCGGCTGCAGCGATCACAGGCAGTCGGGCCGGTATACCGGTGGCCTCAGAGGCTTTGGCCGTTATCTCGCCCAGCGCTTTCCCCTGAGGTATAAGATCAGGAAGCATCTTGAGGTCAACTGGAATGGCCTGCCACTTCCAACCCCGCTTGGCCTCCCAGTTCTGGCTCTTATAATCGAAAGGTATGTAACCCACCTGGCAGCCCACCGAGTCTACAAACCTTCCCGTCAGCAGGTAGGTCAGGTAACCGGATATAATCAGGTATTTATAAGTCTTCTTCCAGATTTCAGGTTGGTGCTTTCGGATCCAGTTGGCCTCCGCCTCAGCCTGCAGATAGGCCACCGTCTCGCTGGCCCCGGCCACGGCAAAGGCCGCACCCCAGAAGCCGCCCAGCGGCGGCTGTCCCTCGGTACGGCGCTGGTCAAGCCAGATGATGGCAGGCCTGAGCGGCTCACCCTTTTCATCAACATTTATCATGGTGGCGCGCTGCGTGGTAAGCGCCACAGCCGCTATACTGTCTTTCTTGACCTCCGGGTTCTGCCAGAGGCCCTGGCAGGCCCGGGCGATGGATTCCCAGAAGAGTTGGGGCCTTTGTTCGGCCAATCCGGGCGCATCAGAGTAATATGGTTCGTAAGGCACTCTTTGCTTGGCGATCAGTTTCCCCCTGGGATCGAACAGCAACACGCGGACGCTCTGCGTCCCCACGTCGATGGACAGCAAGTTCTCAGCCATAGCAGCCCTCCTGAAGATTCACTTTCTGAAGCCCCAGCGCTTCGCCATCTGCTCCTCGGACATATCCAGCCCCAGCGTACCCCCGGGGTTCATTATATGGTGGGGGTCGAAATGGTCGCGTAGCACGCGTATCACATCGACCTGCTCCTTGCCGATCTGTTCCACCATCCAAGGAGATGTCTGCTTCCCTACGCCGTGATGGTGGCTCATGGTGGCGCCGGCCTTCTGGATAGCGTCCAGCACACCGTATTGAAGATCGAGGTAATCGTTTATCTCCTTCATTTTGGCCACGAATATGAAATACAGGTTGCCGCCCTGCGGATAGGCATGCGAAAGATGCGTCATGCATATCGTTTTTGGGCGGGACTTGATGAAAGCCCTGACGTCTGAATGCACCTTAGCCAGGTTATCCCAGGTAACGGCACACTCCAGGGTATCGATCAGCACACCATAATCCATCAGGTCCTCGCGTATGAAGGGATCAGTGAACCGGCTCTTCTCCCATGACTGGGTGACCTTGGCCACGGTCAGGCTGAAGGCGCCGTGTTTCTTGAATATCTTGTGCAGCTTCCTGGCCACCAGGCGTGCGAAATCCCCTTCTCCCTCGGACATACCGATAAACATGCAGCGCTGCATGGGCCGGTAGCCCAGGGCCCGCAACACAGAATCGACGGGTGTGCCGTGCACGTGGTACATCCGCAGGGCTACGTCGGTTTCTTCGGGATCGGAAATCCGGAAGACTGAGGGGAAGCCGAATTCGCCCTGCATAACTTCGCGGCAGGCATCAAGGGCGCTCTCCCATGTCTTGAACAGGTACGAGAACCTGCGCCGGTTCTCAGGCATATAGCGGCACAGCCGCAGCGTGCAGCTAATCAGCACCCCGAAGGTGCCCTCACTGCCGATCATGATCTGGTCGAAATCCGGGCCGGTTGCAGACCGCGGGAAGTCCAGTGTCTTGAAGTCGCCGATGGGGGTGATGTACTCCTGCGATATCACCATGTCTTCGATTTTGCCGTAATAGGTGGAATTCTGGCCGGCGCCGCGGGTAACCACCCAACCTCCAACACAGGAGTGCTCGAAAGATTGCGGGAAATGCCCTACCGTATAACGCCTCTTAGCTTTAAGCGTCGCGGGGGCATCGTTCAATATCTTCTCCAGCTCCGGGCCCATGATGCCGGCCTCCACCGTTACCGTCTGGTTGTTCTCATTGATGGAGATGACCTTATTCATATGGACATTCATATCCAGGCAGACGCCACCCCTGACGGCCTCCTTGCCCCGTGTAACGCTGGAATTGCCTCCGACTGCATACAAAGGTACGCGGTTTTCATTGCAGAACCTGACCACGGCCTGGACGTCCCTGCGGTCTCGCGGGCAGAGCACTACGTCAGGTAAGTTTTCAATTATATGATTGCGCAGGCGCAGCACATCGATAATTCCCGCTCCGTAGGATGCGCGCGTCCGGTTATAAGTATCCGTATAGAAATTATCTGCCCCGACGATACTTTTCAGGGCCTCCATCTGTGCGGACGGCAGCTTCGGAGGCATATCGATATTCAACTCCTCCATACACAGGCTGGGCCCCTTGAAATCATCGTCCGACATGCCGAAGGTTTCCTTGAGCAGATGATACATGCCGGGATTGGGGTGCTTGAAACCCCGCGGGTCGCCGTACTTGATAAGGCTGCGGAACGATCTGTCAGGGGCTTCTTTTTCGCACCATTGCGGGGAAAACTGGTCCTTATGTGACATGTGGTCCTCCTGTAATTCAGTACTTCACTGTGCTGTGCTTCCCGGAATGGTTTTCAACCCGGGCTGGGGCTGTAGTATCTGTGCCAGGTATCAAGATAGGCGGTTGATTCCTGCTGCCACTTTTCGTCGCTCCAACCAAGCTCAGCCTGGACCGCTCTGCGCACGCGCGCGAGCTGGTCTTCGGCGCCGCCGGGCAGCAGCATGCCTATCCTGACCCTCCTCAGCAGCAGGTCGGCCAAGTGAACCACGCCCTCCGCGCGTGCTGCCCAGCGCAGCTCCGCCCAAACGTTAGGCAAACTGCCGATGCGCTCAAGCTCCCCGGCGCCCGCCGTCTTTATCAGCTCAGCCGTATCCTTGCCATACCGCCCCAGCAGGTGAGCCAGGGTGGCTGGGTCTATATTGGGCGCACTCACGGAGGGCAGCCTGGGGAAAATGCGTTTGTTTTTTAACACAGGCAGCCTGCCCAGCTTCTTAAGCACGGCTGCCAGTGTCTGGCGCGACATAATGCGAAAGGTTGTGTACTTACCTCCCGTGATGGTTATAAGGCCGTTCTCCTCCCAGAGAGCATGCGCACGCGATTCCTGGCCGGGTGTATCGGCGCCACCTTTGATGATGGGGCGCAGGCCCGAGAATGATGAGATCACGTCGTCTCGGGTAAGGCCCAGGCCGGGGAAGAGAAAGGCCGAGGCATCCAAGATGTAGCTGATCTCGTCCTGGCTGGCGAACGGCTCACTGTGGCCTGCGTCCAGCGCCGGATCATGATCGATATCGGTAGTGCCGATCATGGTAGCACCCTCCCAGGGGATAACGAACATGGCACGATTGTCCTTGGGATGCAACAACGTGAGGGCATCCTTCATAGGCAGCTTCTCTCGCTGAAAGATGAGGTGGCTGCCGCGAAGCCTGCGCAACCGGGCGGGCTGGCCTATCTGTCCGCGCAATTGGTCGGCCCAGGGCCCCGAGGCATTGACAACCGCATCCGCATTGACCTCGTAACTCCCACCGTCCGGAGATGAAGTGTCTTTAAGCGCCACCCCGCGCACCTGGCCACTGACGTCCAGCAGAAGCTTTTCAACCTTCAGGTAGTTGACGGCGGCGCCGCCTGCCCTGACAGCCTCCTTGAGCACGCGCAGGACGATGCGGCTGTCGTCCATGGCCGCATCGTAGTACAGGTAGCCGCCCAGCAGACCCTCCGATTCCAGGATAGGGTATTCCCTGAGTATCTTCTCCCTGCTGTAGGCGCGATGGTCCCACTTGGGCGCCAGCAGGTCATAGACGGCGATTAACTTGCCGATCTGACTGGTCTTTACGTGATAGCGCTCGAAATTGGGAAATATGAAGCCCAGCTTGGTCACCAAATTGCGGGCCTCCCTGAGCAACCATTCCCTTTCCCGCACCGACTCCTGTGTGACCTTGTACTGCTTGTTGAGGATGTAGCGCAGCCCTCCGTGTATCAGCTTTGATGAGCGGCTGGAGGTGCCCGACGAGAAATCACCGCCTTCCACCAACAGCGCTTTGAGCCCCACCGAGGTGGACTGGTAGAGGACACCGGCTCCAGTAATGCCGCCTCCTATAATGACCAGGTCCCAGGGCTGGTCGATCTGTGACAAGGCTTGTTCACGCCATCCTTTACGCCACATAGTATCTCCTATCGAATCCGGAGTAGATTTTCTGGCCGCAGAGCGCCGGGTTCAAAGCATATTTTAACGGTTTTCGTAAAAACTTTCAGTCTGGCTTATTTATACGGGAAAAATGCCGGCCAGATGAAGGCATCCATGATGCCTGTCTGAATAAAAAACACTGCCGCGCCGGATACTGCCAGCCAGTAGCTCCAGGCCGGCTCCCTCTGGTTTATCATCAATAAAGCACACAGCAGGGCCAGTGAAGCCAGGCCAACGAAGCAAAGCACTATGCGTATATAAACCCACCAGCCTTGCCACTGTGTGTCGATCAATCTATATGTCAGCGGCATCCAGAAAGCCGAGAAAACCAGTATGGTCATGAATATTATGTCGAGCACAAGGAAACCGTCGAACCCCCAGATATGGACAGCGCCGGCATCGAGCTGAAAAAGGATGAAGTAGAGGAACAACAGATAACCCACTGCAGCCAGCGGCATGCTCACCAGGTAAACCGACTTGAGCGCCGGTGTAATGCGTCCCCAGATCAACTCCTCCGTATTGGGATGGCTGGCCAGGCCTGCCACATAACTGGCTATAACGGCCAAGCCTCCCAGCGCATTTATCACGAGGAACCAGATCTTCTGCTCGTCCATGCTGATACCTCCCGATAAAAACTAAGCCGGCGCGGGCTATCTGCCACAGTCAATAATAGTCAGCTACAATCTGTTATTTCCAGCTGCCATCCTTGAGGTTCAGCGTCACGTTGTTATCCGGCGGTGGCAGGTCTTTCCAAAGGCCGGTGATGAGGTCCTTGCGGTATTGTATGACCAGCCAGGCCAGCGGGCTCAAACCGTTTTCCGTAACCATTACCTGGCCGGGCGCCAACTGTTCATCACCGCCGTAATGCGCTCCAAAGCCGACAGCAATTTCTTTGGCTATCTTCTCCGCTTCGGGACGTTCGATTTTATAGCCCTGTAGCGTATTGGTAGCTATGCCTGCGATGCCATCCATCAGGTACTGCTTTGCGTATGCAGGGAAATCTGTGGGGTGTGACTTGATGGACGTTACGAGCTCCTCCCTGATCGTTGCCATCTGGTCTTTGCTGATGGTTACCACCCTGAAGGGACAGGGATAAGTGACCAGTGCGCCAGTCTCGATATCGAACACGAACTTGCCGTTGTCGTATTTTTTCTCCGTGATGTCCTGGGCGTGATAGTGTCCGGTGAAAACCATGCGCGCATTGTAATTGGCAAACAGTTTAGCTACTTCCTCGTAGTCGTCCACTATGTATTCGCCATAGTTCTTCTGCTGGCCCAGGTAATGCTCCATGATGCCGTGGTGCATCATCACTATAACAGCCTTGTTCTCTTTGGCCGCTTGCCCGAGTAACTTCTCGATCCAGGCAAGCGTCTGGGCGCTGAATTTGCCGTCCGTTACCGACTCTTCGTCCTCGACATTCTCCCTGTAACGGCAGGAGTCCAGCGCCAGCAGCCACAAGCCGGGTTGGATCTCAGTCACGTAACTGAGGGAGTCCGGATCGCGATGCAGCGCATCCTTATAGCCGTAATCGGCATAAATCTGAGCAAACTGATCGGCCGTTATATTCGGCACACGCTCCACATTGTCACCAACATATTTGCATGAGAGCCCGTTCAATATGTCATGGTTCCCTGGTATCACGAACACCTTCTTACCGGCCGCTTTCAACTGTGCGAGGTAGCCGGCAAACACCTCGTGGGAAGATTTCTCTCCATCCTTGGTCAGGTCCCCCGACACCAGAACAATGTCGGCCTTGAGATCCTTGATCGAGTCAATAGCAAATTGCATTATCTCGGGGCTCTCCATTAAGAGCTTGCGGTCCTTGTCCAGGTAAGCCTGGAACGCCTTACCCGTTGTTCCCAACTCAAGGTCGTAGATATGCGGGTCGCTGAAGACGATGAAGCTGATCTCAGGGTAGGCCGGAGCCTGCGCCAACTGCTGTCTGAGAGATGCGCTCGATTCATATTCAAACACCGGTTTGGGGGGAGCGCAGGCCAGCAGGCTAATAATGACTGCTACACATATGGAAAACTGTATGACACGTGAAAATGCTGTTGCTGCCTTCATATACTATACACCTCCGCTTTCAATCGATGGACAGACTTCTTAATATACTACATGCCTGAGGGCCACGGCAACCACGTTATACCCAATTGCCCTTCGGTATTGACAAGATGGGCGGATCGGCTACTCAAGCGGGTTGATCACCCTTCCCACAAAAATAACCGACCCTGTCTGGATATCCCTGATGAGGAAGATGAAGGGCCGGTCGACAGTGACCTCCAGCGGCGTGGCTGGCATCGCTGTGGCACGCATGATCACAGCCGTAGCCGCCGCCGCCTCTGTCCCAAGCTCGTCCACACCCACAAAAGCCTTATGAATAACTTTGGATATCGATAGATCGAGATTGCCCGTCATGCCTGAGAAATCGGCCTGGCTGGAGAATGCCGTGGGCATTCCCATGTTAGATAATGCATCTCCCAGGCTGAACTCGGATTCGAACTTGAAGCGGGGCAGGCTGAGCGCAACCTGCTTCGGCACGATGGCCTTAATAATTAAGCCGGCCTTGTCCGCGTCCAGAGATTTCTCGAATTCAGCAAACATGCCCGCATCCGGCAGCAGCACCACCATCTCGAGCTCGCGGCCATCGTAGGGCAGCGACACGGCCTGGTAGCCGTCGCCGGCCGCATATCCCAGGCGCTCTGTCTGCCGCATCATTGGTACATCCACGATCTGCCCTTCCAGCAGGCGGAAGGGCGCCGGCTGCGTCATGCTCTTTTCGAAGTTATTGGCCCAGGCTGCATTGAAATATATGGCGTTGGTCAGCACCAGCCGTGTCAACCGGTCGATGGCTCCGGCCGGTATGAGGTCTTTGATACGCTGTTCCGTCTGATCTTCCACCCATTTATTAATAGTCTGCCGGCTGGACTCGGGCGCAGTGCGGAAATCCAGCGTCCTTAAACCCGCCCCGTAATTCTGCGCCAGCAGATCTAAATAGTCGGCCAGGAAGCTGTATCCCGCCTGACCCCAGATAGCGTTGACGATATTGAGGCGGAATCCCTTGCCGTCCTTGCCCTTTGCCCCCTGGCCGCGTGCTTTCAGTTGCTGATCGAGGCTATTGAAGGCCGGATGCAGGCGATCCTGCGGCAATGTGAAGTGAAGCGTTCCGGCCATCTCTTTTTCGGTAGTATCCCGGGCGCCTGCATAAGTCATGGCCAGAGCCTGTGAAATTGAATACGGCGAATAAAAAAGGTTGCCTTGTTCCCCTTTGAGCGCACTGTACAGGTCAAAGGCAAATGCATTATTCCCATCCACCAGCGCGGCCAGGTCAACCGTGCCCGATGTGTCGGCTGCCCTTGGCTTGTCCGAGCTCACCATGTTACTGGAAGCCGGCTGCGAACAGGCCGCCAGACCGGTCAGCAGCACAAGGCCTAAACCTGTCAGATATGACCACTTTAATTTCACGTCACTGCCTCCTGTATACTCAATTCACGTCATTAATAACGTTTCCCCCGCGATAAAGTTTAGCAAATCAGAGTCTCTCTTTGCACAGCAGGTGCAACTATGCGGGTCAACGAAGTTATTGCACTGCTCAGATCGCTGGCCGGGTACGGCATCAATACGTAGCGTGCGCTATGCGTCTCAACTCCCGATATGCAAAAACAGGGAAGGCAGACAGGCAAAAATCATAACCTGGCGCTGGAACTCTGGCAGGCCGGCTGGCAAAGTTGAATTAAAATACCTTTCCGGGCGGGCCTTAAAACCCGCCCTTTCAGTCTCATAGGGATGCGCCTCAAGCGCACCGGCTAATTCAGCGAGTTCGAAAACGCGCCTACATTGTCAAGTTAAAAGAAGCCGGATCACGCCTGCGGGTGCGTATCTTTAAGCCATAGAGACACCAGGAACGATCCCACAAAAAGTACGGCCAGCAGGGCCAACGGCGCTACAAACTGGCCGGTCGCGGATTGCAGCCCCTCCATAGAGGGCACCAGTATCACTGCCGCCAGGTTGCCGAGCAATTGCAAATATCCGACCGAGACGCCGGCATATTTGGGGCCAGTCACCTCGGCTGACATGGTGAGAATGACCGGAAACGCCGAAAGAAGGAAAAAGCCCAACACCATGCAATTGATCAAATTTGGCGTATAACCCCGGATGAAGATCATGGCCGCGATGCAAATTGCGCCCAGCAGTGTCGCGAGTATCACGAATGGCTTGCGTCTTCTGACTTTATCCGAAATCATCGGCACTACGATACAACCGATCATACCGGCGAATATCATGGCGGCCGATATAGTGCTGCCCTCAGACATCGGTATATTGTGAAGCTCATTCAGTATTTTCTCCAGCCAGGTGGCAAGTCCATTAAAAGAGCCCAGGCCTACGAATGTCACAAAGCCCAGCAAAATGAAATTCCTGTTTTTAAGAATGACTCCCAGCCCTCCCCAGCTCGACGTTGAAAGCTCGGCTTCTGGCGCCCGTGACGGGGTGAGCGGTTTTGACCGGACGACCAGGACAAACACAAGAGATCCAAAGATTCCGGCTATGCCGTAAATCAACAACATGGACGTATAACCGAGACCTTCAACCACTGCCGGAGTAGCTCCCAGCGCCACCATCATTCCTATAAAAAGCGCCAGAGTACCCAGGCCGATCGCAGTACCCTCCTCCTTGGGAGCAAACCACACTGAAGCCAGCTTGGTTACCCCGTTCAAAACGAAGGGCTGCCCCAGAGAGATCCCTATCTGTGAAATGAGTAGAATATCAAACGAATCCGGCCCCGCCAATCTCAACAGCGAGAAGACGCCTGTGAAGATGGCCCCGATGCCAACACCCCACTTAAAGCCGATTTTATCTATGATTATGCCCGCAGGTATAGTGAGAATGACCTGGATGAGAGGAAAGACCAGTGTTAACCACTGAACGCCACTGGCAGGAATATGCAGCATATCTTCGATATAAGTATCGATAGCGGCGAAATTCAGCCAGTAAAGCTGTGTCAGCGCTGAAACGTACATGTAGATGGCCAGCACCACCCACCTGTACCGGTAAACCTTGTACTGCTGCTCCATTAGTTATCCTCCCTATAAATTTATCTGCTGTGCCACGTGATATTGAGGAGTTGTCAAACTCAAATCACCTATAAATTTATCATCAGCCGCCTGCTGTTGCCGTACAAAATTACACACAGTATAAGTCACGCTTACCTAAAAGTAAATCTATATAAAAGCTAAACAGCGACCCTCCTTGCCCACCCTCATCGCTTGAAGTACAATTCAGTTTGATCCCATGTTAGCCGGCAATGAGAACATACTTGCCCGCATCAGCGCCAGAGGAGTGGTGCAGGGTGTAGGCTTTCGTCCCTTCATATACGGACTGGCAAAGAAATACAGGCTTAACGGTTGGGTCTGCAACACGTCGGAAGACGTGAAAATAGAGGTGGATGGTGAAAGGAAATCCCTCGATTCCTTCATATCCGCCATCGAAAAGCAGGCCCCCCCTCTGGCGCGCATAGAAAGCCTGAACGTGAGCTTCCACCCGGCGGCCGGCTATAAAGGCTTCGAAATCCGCAAGAGTGAGGCGCAGCCGGGCAAATACCAGCTCATATCGCCCGATATCGCCACTTGCGGTCCCTGTCTCGATGACGTTTTCACCCGGGGCAACCGTCGCTGGCGTTACCCATTTACCAACTGCACTAATTGCGGGCCGCGCTTCACTATCATCAAAGATATACCTTACGACCGACCGCTCACCACAATGTCCGTCTTCAAGATGTGCCGGGATTGTCAGAGGGAATACGAAGACCCCCTGGACCGCCGCTTCCATGCGCAACCCAACGCCTGCCCGGTCTGCGGACCGCAGCTTCAGTTGACGGACAACAAGGGATTCGTGGTTGACTGCCGGGACATCATCGAGAAAACGGCGGATCTGCTCAGGGGAGGCGCGATCATAGCAATCAAGGGGCTGGGCGGATTCCTGCTGGCCTGCAATGCTGAAAATACCGAAGCCGTGGTCCTGCTGCGCCGGCGCAAGCTTCGCCCTTCCAAGCCTTTCGCCGTCATGCTCAAAGACATCACAGCTGTTAAAAAACACTGCATTTTAACACCACAAGAGGAAAAGCTGCTCTTATCACCGCAGGCGCCCATCGTACTGCTGCCATGGAAGGACGGCGCCGGTATATGCAGGGAGGTGGCACCGGGTTTGAAATACCTCGGCGTGATGCTCCCTTACACGCCCCTGCACCACCTGGTCATGAGGGAAAGCGGCCTGCCGCTGGTCATGACCAGCGGCAATATCAGCGAGGAGCCGATCGCCGGTCAGAACAGCGAGGCAATGCGAAGGCTGGGCGGGATCGCCGACTATTTTATGTCACATAACCGGGACATCCACTCTACATATGATGACAGCGTAGCCGTGGTCGTGGACAATAGCCCACAACTCATACGCCGGGCCAGGGGCTATGCCCCGTATCCAATTCACCTGACTTTCGATGCGCCTCATATACTAGCCTGCGGGGCAGAGGAGAAGAATACGTTTTGTCTGACCCGTGACAACCATGCTTTCGTCAGCCAGCACATCGGCGACATGGAGAATATCGAAACTCTGGATCACTACATACGGACGGTGGAACTCTACAAACAGCTTTTCCGCATACGACCGGAGGTCATAGCCCACGACATGCACCCCGAATACCTGCCCACCAAGTATGCCCTGGAAGAGGCAGAGAAGCACAACCTGAAGACTATTGCTGTCCAGCATCACCACGCGCATGTAGCGTCTTGCCTGGCCGATAACGGTGAGGAGGGAGAAGTCATCGGGGTCGCCTTTGATGGCACGGGTTATGGGAGCGACGGCAAGATCTGGGGTGGGGAATTCATGACGGCGGACTGCAAAAGCTTCAAACGGGCCGGTCAACTTGAGTACCTGCCGCTTCCCGGCGGCTCCGCCGCCATAAAAAAGCCCTACCGCACAGCGCTAAGCTACATGCTGGTACTGCTGGGCAACAGTGCTTTCGACAGCAGGCTGGGCTTCCTTAACGGTATTGACAGGGAAGAGATAGAGCTGGTGAGCAAGCAGGTGACAGCAGGCCTCAATTCGCCGCTGACTTCCAGCATGGGCAGGCTTTTCGACGCCGTCTCAGCCATGGCTGGTATCCGCACTACTATCGACTACGAGGCACAGGCTGCCATCGAGATGGAGATGAGGGCATACGACGCAACAGATGAAAAAGGCCTCTATCCCTTCTCCATAACGGGTGACCAGAGCTATTCGATAATCCTGTTACACGAGCTGGTGGCCGGGGTGGCAGATGACATCCTCAGAGGATGCAGGGCTGCCAATGTGAGTATGAGGTTCCACAACACGGTAGCAGCCATGACACGGGATGTCTGCCTGAGGATAAAGGCGCAGTCTGGAATAGGCACGGTTGCATTGAGCGGGGGCTGCTTTCAGAACCGGTTATTACTGAGCAAGGTGATGTTGCTGCTCAGACAGAGCGGGTTCAAAGTCCTCACGCACAGGAACGTGCCGGCCAATGACGGGGGAATCTCGCTCGGACAGGCGGTCATAGCCGGAAGATCACTACTGCAGGGGGATAAATGATAGGACTATATAATCTCTCTCGCCCATGAGCTCTTCGACCTTCTCTTTTTGTGGCTCTGCTGGCAAGTCAGATTTGTTAGCCCCTTGACCTTGGGTTATACTTTTATCAAATGTGCCTCGCAGTCCCGGTCAAGATAACCTTTATTGAAGGCGACCAGGCCGATGTCGATATCGGCGGCGTCAGACGGAGGGTGAGCATCGCTCTCACACCGGAAGCCCTGATAGGCGATTACGTGCTGCTGCATACGGGGTATGCCATCAGCGTGCTTAACGAGGCAGAAGCGAAGGAAACGCTGGATATCCTCGAGCGCATGGTTGCCGCTGACGGAAGCGCCGCCTGACGGCAAGCGAGCGCAACTCTATTTTGGAACGGCCCGTCCTGAATTCAAGAGGAGGTAACACAATGAGACTCAACAGACTATTAGCAGTATCGGCTTTGATCATAGTGACCCTCAGCGCAGTCTGGCTGGCCTGCGCCGCGGCACCGTCAACAGTGCCTGCCCAGGCGCCCCCTGATATACCGAAGCAGACGCCCATTGCAACCCTGCCGGCAGACAACGTCACCCCTGCGGCCGGCCCCCAGGAGGGGAAAACTGAGGCAGCCAGGCCACCGGTCAACCTGAATATGCTGGTCTTTATCTCAGGTACCAATGACGAGGGGGGACCGCAGATGTACACGTGCAATATCGACGGCAGCAACTGGCAACGGCTGACAAAAAACAAGACCGGAGGGGAGCGGTTCCCACGGTGGTCCCCTGACGGCGCCAGAATTGCCTTCTTCACCGACATGGACAGCTTCTGGCAGATATATTCCATCAACGCCGATGGAAGCGACCAAACACGCCTGACCAACAATGAGGCAAACGATACCTTCCCGGCCTGGTCACCCGATAGCCGGAAAATAGCCTTTACGTCCGATCGCGACGGCAACGAGCAGATATATATTATGAACGCTGACGGGGGTAACCAAACACGCCTGACCAATAATTCATTTAACGACGCGGCCCCAAGCTGGTCACCTGATGGAAACAGAATAGCCTTCCAGAGCGACCGTGACGGCAACGCCGAGATATATATCATGCGTACCGACGGGACTAACCAGACGAGGATCACGAACAGCGCCCAGATCGACACCTACCCCGTGTGGTCGCCCGACGGCAACAGGATCGCCTTCCAATCTAACGAGAACGGCAATTTCGAGGTCTTTGTCATGTACCCGGACGGTAGCGGCCGCACACGCCTCACGACCGGCCTGGTTGATAACAAATATCCTGCATGGTCCCCGGACAGCAGCAAGCTCGTTTTCTACTCCAAGCGCGACTGCACCAATGACAACGGCGAAATATATATCATGAACGCCGACGGCAGCAATCAGACCCGCATAACACGCAGCGAGTGCAGTGATTCCGCTTTGGCCGACTGGCGTTAAGCCGCATGAGACCAATAGACCGGCTGCCCGGGCGGGCGAAGGACGGGTTTGTACGTTTCGATCCTGTTCAAGTAGAATTGTTGCCTGATGAAATACATCGACGAGTTCCGCGATGCAGGCCTGATCCGCAAACTGGCCGATAAGATCGCCAATATCTCCACCAGACCGGCACGGCTGATGGAGTTCTGTGGCGGGCATACCATGGCCATCATGCTTAACGGCATACGGCAGCTCCTGCCGCCGCATATCGAGACGCTTTCCGGGCCCGGCTGCCCGGTGTGCGTCACCGCCAACCGTGATATCGACAAGGCCATAGCACTAGCCGGCCTGCCCGAGGTAATCATCACCACCTTCGGCGACATGCTCAAGGTACCGGGCAGCTATTCCAGCCTCCAGCAGGCTCGTGCCTCGGGTGGCGATATTCGCACCGTCTACTCCACGCAGGACGCGCTGCAGGCTGCGCGTGATAATCCCAACAGAAAGGTGATCTTCCTGGGGATAGGATTCGAAACTACGGCGCCCACCATAGCCGCCGCTGTTTTACAGGCGGAAAAGGAGAAGATAGACAATTTCTCCGTCCTCTGCCAGCTCAAGCTGACTCCCCCCGCCATGCAAGCCCTGCTCGACCTGGGCGAGACCCATCTCAATGGCATTATCTGCCCGGGCCATGTCAGCGCTATCATCGGAACGCGGCCTTATGAGGCCTATGCCCGGGATTACGGTGTGGCCTGCGTTGTTGCAGGCTTTGAGCCGGTGGACATTCTACAGGCCGTGGAGATGCTGATCCAGCAGGTCGAGCGCGGCGTCGCGTATGTCGAGATCGCATATACCCGCGGTGTCAGGCCTGAGGGTAATACGAAGGCACTGGAACTGATGTATAGTGTTTTCGATACGGCCGCAGCCTGCTGGCGAGGCATCGGAGATATCCCGAGCAGCGGGTTGAGGCTAAAAAACAGGTACGCCCGGTACGACGCCGGCCTGAATTTCGAGGTCAAACTGCCCCAGACCAGGGAGCACGCCGGTTGCCGCTGCGGGGAAATACTGCGCGGCGTAATCAAGCCATCTGACTGCGCGCTGTTCGGCAAAGTCTGCACACCGGAAAACCCGGTGGGGCCCTGCATGGTATCGTCGGAAGGAAGCTGCGCCGCCGTCTACCAGTATGGAGCATGCGATGGGTGAAAAGATATTGCTGGCGCACGGCAGCGGAAGCAGGCTCAGCCACGACCTCATCTCAAAGGTGCTGGCGCCGGTTGTTATGAACCCGGTGCTCGCACATATGGATGATTCAGCAGTGCTGGACCTGTCAGGCAGGCTGGCATTCACAACCGACAGTTATGTGGTCAATCCCATCTTCTTCCCGGGAGGAGATATCGGCAGGCTGGCCGTCTGCGGCACAGTCAACGACCTGTCCATGAGCGGGGCTAAACCACTTTACATCAGTCTGGCCCTCATAATCGAAGAGGGGCTGGACATCGACGACCTGCGTCGCATTATGGAATCAGTCAGGGAGGCCATCGTTGAGGCCGATGTCCTGGTCGTGACCGGTGATACCAAAGTGGTGGACCGCGGCAAGGCTGACCGCCTTTTCATCAATACGGCGGGGATCGGCGTGATCGCAGGCGAGGAAAATATATCCGGCTCCAACGCCAGGCCCGGCGATAAAATAATCTTGAGCGGAGGCATCGGCGAACATGGGATGGCCGTGATGAGCCAGCGCGAGGGGTTGCATTTCTCGCTCCCGCTGCCCAGCGACTGCGCACCACTCAACCACCTGGTAGCCACAATGATGGCTGCCAGCAGCAATATACACAGCCTTCGTGACCCCACCAGGGGTGGGCTGGCCTCCACGCTCAACGAATTTGCCAGTCAGTCGAACGTAGGCATTGTCATAGAAGAGGATAAAATACCGGTGCATGACGGTGTGCGCGGGTCCTGCGAATTGCTGGGGCTTGATCCACTGTATATCGCCAACGAGGGTAAACTGGTGGCCGTGGTAGCTGAAGGCGATGCCGCCAGGGTTCTATCAGCCATGAGGGAAAATAAATACGCCCGTCAGGCGGTTGTTATCGGCGAAGTGACGGCCGGGCACAGAGGCAGAGTGGTAATGAAGACCAGAATAGGTTCGTCTCGTATCGTTGATATGCCTGTCGGCGAGCTGCTGCCGCGTATCTGCTGAGCAATCCATGAAGAAGCCGGGCATTATGATACTGGGAATCGGCAACCTGCTCTGCCGCGATGACGGCATCGGTGTTCGCATCGCCGGTGAGATGCAGGGCATGGATAAATACAGCGGGATACGCATCGTGGACGGTGGCACCTCCCCCGATCTTTTTAGCCTGCTGGATGATAATGTTTATAAATTAATCATAGTGGATGCGCTGCGGAGCAGCGGCCGACCGGGCGATATCTATCGGCTTGACCTGCATGACGAAAATATTGCTGACGGGCCAACCACCTCACTGCACGGGATGGGTGTGCTCGACAGCCTGAAGCTGATGAAGCAGCTCGGGCAGCAGCCCCCGCAGGTGACTGTCATCGGGATCGAGCCGGCCGATGTTTCCCACGGTCTTGAGCTTTCACCCGTTATAGAATCGATGGTACCGGCTATCATCGGGGCTGTGGAAAACGAGATCGGACGGCTGGATTGAAATAGGCTGCCGGTTGTGCTTAAATTAGATTGACCTTGAATTAGCGACAGTTAAGATGGACATGAGATAATGAGCCCCAAGGAATTTGCACAGGACGTAAAAGATAAGGCTTTCATACGACAAAAAAGAGCCTGTGCCCATTGCGGTCATGAGGTCGAGGTGGATTCCGGATACGCCCACTTGAAGAAGCCGGCGGAACTGGGAGGGGACACTTCACTGCAGAACTGCGTCGTACTCTGCCGGCAATGCCACTTGCAGTACGGCCACATCGGCAAGTGGGCCAAATTCGTCATCACCCAGGACTACCCCAATTTTTCGGCCGACGGCATGCCGCGCTGACATTCGAACGGTGATGACTGCCAGCAGACCATGCCACGGCGCCGCGAGGACCACGCACCAATATCAGTTTAACCGGGCTGCTTCATTTCGCGCGACTCGGCCTATTCAGGTTTGAGGAAGCTGACTGTGGCGCCGGTCATGACAAACTGGTACTGCGTACCCTGCATATCAACTTTCCAGATGCCATAGCTTCCTGCAACGCGTTCACCCGACTGGTCGAAAGTGATAGACCCGCTGGCCCCGTGATAATTGTTACCGACTGCCAGTAGCGCGTCCCTGATCGCCCCGCCGTTATAGGTGTTGGCTTTCTTCAGAGACATTGCTATCATATTGATTCCATCGTAGACAGTATCGCAATAAACAGTGGGGTCGAACTGGTAAGTGTTTTTGTAGTTATAGGCGAAGGCCTTGTACACGGGGGACTGTTCATCCGGTACGGGTACAGTGCCCGTGACAGCTTTTTCCATAAACCTGGCGGCATCAAGGTATTTCTCCAGCGGCATATCGTAAGACCCGTCAACTGCTATCCAGGGTATATTATCCATGCCCTCCTTAAGCGCTTGCGCATAGACCACAGCCCCGTCAGTGTACAACCCTACATACAGTACACAATCCGGCCCGGCTTCTTTGATAGTGTTGAGCTCTGACAGGTAGCTCAGCTTGGCGGGGTCGTACCTCAGTGAGGCAACGATCTCCGCGCTTCCCTTCAGATGTTCTTTAGCAGTCTCCTCAATCCCTTTGCCGTAAACCGTGTCCTGAATGAGCATGGCAACCTTTTTGTATCCCCTGTCTTTAATGAGCATGGACACGACGCCGCCCTGCAGGGAATCGCCCGGGCAGACACGGAAGGCCCATCTTGACCAGCTGTAACCCCCCAGGGTGCTTGATGTTGCAGACGGTGACACGAGCAGCACTCCCTTGCTCTCCAGGTAGGGGCCTGCTGCCATCACATCTTCACTGTTGACGCAGCCTATTATTACCTGAATCTTTTGTTCTTCGACCAGCTTGTGGACCGCGTACAGGGCGGTAGCCGCAGACGGCCCCTGGTCCTCTACGACAAGGCGGAGCTTCTTGCCATCCAGGCCACCCTGCCCGTTGATCTCATCCACAGCAAACTGAGCAGCCTTGATGAGGTTAGGCCCCCCGGCAGGTGCGCTGGAGAGCGGCATGACACAGCCGATGGGTATATCTGCCGGCAATTCCTGCTGCGGGACGCATGCTGGAATCAAGCAAAAGGCAAATAATACGAAAACGGCTATAGCCAAGTAAATTTTTCTCATTTCACACTCCCGGGCAAACTAATTATCTGTTGCTGTATATGGATGCCATTATTATAACATTTACTGCCTGCCCCTATTATGTGTAATTTTTACTGATTTCAATAATCAATGTAAAATAGTCGGGTAAGGCCTGGCCATTTCCTGTGTCGATTACGGGCGAGGGACCGCAAGGAGGGAGGATGCAGGTAACCCGGAGTAATTTTATGGACGTGATTTCCGACAGGACAGATGTCCTGAGAATATTGCCGGAGGCGGCGGCAGAACTCTGTACCGCGCTTTTCAGGAACTCGCCGGCGGGTATTTATATTACACGCGACGGTAAGTTCATCTACACCAACATCGAGTTCCGCCACATCACAGGCTACAGCCAGGACGAGCTGTCCGGCAAGGACTATCAGCGGCTGATCAACCCCCGCTACCGCCAGATGCCCAAGCAGAACGTGGCCTCTTTCTTCGAGGAGGACGAAGGCACCAGCCACGAGTTCAAGATCACAACCCGCGAAGGTAAGAAGAAATGGATCGCTGAGAAAATAACCTATTTCAAATACGGGGGGAACTGGCTGACACTGGGCCACTGGCTGGATATAACGGAACATCACTCGGTGGAAAAGGCCTGGCGCGAGGCTGAAAGGCGCTTCCAGCTGGCCTTCGAAGACCTCTCTACCGGCCTGACCATCATCAGCACAGAAGGCATCTTCCTCAAGGTCAACAAGTCTTTCTGCGATATGGTTGGATACGAGGAAAGGGAGATCCTGGAGAGCCGCTTCGACGATATCCTGCCTCCCCGGGACAGGGAAGCAGGTGGCGATATCATGGCGCTCTTCCTGGGGATGGATAAACCGGAACTGCCGATCCAGCGGAGGCTGCAGGCCAGGGATGGACAAATCCTGTGGGCAGCCATGAGCATATCGCTTATCGGGGACAATGAGGCAGGTCCATCATATTTCATAGTTCACTTCCAGGATATAACCGAGCAGAAAAGGATCGAAAACGGCTTGAAAGAGGAGGAACGGCTATACCGCCGGGTGGTCGACCTTGCGTTGGAACCCGTGGCCTTAACCGACCTCGATTGCCGCATCACGCACGTTTCGGGGAACCTGCTGCGCCTGCTTGGATGCCAGAAAGAGGATCTGCTGGGATACGGCATAGAGAACCTTGTGACCGCCTCCCCGGGCCAGGAACTTCAGGGCCGGGTCATGGACATCGTCAGGAAAGGCACGCCGGAGGAGACTGAAGTCACACTCAGAAAAAAAGACGGATTGCCCCTGCCCTGCCAAATGCAGGTAGCATGGACAGATAATGACCTGGGAACCCCGGCCAGCCTGGTCCTCAGCTTCAGAACGCATGCAATGCCGGCGGAACAACCGTCTGCCGGTGTACCTCCCGTTGTGCAGCCGGCAGCCGCACCTGCTGATGAGCCATCGCAGGCAGGCATATCATTTGATATAGCATCCGCAGCCGCCATATTGATTAACCAGGACACCACCATTGCAGCAATTAACGCCGGTTTTGAGGTTCTCTCCGGCTATACGAAGCAGGAAGTCGAGGGTAAGAAGAGCTGGATAGAATTCGTGGCCGGCCAGGATCAGGCCAGGCTGAAACGCTATCACCTGCTGCGCCAGATCGACTCTGAATCAGCCCCCAGCACCTACGAATTCAAGTTCGCCTGCAAGGACGGAACAACCAGGGACGTGGTTATATTTATCAACCCCGTACAGGGCACTGAACAACAATCAGCAACGCTAATCGACCTTGCTGCACACAGGAGGGCTGACATCGCTGAGAAAGAGGCTCAGGATGAGGAGATCTGCCACCTGAGGCAGGCCGGGGAACAGGCCGGGCGCAGCCTTGAGAATCTTCACAGGATGGTGCAAGGCCTGGTTGCGGCCATGGCCAGGATAATCGAGATGAGGGATCCATACACCGACGGCCATCAGGAGCGCGTCTCAAAGCTGGCCTGCGCCATAGCCAGGGAGATGGGCATGTCCGGGGAACGGCTGGAAGGGATCGAGATAGCTGCCAAGATACACGACATCGGCAAGGTCTACGTACCCATGGAGATACTCAGCAAGCCGGGTGCGTTGACTGGTATAGAACGCCAGGTGATCCAGACACATGCAGAGGGCAGCTATGAGATGCTCAAATCGATTGAGTTCCCCTGGCCTATCGCCGAGGTTGTGCTGCAGCACCACGAAAGGCTGGACGGCTCGGGCTATCCACGTGGTTTGAAAGGGGAAGAGATTTGTATGGATGCGAGGATACTCATGGTGGCCGATGTGGTCGAGGCCATGGCGTCCCATCGCGCCTACCGGCCCAGCCTGGGTATAGAACCTGCCCTGCAGGAGATCTCAGGAAACTCCGGAACTTTATATGACAGCGATGTTTCGGCCGCTTGTTTGCGCCTTTTCCGCGAAAAGGATTTTTCTTTTTGACCCTATCCCCTAAACTTTCTTGTGTCCCTCGCCGTTTGCCCGTTGAGCCGGTCGTTCATAGCCGCCGCAGGCCCTCTCTTTGCCTCAACGCTTCATACATTACCACGGCAGCCGCTACAGACGCGTTGAGAGACGTGATCTTGCCCTTCATGGGTATGGAGGCCACCCAATCACATCTCTTGCGCACCAGTTCCGAGAGGCCATGGCCCTCGCCACCTATTACTATGGCCACAGGCAGCGTCAAATCCAGTGAGCGGTAATCAGCCTGCCCATCCATGTCTATGCCCATGACCCATACACCATTTTTCTTGAGGGTAACCACCGCCTGGGAGATATTGGCCACTCTGGCTATATTGATATACTCCACAGCCCCCGCCGAGGCTTTTACTACGGCTGGCGTTATGCCAGCAGCCCTTCGCTCACGTATGACCACCCCGTGAACACCCGTGGCCTCCGCAGTCCTCAAAATGGCGCCCAGGTTATGCGGGTCCTCGATACCGTCCAGCATCAGGTACAAGGGCGGGGCGGGCTTTGCCCGCGAGGCGGCCATTAACTCGCCCAGGTCCATCAATGCTCTGGCTTCGGTGAAGGCCATTACCCCCTGGCTGGAGCCGGTGGAACCAAGTTGTTCAATGACCTGCCTTTCAACGAATTCCACCGGTACACCCCTGGCCTTAGACAGTGTCAAGACCAGGTCCACGACCCCGTGCCTCCTGATATTGCGGTCCATCAGTATCTTGCTGATAGGACGGCCGGCCTTGAGGGCCTCGATCACCGGATTTCTTCCCTCGATCAACTTCACAGCCACCCTCCTGCCGTCCCCACACCAAACGCTAATTCACTGGCCAGCATGAGCAACGTTTTTCAGCCCTCGACCTTCAATTCCATCACTTCCTGAAAATTACGCACTACGTAATATCTCTTGACCTTAACTCTAAATAGTGCAGAATCGGGAGAATGCACGAATTTCTCAAGGTTGTGATGCTTGATAAGATAGAGGTTGCGCAGGCTCTCTGATTCTTTCTCCTTGACCTCTTCCGCTGTCCCGATAGCGGTGACCGCCACGGCATTGCGGAAATCGGAATCCCGGTTAGTGCGGTTGTCGATCAGCATCGAAACGTTGTTATTAGAGAGGATGTTGGAGTATTTGTTAGTAGCCCGCTTGGTAGCGAATATTATGCTCTTTAGATCCTCGGTGGTGGCAAAGGCAACCAGATTGCTGTAAGGACGTGTGAGTTGCTGCGTGGCCAGCGCAGCAAACAACTGGCTGCGGAAAAGCTCTTTAAGCAATTTTTTCAACTGAAGCTCGTCATCGTTCATGTCCCGCGCCCCGTCGGTATTTTACCCCATTTAACTGGCTGCGGCCTGTTGACAGCCCGGATAACGTCTTCCTGGTTATCTTGGCTGAAGAAGCGTACCCGGGGTTTATTTATCGGTCATCTCGCCGATGCTGACAATGCGCTCCTTATTGAGCGCAACAAAATCAAAATGTGACCGGTCTCCCGGCATAGCCGGCTCAATCTCCGCCTGAGTCAATGCCATAAATCGTTCCTCTGTTTCCAGCGTGTCGGTTATCTGACCCCAGGTATCGATATAGATACAGCCTTTTATCCTGTAAGGCGTCGCCGCAGCCCCGACGGCATAGGCCATTACTGTCACCGGCAGCTTCTCTCTGAACGGATAAGTGGTGAGCGGTTTACCGGGTGTGGCGCTCTTGGCCTGCGCCACGAAGATTATATTGTTTTTCGATATATGCAGGCGGGGCACTATTGTTGTGCCGCCTTTAAGGTCACTGACTGAGACGTCCGACAGGGGCAGGAAATCCCTTATCCTCGGCCGTGTATCCGCCCTGACCCCTTCGTTAAGGGCATCTATCAGGCGTTGGCTGAAATCGCAACGGATGCTGCCGCTGAATACCAGCGCCTCCGTGCACACCAGCACATCCAATTGCCGGTAAAGTTCTGAACCTGCTGATTCAGGATCCATCGAGATTCCCCTCTAACCTCTGCTTGCTGCAAAGGAAACCAGTGTTTATATACTATGGCAGGAGCGAGTTGCCCTGTCAAGCATCCGGGATTTGTATAAACCATTCTACCTGCCCTTCGTTATATATAGCACGACGTCCACCAAAGGGGGGATCAATGTGCATTTAAACAAGGCGATTACTGACAACCCCGAGCGATTATTATTTTTGGAGGTTACAAGTTGAGACACATTTTCCAAGGTCTTCTTACTCTATTCATGGGGATATTAATGGTCCTGCCTGCCGTAGCGCCTGCGCAGGCAGATTCCAGCAAAGTCAATCCGGTCCCGCTGATAAGGAAACAGGCGCTGATGATCAAGGTCAACAATTCGGTTGAGGTGGGCCAGCCGGTGGAGGGGGCATCAGTCTATTCACTAAAAGTGGCTAACAACAAGGATATAAAACAAATGCCTCCCACAGCCAACAACGTCAAGGCGCAAATAGTCCGGGCATGGAACGATGCTGATAGCGTCAGAGAAAAAGGTGTGCTGGTTGGCAATACGGACAGCGCCGGCCAGGTCTCGTATAGCTTCCCCTCCCCCGGACAATATATGCTGGCGGCCTTCAAGGATGGCTTCATCACCGGTATCGCCAGAACCAATGTCCTGCGTGCAGCTGGCGTAACCACCGTCCCACTTCTGCAATCGACCACAACAACAGCAATAGAGGAGTAAAGACAGGCTATGTACGCAGGGGCGGGGCTGAAGCCCCGCCCTCGTACATACTTATGTAACACTGTAGGGGCTTACCTTCAGGTGCGCCCACCTCCGGGCGGGTTTGAAAACCCGCCCCTATACCGTCCGATTGAGCAACAGTCACAGTTCCACAATAGTCGCGCCGGTGCTGCCTTCGTAGCGGTTGCCCCTGCGAAAGGACTTCACAAGGGGGTGACGCTTAAGTTCACGCATTACGGCCTGCCGGAGTATGCCCGTCCCCTTTCCATGTACTATACGCACCTCTTTCATACCTGTCATAAATGCGTCATCTAAATACTCGTGTATCATAGGCATGGCTTCATCAACAGTCAAAGCGTGCAGGTCGAGCTCCGGGATGATACTTAATTCTCCGGCTGAAGCACCGTTACCCTCAACATAGTCCTGCCTTTTACGTCCCATTCGACATCATTCCGCCCTGTGAAAATCCAGCCGCAGCACGGCCTGAGTGGAGGCAGTGACTTTGACGCGGTCATCGATGCGCCACCCGACAACCCAGATCACCTGTTCCGGAGAACACACTATAGGCACACTGGCGCGCCAGGAGCGAGGTATGGCGGTGTCAACCATGAAATCCTGCAGCTTGCGGCTGTGAGTCATACCCAGTGGATGAAAGCGGTCCCCCGTCCTGCGGCCTCTCACCGTCAACCGGCTGCCAACCCTGGCCAGATCAAAGCTGGCGCTGAATATGTCATCATCCTTGAAGAAATTCTCATTCATGATGGTAGCCGACACCTGCCAGCCAGGCAGTCTCGTCTCCCCCGGTATATTCAGCACGTAGTCACAATCCAGCACCGGCCAGGGGCAGGCTGCTGAGCCCGGAGATGACATGACCATACGATTGCGCTCGTTGGCAACAATCATCCCGCCCGGCAGATATACGCTCCTGCCTGTATCTGAAAATAGAAGCCTGACCAGGGCATTGATGTGTGCAGCTTCGATATTCTTCAGGCTCTTATACTCCCGCCCAAGCATGGTGCGGAAAACCCTCCGCTGCAGCGCCAGCGGCAGCCCCCGCAGCTTGCCTGAATCGACGCATGTCAGGCATCCTTCGCTGGTAACAACTGCGCTGCAGATAGCGGCAGCCTGTTCATCTATAAAGTCGGCATCCTCGCCTGCCAGGTCGGCCAGCCGTAACAGCGCGCTGTCTATATCTGCATTGTATTGCCTCAGCAGTGGTATCAGCTCGAGACGGATCCGGTTGCGCAGGAAGCGTACCTGCTTATTGGACGTATCTTCTCGTGGATGCAGGTCATGCGCAGTGCAATACGACCCGGTCTCCTGCCTGGTGATTTGCAGCAGGGGTCTGATCACCCAAATGCCATCCTCCCTGTTCCCATAGGGTATATGCGCTGCCGCCTTCAGTCCGCGCAGGCCCTGTATGCCGGAACCACGAAGTAAGTGCATCAGCGTAGTCTCCACCTGGTCATCTTGCGTATGTCCGACTGCCACCCGCTTGGCCCCGGTCTTGCGGGCCACGCTTTCCAGGAAACGGTACCTGACCTCGCGTGCGGCTTCCTCCAGGGAGGTTTTGCTCTTCTTCCGCCATTCGGCCACGTCCCTTTTTTCGATCGTAGTGGAGATGCCGAGGGCCGCTGCCACGCTCTCAACGTAGCCGGCGTCTGCCCCGGACTCATCGCCTCGCAGTCCATGGTCAAGGTGGGCTATATGCAGTTGAATATCCAGCGTTTTACTGAGGTTATTGAGCACATGAAGCATGCAGACCGAGTCCGGGCCACCCGATACCGCCACCAGCACCTTCTCACCACCTGACAGCAGCCCGTATTCCCTGATAAAACCGCTTATGCGTTTTTCGAGGGTATTACTGCTGTATGGCAAGATTATCTCTCCTTTAGATGACACGTGTCGCTGAGCAACAGCAAGCGTGGCTGGCAGCCATCAGCAAATTCCAAAATAGTCCGGCTGCTGGGCTGAATACGCACACGTACCAGGTGGGTAAGAGGCATACCGAGTGCTGTGCACACAACCGTGGCGGTTACGAAGTAGTGGGAGACAATCACCACACTACCCCCGGGATTGGCCTCCACAATCCGCATGACCACTGTCCACACCCTGTCCCTGAACTGGCCAAGATTTTCGCCTCCCTTAAAGTCAACAGCGTCGCCCTTGGTCTGCCAGTCCACCAGGAACTGGCTGAAATTCTGGCCGAAAGTATCAAGGGACATGCCCTCCATTTCACCTACATGAATTTCCCTCAGGTCGGGCTCGGGGATGACCTTCAGATTATGTGGGCCTGCCACGGCGGCAGCGGTATCCATAGCGCGCTTGAGCGGGCTGGAATATACCATTGTAAGGGGCACATCTTTCATGGCCAAGCCCAGGCTCTCAGCTTGCGCCTTACCTTTCTCGCTCAGGTCGGTGTCGCTGCCGCTGCCCTGGATGATGCGCTGCTGGTTCCAGGTAGTTTCCCCGTGCCTTATCAGGTATAGTTTAATCGCGCTTCTCCTCGTTTCTGGATAACGGCCTATTATATTGCTTAAAGTTGTAAATTTAAAATGGCAGCTGGATTTAAAAAACACGCCCCTTGTGGACAGCATAGGAGCGTTCCTTCAGGTGCGCCCGTTAAAGCTCACGTGAAAATGAGCTTCGTTCTTTCGATAGAGGATGGCGCCCCTGAAATACCCAGTGCCCTGATGACCTGCTCCGGCCTGCCCGAACCCGATGAGTCGCAGCGCAGCCGCATGCCGATGGTGTAGACAGTATCTTTTTCCCCGGCCACCCACAGATCATCGAGCAGTGGCCTCAAATCATAAAAACGTTCGCCGGTGTCGCGGGTATGGTGCCAGGGCAGCGTGTCCAGCGCCAGCAGTGATTTCAGTGAGCCCTCAAGGTCCATGGTCCCCGGCCGGGACTCAACTTCAACCTCGTACTCTGCGAAGCGAAGCCGTGACTGCAGCGACGGGGCCTCGAGGCTGACCGGCTGGATATCGATTATCGAGATGCCGTCAGGCAATTTAGGGGCAACCTTTTGAAGGAGATTGCCAGGTGTGGTGCGCCGGTCCAGGAAAACATCCATCAGCTCAGCCTTACTGGTAACACCCAGAGCCAGAGGAGCGGCCAGGGATATCCTGGGGTGAGGGCTGAAACCCTCTGAGTAGACTATTTCTACACCCGCCCTGCGAAATATGCGCTCCCAGAGCCTCATCAGGTCGAGATGTGAAAGGAACTTGATCTGTGGTCCGCGGCCGAACTTAAGGCGCAGACGGTGCATTCTTTTCCCTGGTAATAGTAATGCGCTCGATCTTGCGGTGGACGATCTCGGTGATGGTAATACGGAGGTCACGGTACCTGAAATGCTCGCCCTTTTTCGGAATGCGGCCGAGGTGGCTGAGGATAAAGCCGGCCACTGTATCGTATTCACCCGCAGGGAGGTCCAGATCAAGCTCATCGTTGGCCTCCTCCACCCTTAGACCGCCGTCAACATCGTAGGTATTGGCGTCGATGGGGATGATTTCCTTTTCGTTGGCGACCATCTCATCCCCGATACTGCCCATAATCTCGGATGCCAGGTGCTCAAGATTGGCGATACCCGCCACACCGCCGAATTCATCTATAGCAATAGCCATGTGGAAGTTGTGGTCGCGCATCTCGGCCAGCACCTCGCCCAACCTCTTGGTTTCGGGCACGAAATAGGCCTGGCGAACGAGGCCGTCAACAGGGTCAGTGTTCTTTATCTCCCCCCTTGCTATGGCCATCAGCACGTCCTTGACCGTCAGCATACCGGTTACGTTATCCATGGTTTCATGGTAAACCGGGAACCTGGAGTGGGGGTGCTCGCTATAAGTCTTGAGGAACTCCTCCAGCAACGTGCCTTCCTCGATAAAGGATATCTCGGTGCGCGGCTGCATCACGTCGCTGACCGGTCGGTCGGGGAACTCAAAAGCCTTGTGTATCATGTCGGCTTCTGTCTCCTCCCAAACCCCCTCGGCCTCACCTACGTCTATTGCAGTACGTATCTCAGCCTCATCCACGGTCATCCTTGCCGCGCCGGCATCGGTGACCATACGGGTGAAGCCGGCGCCGATTTTATTCAGCACCCAGACGAAAGGATAAAGCACCCAGATAAGAAGCTGGACAGGTATGCTGTAGGCCAGCGCCATCTTCTCGGAGTTATGGGCGGCAACGGTCTTTGGTATCACCTCGCACAGCACCAACACCAGGAGGGTGATGCAGATGGTTGCCACCAGCGCGCCCATGCTGGGGCCCAAAAAGCCCACAGCAATCACGGTGCCCAGGGACGCGGCTGCTATATTGACCATGGTGTTTCCCAGCAATATGGCAGAGAGGAAGATGCCGGGCTGTTTCTGGAAGCTATCCAGGATATCTGCAAACTTGACGTCGTTGCTGAGCAGGTGCTTGACCCTTATCCTGCTCAAAGAAACCATGGCCACCTCGGCGCTGGCAAAGAATGCAGACAAAAGGAGGCAGATGAAAACTAATATAAAATATAGGGTACGTTCGCTATCCATATGATGCCCGTTCGTCCCGGGCTTAAGCTATAATATCATCCGCTATCTACACAGTCAAAGTTTTCGGCTGCCCGGCCTGGCGACCACATGTGGTTAAAGAGTCATAGCCAAACGTGATAGAATTATATGGCGATGCAGGTCGATTTCGCCTTTATCTGCGATTATGCTGAGGCGACCAACAAGGTCAATGCGCTCGGCATAGGATTCGATACCATTATGTCAGGCCGGGTACCTGTCCGGCACCCTAATTTCTTTCTGGTAATCCAGCTGCGCGCCAATATCGTTGAGGCGGGTGAGAAGAATTTCGAGGTACACCTCATTGATGAAGATGGGAAGGAGATAATTCCCCCCATCAAAGGCAAGCTCAATATACCCAGGCCTCCGGCGGGAACGGAGAGCACAGGCCGCATAGCTATGCGCTTCGACAGCGTGGAGTTTCCCAAGTTCGGTACATACTCCATGCACGTGCTGGTCGAGGGGCACGAGATGAGCAGGATACCGCTGAGGGTAGCCCAGGCGCCCGGACCACCACAGAATTTGAGCCCCGCCTGATCTCTGTTAAGAGCCGCGTTTGGCATAATCAGGGCACCAGACTGCATTCGGCCGTGCAGGCTGGTGGCATGCGCCGCGCCAATCGTATTTACAGGAATCGCAGAGTATGACCTTCATGCCCAGCGCCTGTTTGACGCTGATCTTGAGATTGTCGAACCACGAAGGCTTCAGTTTTTTCCGTCCGGGCATGATCCATGAGTTTACTTCTTGGGCCGGCAGGCTGTCAAAAACCATCTACCCGTTGTAATATATCTGTTATCGCATATATCAGGAGGTGGTTATGGCACACTGGGAACACCGCAAGGAGAGCAACTGGGCCAAATTCGTCTTCAATCAGCCATACCAGGCGGGTTTGAGCCGTCTCAAGGGAGAGGTGCTGGGCAAAACAGATTTCGACCCGGCCACGCTCTGGCAGTGGGGGACCATGCAGGCCATGGCCGTCATCCAGATACTGAAAGACTGCGAAAAAGAGCTCGGCGAGCAGGGACAACAACTGGTCAGCAGGTCGCTACGCAGTGTCGGCCACGATGTGGGGACTCAGCTTTTTGCTGGATTGAAGCAACCTCAGGGCTTAAGTGAAGCTGAGTTGGTCAGCTTCTTTGCCACGGTGGTCAACCGCATAGTGTATTCATCGCTGGAGGCGCCGCGCATAGATGCAGCTGACAGGATCAGCTTCGACATCACCTGGTGCCCGCACCAGGACCATTATTCCGCTTTCGACTGCCGCGTCCAGCGCTATCTGGTGCAGGGGATGCTTGAAGCGCTCTTCGAGACCGGCTGGATCAGCAGCGACTGGCAGGTCAAGTTCACCTGCACCATCCCGGCCGGCGCGAGGGTCTGCACATTCACAATGTGGAAGGCTACGGGACTGGAGAAAGCCGAGTGGGAGCTATATACAAAAAAACTGGAGCAGCGGGCGCTGATGCTTGAAACTCTTTAGCGATTATCCCAAGGTTTTGAATATACAGCCACGGATAAGGACAGTTCAGTAGGCCGGGAGGGCTCGGAGGGGCATTGACAGCCACATGTTAATGGAATAGCATTGCAGCCAAGTGCGATGATGGATGATAATCGCTTAGTTGAGGCAAAAAGAGCATGATAACTTGTTTAACTTGAAGACTGATTTATACATTTTGTTGGCGGGATTAGCGCTCACCCTGTGCGGTTGCTCTCCGGCGTCGGTATCGGATATCCCGGCTCGCAATTGGAAAATGAGCGTTGTGACCAACGAAGATTCGTCGTGGACCAAGGGGGCGCGTTTGTTCGCTGATCTGGTCAAACAGCGAAGCGGCGGTCAGATACAAATAACCGTTTACCCCAATGGCGAGTTGGCGGGTGGAAACCAGCTAAAAGAACTGACCATGCTGCAAGATGGCAGCATTAATTTTACCTATCACTCCAATTTACTTTATACAAACCTTGACCAGTCGTTTGCGGCTATCTCCATGCCGTGGCTGTTCACAGACTATTCACAGGTTGATGCGGCACTTTCCGGGCCCGCCGGTAGTCAACTGCTGAAGGCAACAGAAGCTCAGGGTATAGTCGGCCTCGCCTACGGCGAGAACGGTTTCCGCCAGTTGACCAACGGCAGACTCGCTGTCCGTGCGCCCGATGACCTGCGCGGTTTGAAAATCCGTATCCCTGATGTCGAGCTTTATAAGTCGATCTATAAAGCGATGGGGGCTATCCCGATAACGATGAACTTCGGCGAGGTTATCGGCGCACTCAAGCAGGGGCAAATCGACGGCCAGGAGAACCCCATAGACATTATTGTGTCCTCCAAGCTCTACGAGGTCCAGAATCACATCACCGTCTGGAATTACTCCTACGATGCCCTCATCTTGGGAATGAACAAGAAGGACTGGGACGGCTTACCCGGCACTGCCCAGGCAATCATCAAGCTGGCAGCAAGCGAAGCTTCAAAGGAACAGGTAAGGCTATCACGCGATGCCGCTCGGACCCAGTTGAGCCTGTTGCGTGATAAGGGCATGATTATAACCGAACTAACACCCGGCCAGGTCAAAGCATTTCGGGCGACCACAGACCCGGTGTATGCGGAATGGTCGAGCAAAATCGGGCCCACTATTGAGAAGTTTCAGGAGAACCAGGAGTTTATCCGTGAGTGAAACGGAGTAATGGGAATACCAAGAACCCACAGGTAACAAAAATCTGGTACACGGTATCCCGGTCGCTCTGCAGGGCCGGCCTGCACCCGAAAGCGGCCTGCGTTACAACCAGCAATGCAATTGCAGTGATCAGGCTTCTTTTATTCCGATCCTCATTGCACTTTGAAAGGAAGGACAACTCTTTCTTCCCCGTTTAAGAGCAATTTAACCTCGTAATCACCCTTAGGAAAATTGTCTTTGCCCCTGGTCAATATTACGACCGGCTCATCCGTGCCACTTATTGAGAATGCATCCTCTTTGATCGTGTAATTGTCCACGCCGGCCTCATCGCTTCGAACAATTATCCACTGAACGCTCATTGGCGTTCCCGGAGGCGCTTTATAAATTTTAACCTTGAAGATGATTTCTGTGTTATCAGCCGGGAAACGCGCGGCTAAATTAGCAATCTTCTTCTCGCTGTCTTCATAAGCAAAAGTGGCTGCCCCTCCGATATAAAGCGCAGGGACATCTGCAGGATCTACCACCTTGAAATCCAGGCTCACCTGCTTCGTATCTCCAACATAGATGCCGACACTGTAATCACCTGTGGGAAAATTTTTACCCTCCGCCCTGCTTATGGCAAAGCTCACATATTCCCTGCCTTCAACCTTGGTAATTTCTTCGGCAACCGTCTTGCCCTTAAAGCTTTCAAGTTCTCCACCCGTATATACCCAGCGGGCCGTCACCTGATCGCTGAAATCGGCCCCGCTGACTTTCACCGAGCAATAAATGCTCGGGATATCAGAGGGAAATATGTTAACACTGCCAATCGGTTTCTCGGTTAACAGGTCTATGCTGGAACACAGTGTCGCATCGCTTGAAATCGCAGTAGAGGATGCTGCCTCACCCTGCACCTGAAAAGGAACGGACTGCACAAACTTATTATCCAAATATAGTTTGACCTGATAATCACCCCGGGGCAGCAGCATTTCAGAGCGGGCAAAGGCAAAGACCGCATAAGGCGCATCTGCCGCAGCTTCCTCGCTCCCTATGAGGGAATCGGATAGGCCGGCCTCTTCGCTCTTGACCACGTACCACTCTGCTCTGACTGTTGACTTTGCCGACGGCGCGTTCAGCTTGACCGAGCAATAAATGGTCTTGATGTCCGGTGTAAAGTTGTCGGTCACCATCAACGGCTCACCGGTTTTGGATACGGCGGAGCAAATGACCGCCTGCTCGATGGCAGGCTGGCTGATACAGCCGGCAAGTAGCAGCGGCGCCAGGGCTATAGCCATCAGTATGTAGATATATAGCCTATTTGTTTTCATCTCAACAGGTTCTCCTTAATTTCAAATCAAAGATTCTCGTTCTGATATTGACCGCTGTACCCCTTACCCACACCGCCTGAGGTATGAAAGAAAACGAGCTGCAGTAAACGCGCGTTCCTGTGCAGCCTGAAGCCAAGGGGATTATAGACTACCAGCAATGACTGCGAACGGCCGGAATAGCCGGCATCCCAGACAGCGCTGTGCATGCTGACACCGCAACGGTTGAGGCTGGAGCGCGGCCTCCCCAGTGCCATCACATAGTCCGGCAGTGTCACCACCTCATTGAAAGTGATCAGGTAGGGGCCGGGAAGCAAATCGAGGCCGCCGTCTACACCGAATTCCAGCCGCGTAAGGGCGGACAACTCCCTGGCACGGTTGCTGCCGGCTATCCTGCCCCGAGAAGAGAAATAGGCGACCTCTCTGACGGTCAGGTCGATTCCGTTGGGCTGGAGTTGCTCATCCAGGTCGACGGCATCCGCTATGAGGGGCGGCCGATTATCCTGCATGCGGAGTATATCCTGCCTCGTCAGGACGCCCCGATTATTAGTCATCCCGTATTTATTCCCACCTTGTGCAAATGATGTTATTATAATACGGATTCCAGGGAATGTCAGAATATTCACAACCGGGGTATCGAGGAGCGCCCACATGGTAGATAAGAACGGAATTGAAAAACTGGATAATGCCGCTCTGAGCAAGCTCGCTGTGGACCTGGTCAGACGCAGCATTATGCATTACGGGATATGGTTCAGCGAGGTGGACCACCAGCTCGGGCTGGAAAAGGCGCTGCAGATAGAGCACGAGGTCTTCGGCAAATTGTATCCGCTGGTGATCAAGCGCCTGGCGAGTGCACTGGGATTGGCCGTAGATAACGGCCTTACTCAAGCACTGTCTGATCTACCGAGGGATAAGATGATATCGCTGATCAATGCCATCTCCGCCAACTGGCTGGCCGGTGACGGCCTGTGGTTCCAGGCCGTGGAGTCCCGGCAGGAGATGTTCACAGCCAAGCGCTGCAACGATAGCTGCTGGGTAAAATTCTCCCCCTTCGAAGCTGAACGTATCAAATCGCTGTTGGATCTGCCGGACAAGGGTGGCCTGGATGCATTGGAAGCCGCCCTGGGCTACAGGCTCTACTCAAGGATCAACACCCAATCTACGGAGAGGCAGGGAGACAGCCTGATCTTCAAAATGGTCAACTGCAGGGTCCAGGACGCGCGCAGGCGCAAGGGGCTGGATGACTACCCCTGCAAATCGGCGGGCGTCGTGGAATACGCCAGCTTTGCGCGCACCATCGATCCGCGTATCAGGACCGACTGCATTGCCTGCCCGCCTGATGACCATCCGGATGACTGGTTCTGTGCCTGGAAGTTCTATATAGAATGAGTGCCAGCAGGGTTGTGGTCATAGGAGGGGGGGCAGGAGGCATGCTTGCCGCCGGCCGTGCAGCAGAACTGGGCGCCGATGTTACCCTGTTGGAAAAAACGGAGCGCCTCGGCAAGAAGGTACTGATCAGCGGCAACGGGCGTTGCAACCTCAGCAATACCAGGGAGATCAATGAATTCATCACAATGTTCGGCCCCGACGGCAGGTTTCTTTATCCCGCCTTCCAGCATTTTTTCCGCGATGACCTGCTGAAGCTGTTGGCGCGCTCCGGCATTCAAACGTTTGCTGAGCCGGACGGGCGCATCTTCCCTGTTTCGGGAAAATCAGCCGATGTCGTGAAGGCATTGGAAAAGTATCTGTCGGGCAACGGTGTGAATGTGATCACCGGGGCAAAGGTAACAGCAGTTGAATTCGCTGGCGGCACGGTCACCGGTGCGAAAACCGCAACGGCTGATAACCGTGCCGATGCGGTGGTGCTGGCCACAGGAGGGGCTTCCTATCCTCAGACCGGTTCGACTGGCGACGGCTACCGCATGGCTGAAAAGCTGGGGCACAGCGTGACCCCTCTGCGGCCGGCCCTGGTCCCGCTGGTGGTAACAGATAAGCAGGGCGCGGCAGGACTGCAGGGCATCAGCCTGCCCGACGTACGGCTTACTTCCTTTGCCTGCAGGGCAGCAGACATTGACACTTCAACCGCTCCACGGGCTGACAGGGGACGGGGCCTCGGTTCAGCCAGACCCCGGCCTCCCATCATCGAGAGCCGCAGGGGCGGCATTATCTTCACACACTACGGCCTGAGCGGGCCGGCAGCCCTGCTCATGAGCCTGGCAGTTGTCGATGCGCTGGCAGCGGGGCCGGTCAGCCTGGCTATCGATCTCGTACCGGGCAAAACCTTTTCGCAACTGTCGGAAGACCTCAGGGAGACAATTAATGCGCACGGCGGCAGGCAAATCAAGAGCGTGCTCGACGAATCGCTTTCGTACCGGATCGTCCGGGCAATCCTGGCCGGCGCCGGGATACCGGCAGATATCAAAGCCGGCCAGGTGACGGCAAGGCAACGCCAGGCCCTAGCATATGCGCTCAAGGGCTTCACGTTCGACGTGGAAAGCACACGTCCGCTGAAGGAGGCCATGGTGACGGCAGGAGGTGTTTCTTTGAAGGAAGTCGACCCCCGTACCATGCAGTCTAAAATAATCCGGGGCCTTTATTTCTGCGGCGAGGTGCTCGACCTGGATGCCGATACGGGCGGCTTCAATTTGCAGGCGGCTTTCTCTACAGGGTACCTGGCGGGTGAATGCGCCGCACATGCGCGCTGACATCAGGCAGGCAGAGTTATATCAAATCGCCTCAGTACTGAGGCCAGCGCACAGAGGGGAAGGCCCATGACGTTATAGTAATCACCCTCGATCTTCGCCACCAGCAGCGCCCCCAACCCCTGTATGGCATAAGCGCCCGCCTTGTCCAGCGGCTCACCCGTCTCCACATACCTGGCGATCTCCGACCGTCCCAGCTTCCTGAAATACACCCTGGTCTCCACCGCCCGCGAGACAGCCCTGCCTGTGGCTGAATCGATGACGGTAAAACCCGTTATCACGCTGTGGCGCCTGCCGCTTAGCTCCTTCAGCATCCTGCGCGCGTGACCTGCGTCCACCGGCTTGCCCAGTATCACCCCGTCGAGCACACCAAACGTGTCCGCAGCTATGATAATTGAACCTGTGTGGCGTGATGCCGCCGCCTGTGCTTTGTGCAGCGAGAGTGCCTTTGCCAGCCCCACAGGCTTCAAACCGGTAGTCATTACCTCAGGGATCTCAACCGGGTCCACGGTGAACTTGAGGCCGATATTTTCCAGCAGCTCCCTGCGGCGGGGCGAAGCTGAAGCAAGCACAACGGATCTTGTCATGCCGACAATTTAGATCAAGGTTGCGGACCTGTCAACCTTTTCTCCGGCTATTTCAGATGAGCGCAGCCGTTTTCTATCAAGTTTAGCCCGTGCTATACTTTGTCGCTGTTGTGATATGATAAACCCGATGTCGAGGATTAAGCTTAAGATCACGGGCAAGATCCTGATCATATTGCTGGGGCTAGCGCTTATTTCGCTCACTGTCTTCTCAGCTTTAGCGCTGAACAACATGGCCAACATGGGCAAATACGCGCTGGAGAGCAACGCCTCTTTAGGCGCAAGCGCTGTCAGCGACAGCACCGACGCCCTCGAGAAACAGGCCAAAGAGCAGCTCCTGGCGATGGCCATAGACCAGGCAGTCATCAGCGACGCGCTCTTTAAAAATGTGGAATCTGAGACCTCGCTGGTGGCCAGCTACATGGCGGAGCTCTGGAAAAGGCCGTCGGATTTCTCCGGGAGCCACACGTATTTCCAGGATGAGCAGCCGGACACCATCTACACATCTTCGGTCAGCGTGCTGGCGCCGGGCGTTGCTCCCGCAACGGTCAGCGCTGACCTGAGGCTGCTGTCCAACCTTAACAGCGTGTTCATCCCTATCTTCCAGACGGACCCCAACCTGACCCAGCTATATGTAGGCACGGAATCCGGCATAGCCCAGCTCTATCCCTGGGCAACGGGTATACCCGACAGTTTCGACCCGCGCCAGCGCGAGTGGTATATCAGGGCAAAGCAAAACAGGTCGCTCGGCTGGACCAATACTATGATCGACGCCGTCAGCGGCAAGCCGATGGTCACATGCTACAAGCCGGTTTACGATGAAAAGCGCAGGCTGATCGGGGTGGTCGGCGCGGACGTGACTGCCGAGACCATCAACCAGAGGATTATCGGCACGCAGATCGGCAAGAACGGGTACGCGTTCCTCATCGACAGCAAGGGCAACCTCATAGCGCACCCGCGCATGCAGGGTGTAGCCGGGAAGTGGGATGAGGCCTTTGAAACAGGCAACCTGTTAAACGCCAGGGACCCTGATCTGGCCGGCATAGCAGCGGAGATGGTTGACGGTATGGCGGGAGTGGGCAGGTGCTGGCTGGACGGCAGCGATAAGTTTATAGCCTACGCCCCCGTAACAAGCACCGGCTGGTCGATCGGCATCGCCATGCCGATCGATGAGATAGTGGCGCCGGTACAGGCGACCAAAGAACGCATAGACACTGCCACGGCTGATTTCTCGGCCAGGATCAACCGGCAGATAAGTGAAATGTTGACCATCCTGATACTTACGTCGGCAGGCATAATCGTGGCAGTGGCGGGCATAGCCTACTTTCTCGCCAGGCGCATAACCCGCCCCATCATAGCCTTAAACCGGGGCGTACAGGTCATCGGGCAGGGTGACCTTGACCACAGGCTGGTGATCACGACCGGTGACGAGGTACAGGACCTGGCCGGGGCATTCAACAAAATGGTGGAAGACCTCAAAGTCTATATACGCAACCTGCAGGAGACGACCTCCGCCAAGGAGAGGATTGAGAGCGAACTGCGCGTTGCCACCGAGATCCAGACCAGCATGCTGCCCAGGCTGTTTCCGCCTTTCCCGGACCGCAAAGAGTTCGACCTCTATGCCACTATGCAGCCTGCCAGGGAGGTGGGGGGTGATTTCTACGACTTCTTCTTTATCGGTCCCACAAAACTATGCCTGATTATCGGCGACGTCTGCGGCAAAGGTATCCCGGCCGCCCTTTTCATGGCCATCAGCAAGACCCTGCTGCGCACCGAGGCGCTGCATGAGCCATCGCCTGATCACGTACTGTTCAACGTGAATAACACCCTCTACCCCGACAACGAGGCCTCCATGTTTTTCACCGGTCTGTGCGCGGTGCTTGACACTGAAACCGGCGAACTGACCATGGCCAACGGTGGCCATAACCCGCCGCTTTTCTGTCCTGCGGGAGGCGAATTCCGGTATATTAACCTGCCCAAGGGACTGGTGGTGGGCGCCCTGCCCGACACAGCTTACCTGTCAAACAACTATACCATGAGGCCGCACGACACGCTGGTGATGTATACGGACGGGGTAACCGAGGCCATGGACGGCCGGGGTCGACTGTACTCCGAGGCGAGGCTCTTAGGCTGCCTCAATGACCTGCAGGGCAAGAGCGTGGCCGATATCGTTCACGGGGTGAGAGTGGATATTGAGACTTTTACCGGCGGCACGGAGCAGTCCGACGATATCACTATCCTCGTCCTCGAATTCAACGGCAGCGGGCAATCCTAAACATAGAGCAGGCCGCCGTCCACTATGACAGTATGCCCCGTCACATATCTGGAGGCATCCGAGGCCAGGTAAATCATGGTGCCTACCATATCGTCAGGCTCGCCGATGCGGCCCACAGGGACGCTCTTGCGGCACTCCTCCTGGCGGCCGGGCCTAACTTCGAAGCTGGAATCCAATAGTTTCGTGTGTACAAAACCCGGGGCGATAGTGTTGACGCGTATGTTATAGGGCGCCAGCTCCCTGGCCATGACCTTACTGGCCATGATCACCCCGGCCTTGCTCACAGCATACACACCGTTATCCATCTCGGGAAGGAATCCGTCGATGGACGATACATTGATGATGCAGCCCCCACCCTGTTCCTTCATGATCCGCGCGACGGCCTGGCTGAGAAAATACAGCCCCTTTATATTCAGGCCCATCACAGTATCCCACAGCCGTTCCTCGGTCTCGAGGAACGAGGAGAAGATGGGGCTGGTGCCCGCGTTATTAATCAGTATGTCTATGCGGCCGAATGCAGCCCTGGCGGTATCGGCCACCTTTCTTACATCGCTCATCTTCCCCAGGTTTGCGCTGATGACCAGCGCCCGCCTGCCCGCAGCCCTGATATCATCTGCAGCTTTCTCGAGGTCTTCGACCTTGCGGCTGGTCAGCACGATATCAGACCCCGCCCTGGCGAAAGCCAATGCGGTGGCGCGCCCTATGCCTCTGCTGGCGCCGGTGACCACTGTGACCTTGCCCTCTAAAGAGAATTGCTTCAAGTCTGACATCGCAAAATACCTCCGCATAAATCGATAAAAAAACGATATCCAACTTTATGAAGCCTGTCGCCTTTTGTCAAGCCTGTCGGCGTTCTGCTAAGATGCAATAGCCATAATCGAAAGGAGGCAGTTATCATGTGCGACACAATCGTTGCCCTCGGCCCATCCACCAGGGAGGGGATTACCCTTTTCGGCAAGAACAGCGACCGCGAGCCGGATGAAGTACAGAATATTATCATCGTCCCGCACAAACAACATAAGCCGGGTGAAACGATCAAATGCACCTATATTACGATACCGCAGGCAGCTGAGACGGCGCGTGTGCTTCTCTCACAGCCCTTCTGGATGTTCGGCGCTGAGATGGGCGCCAACGAATACGGAGTGATGATCGGCAACGAGGCGGTTTTCACGCGTGAGAAGCCGTCCGCCAGCGGCCTCACGGGCATGGACCTGCTGCGCCTGGCCTTGGAAAGGGGTAAGACGGCGCGTGAGGCCATGGACACCATTATCAGCCTGCTCGAGCAGCACGGACAGGGCGGCAACTGCGGCTACCGCCAGAAGTTTTTGTATATGAACAGCTGGCTGATAGCAGATGAGCGTGAAGCCTATGTGCTGGAAAGCGTTAAATCATGGTGGGCCTGGAAGCGGATAACGGACCACTGGAGCATCTCCAACGTCCTCTCGCTGGAAAAGGACTTCGACGCGGTATCGCCCGGCCTGATCGAAAATGCCGTCAAGAAAGGCTGGTGCAGGAGCGCATCGGACTTCAACCTGAGGAAGTGCTATTCCGACCCCATCATTACCTGGGGCGCAGCAGGCAAAGCCAGGCAGGCCTGCTCCAGGGACAACCTGGCGCTGAAAAAAGGCGACCTTACGACTGCAGATTTCATGGCCATCCTGCGCCATCACGGGGGCAGGAAGGATTTTCTCCCGCATAAGCACGGTGGAACAGTGTGCATGCATGCCGCCGACAAGCTGATCCGCCGCAGCCAGTCGGTGGCCTCCATGGTGGGCAATGTCAGCAGCAGGGGCCACTACTATTACGTTACGGGGGCGTCCAATCCCTGCCTGAGCCCCTTCTACCCCATCTTCGCCCCCGGCACAATCAGCCCGGCGGGCTACCTGGAGGGTGGGGCGGAATACAGCCCGGAAGTCTACTGGTGGGAATCCGAAAAGCTACACCGCAGGGCGCTGCACCACTTCCCGACGGCCCTGAAATCGGCTCAGCAGAAGATACAGGAATACGAGCGGGACATGGTCCAGACACTCGAAGAGAAAAAAATCACCTGCAATCAGGCTACCATCGACAGCTATTTCAGCCGGGCCAGGAAGATAGTGGACGACTGGGGAGCGGAGTTGGACGCTATGCCCAAAATCAAACACAACTGGCTCTTTCAGCGCTACTGGCAGGGCTACCATCGGCTGAACGGGACCGGCTGAACTATAAATTGTCATTGCGGGTCTGGCGAAGCAATCCGCCGGTATTGCCCGGCCGCCACATCCTCTTTAACGCCCTGAATCATTTTTTGACAAAATCCGGGGTTTGTTATATATTTTCATTATGGAAATTTTGCGTAATGATAATAAATTACGGCGTTCCAGTTTAAGGAAAGCTGACGCGGTCCAAGTCAGTTCCGTAGTGCAGGGTTTCGTACAGATGTGGATCAAGTTCGAGGCTGCTTTGCACAGGGAGATAGCCTTAAAGCAGACGAGGGGCGGGGACCAGGTGGAGAGCAGGAGGCTGCAGTCCTATATCGACTATGGCATTTTTTACAGGGTGAGCAGCAGCATACTTAGAAGCGGCGAGCTTACCATGGGAGAGCTGAGCGGCGCCCTCTCCGTTCCTTTCAGCAAGGCGACCAGGATCGTCGACAGCCTGGTAGACGACGGGTATCTCAAGCGTCTGCATGATCCGGACGACCGGCGCGTCATAAGAGTGGCGCTGACTGAAAAAGGGAGCCGGCTGCACAGGACCATCGAGAGCTTCACAGGCGAACACGTACAGGAGATACTCTCCGGCCTCACTCACGAGGAGCAGGAGATACTCTTTGTGCTCATCCGCAAGGTGGTCTCAGCCCTCGAGAAGGTGACCTGATTTTTTTAAATGTATATTTTCATTTTGCAACTATTTCTTTTTAATAACTTTATCAAGCGGAAATAACTCATGAAAACTTTACTGGGCAATTTAAAGTTGGCAATATTCCTGGCCTTCAAATCAATGTTCAAGAGCAACAAGTGGGCTTTGGGGCTGATCATTGTGGTCATGGCCTTCAGCTTCGTGAACCTGATATTCACATCGGCTGTCATATCGGGCGTCATGGCCACCATGGACAACCAGATGATCAACACTTTTTTCTCCAACGTGATCGTGAGCCCGATGGAGGATAAATATTACATAGAGCGGGCCGACGAGGTTGCATCCAAGATCACGCAGGTGGTTGGCGTAACCGAGACCTGCCAGCACCTCAACAGCAGCGGATTTTTCGAATACGGCTGGAAGGGGAAAAGCCTGCCCTGGGACAGGGTCAAGAGCGGCAGCTGGAACATTATCGGCATCGATCCCGTGCGGGAAGCCAGGGTCACCTCCATAGGCCATAACATGATCGAGGGACAATACCTGGATGAGGACGCGACAGGCGAAATCGTGCTGGGTGTGGAGGTGGCCGGCGGCAGCATGGCCCAGACCTCAGATTTTCTCACGCTGGGAGGCGTCAACGTGGGAGACAAGGTGAGGGTCACGTATCCTAACGGAATACAGCGGGAATATACGGTCAAGGGTATATTCCGCGCACGCGAGATAATGCAGGCCGACCACCTGGCCTTTGTCACCCGCAGGGAAATGGTCTCGGTCCTGGGCAGGTCTGCGTTTGCCAACAGGGCCAGCGAGATACTGGTAAAGGCTGACAGCAACGGCATCGAGGAGAGTCTGTCAGCCGATATGAAAGCATCCGGCATCGACCTTGAGATCAGGAGCTGGAAGGAGTACGGAGGGGCTTACCGCAGTGTGATCTCCACCTTCGAGATCATCGGCGCCATCATCGGAGGCACTGGCCTGATCGTGGCCGCCATAGTCATGTTCATCGTAATTTATATCAATGTCCTCAGCAAGAAACGCCAGATCGGGATTTTAAGGGCCATAGGCATACCCCGCAACGCCGTTCTGGGCTCGTACCTGATTCAAGCATTGTCATATGCTTTGCTGGGCATCGCCCTGGGCTGGATAGTCATACGGCTTGTACTCCAGCCTTATTTCATAGTCAATCCCATCGACTTCCCATTTGGCTTCCTCAGCCTGAATATAGAATCCGGCAGGATCATAGGATCGGCCATCGGATTGACAGCGGCCTCCGTCCTGGCAGGCCTGATCCCCTCCTGGACAGTTATGAGGGAAAGTATTATTAAAACCCTCTGGGGAGTATAGGCTATGATAGTGGTCCGGGATCTGCTCAAACACTACGGGCGCGGGCGCGGTTCTGTACAGGCGCTTAAGGGCATTGACATGGAGATCGCAGAGGGTGAGTTCGTGGCCATCATGGGCAGAAGCGGCTCCGGGAAATCCACGTTGCTGCGTATAATGGGGCTGCTGGACATGCCCACTGCGGGAAAACTGCAGATCGACGGTGTGGACGCCCTCAAGCTGGCCGAGCAGAAGAAAGCCCACTTCAGGCTGAAAAAGATGGGCTATGTATTCCAGGAGCATTCCCTCATCGCAGAGCTGAATGTGCTGGAAAACGTCTACCTGCCGGCTGTAGGCGACCTCGGGCGCACCGACTATAAGCAAAGGGCCGCGGAGATCCTGGAGATAGTGGGGCTCAAGGATAGGATCAGCCACTACCCCAGCGAGATATCGGGAGGGGAACAGCAGCGGGTCGCCATCGCCCGCGCTCTTATCAACCAGCCCAGGACACTTCTGGCGGATGAGCCGACCGCCAGCCTTGACGAGGATTCATCAAAGGTGGTGCTTGAGCTGTTCTGCAGGCTTAACCGGGAGCTTAAACAGACCATCGTCATGGTCACACACGAGCCGGAGGACAGGCAGTACGTTGACCGTGTAATATGGATGAAGGACGGCCGCATAGACCATGGTTGAGATCAGGGAGATTCAAAACGAGCCGGAGCTGGAACAAAGCGTCCCGGTCATTCGCCAGGCTTTCAGCACGGTCGCACAAGAGTTTAACCTGACACAACAAAGCGCGCCTACGCACCCCTTCTTTTCTACCATGGAACAACTCATTGAACTGCATAAAAAGGCGGTTTTTTTCGGCCTGTATGTGGATGAAACCCAGATAGGCTTCGTAGCTGTAGAAAAAGATGAAGGCGGGACCTTCTTTTTAGGCCGCCTTGCTGTCATTCCTCAATTCAGGCATCACGGTTACGGTACCATGTTAGTTAGATTCGTGCTGGATTACGTTAAAAAGCAGGGAGGACCAAGAGTTGGTCTGGGCATGATTGATGGCCATACCGTTTTGAAGGATTGGTATAAGTCACTGGGATTTGTTCAGACTGGGACAAAGAAATTCGAGCGCCTGCCCTTCCTGGTCTGCTTCATGGAGAGGGTCGTCTCAGCCGAGCAGATAGACTAAAACGTCGCTCACATTGGTCCCGGTGGGGCCGGTTATAATCAGCGACCTGCCCATCCTGGCAAACAGAGTATTGCTGTCGAACCTGCCGATATAATCGGCGGCGTCCAGACCTGCGGCCCCGGCGGTAGCCAGTGATCGATCGTCCACTATTGCGCCTGCTACATCCTCCATGTAGTCAGAGCCGTCGGTGCCGGCCGAGGCCACCAGCCAAGTTGGCAAGCATCCCTGCATAGCCAGCATCGATACAGCCGCATAGTGCTGGTTCCTACCCCCTTTCCCGGCGTGTTCGGGCAGCGTCGGTGTCGTCTCCCCCCCGATCAGCAGGGCGCCAAAGCCTTTGTAACGGCCCTTCTTAATTGCGGCGGCCATATCGTAAGCATATTCCGAGGTATCTCCACTCATCTCCGAGGTGATGATGCACGGCTTGATGCCCAGGTCCCTGGCCTTCTCAGCCATGGCTTCCAGCGCCATGCGGTTATTCCCGATCAGGTGGTTTGTGCAGTTGCGCAGCCTTTTTGGCGTTTCCCTTTCCGAACCCATACAACCTCTTCGTATGAAATCCACGGCTCCCTGCGGCGCTTTCTCCAGCAGGTCGTATTTCTGCAAAACCTTGAAGGCATCCTGGTAAGTCGAGGGGTCCGGCACGGCGGGGCCCGATGCGATAACGTCCAGATCGTCCCCGACCACGTCGGAAATAATAAGAGATATGACCCGGGCCGGCGCGAAAAATCCTGCCAGGCCACCGCCCTTGATCAGCGAGAGGTGTTTGCGCACCGCGTTTATCTCCTTGATGTCGGCGCCGCACCTCAGGAGAAGTTGTGTTATAAGCTGCTTATCCTCCAGCGTTACTCCGTTGACGGGACATGGTAGCAGCGCGGAGCCTCCGCCCGATATCAGGCTTACTACCAGGTCCCCTTTTCCTATGCCATACCGGGCTTTCATCGAGAGCATCTCTCTCACACCCTTAACACCCGCTGTATCTGGAACGGGATGCCCTGCGCCGATGATTCTTATCTTTTCCGTCTCAGTACTCGCCGACTTGCAGTTAACGATGCCCGCAGTTATCAATCCCGGGCCTACTATTTTTTCCAGCTCTGCGGCCATCGATCCTGAGGCTTTGCCCCCACCTACCACAAAGACCCTGCCCCTTGACAGGTCATATTTCTGGCCGTTTACGGACAGCCATTTACGGCTGTAGTAATATTTCACAGACGCCCGCATCAGGTTGGAGGGCAATACCCGGCTTATGCCTGCCTCGATCAACTCGATAGCCCTGGCGCGCTGCCCCGAGGTGATAAGCTCCTCGCGGTTCTTAACGATCACGACTGTAAATTCTCATAATCAAATAAGCGCAAAACGGTAAGAATTATACGCTTTCAGTGTGAGGTTGTCATGGCTTATGTCATTGCTCTCCTCGCAATGACTTGGTATTGCCTGTATAATCCCCTCAGAATACTCCAGGAAAGGATGTGATAACTATGAGCTGGATATTGCTTGTCGCCGCCATCTGCATGGAGGTCTGCGGAACTACCTGCATGAAGCTTTCCGAAGGGTTCACGCGGTGGGTCCCTTCAGTGCTCATTTTCGTCTTCTACGCGCTGGCCTTCATCCTCATGACTTTTGCCATTAAGAAGCTCGACCTGAGCCTTACCTACGCCATCTGGTCAGGAGTCGGCACCTTTCTCATCGCCCTCATAGGCCTTTTCTGGTTCAAGGAGCCTTTTACCATCCTGAAAGCCGTTTCCATGGCGCTGGTCATAGCCGGCGTGGTCGGGTTGAACCTGGGCGGGTCCAGTGGGTGACCATAGCGCCGTCATCATATGCCTGGCACTTCCGATGATGGACAATCATGCATTGACAGGCTATAATGTCAAAGACTTTAGCCCTGCTCAGGGC
>CAZKOL010000006.1:0-58396 GCA_964554375.1 uncultured Dehalococcoidales bacterium
ACATGCATTTTTTAAATGAGGAGTCGTGCGGGAAGTGTACACCCTGCCGCGAGGGGACTGAGGTGATTCTGGAGATACTGGGCAGGCTGACAAGGGGTGAAGGTGTAGCAGGGGATATAAGCGCTCTGGAGGACCTGGCGCGGACGATGGCGCTGGCCTCGCTGTGTGGGCTGGGACAGGCTGCTGCCGTGCCTGTACTGGACTCGTTGAAATACTTCAGGGAGGAGTACATTAACCGGATCGACCAGTCCCTGTTCCTGCGGAGCTACCTGGGCAGCGAATTTTATAAGTCTAAGGAGGGAGTAAGATGACCAAGCAGTCGGAAATCGAACGGGCACGAATGGTTGAGATGTTCGACAACCTGAGGGCGGACAAGTATACGCTGAAGGAATATAAATATATAGGTAAGAAAGGGCCGCGCAGGACGGACGGCCTGGCCAAGGCTTCAGGTGAAGCTGACTATACTATGGATGTACAGCTTCCGGGCATGCTGTATATGCGATTCCTCGATTCTCCTTACCCACATGCCAAAATACTCAAGATGGACACCAGCAAGGCCGAAAAGCTGCCGGGCGTCAAGTGCATACTGCGCTACGACGATCCAGAATTAGCGGAATCAGCAAACCTGGGTCTTTTACCAATCTTCCAGAACGATAAGCCACTCGATGGTATAGCGCATTTTGAAGGACAGCCAATGGGTGCAGCCGTTGCGGCGGATACCGAGGCCATCGCCGAAGAGGCGCTTTCTCTGATCGAAATCGAGTGGGAGGAACGACCCTTCATGCTCGACCCTATCGCGGCGTGCGAACCGGGAGCGCCGCTCACTTTTCCAGAACGCTATATGGATGGTAACCACTGGAACAAAGGGGTCTTAGATGAGGATATACACAGCGATGTCAAAAAGGGTTTTGCTGAGGCAGACAGGGTAATTGAGTTCAAGATCGCCCGCGCCGGCCATACCTGGATATGCCCGGAGCGACCCTGCGGCGTATGGAAATGGAACGGCGACTGCCCGGAGATCTGGCTGAAGAACCAGCGGGGGTACGTAGCCAAGAAGTATATCAACACTTGGTTCGGCGGGATTCCAATGAACAAAATCGAGCTGCATATGTTGTACCAGGGTGCGACTTTTGGCGGCTGGACTCATACTGACTGGAACCTGGGCGGGCTCTACTGCGCTGCCGTAGCGTCAGGGAGGATGAAAAGGCCGGTGAAATATGTCTTCACCCGAAGGGAGGACTTCTATGGTAGCTCGATGGACGAGGGCATTTATTTTGTGAAGGTGGGTTTTAAAAATGACGGCACCATAATTGCTGTAGATAGCATCCTCTATGAGGTCAATGCTATACATCCGGTCTTCGGCCCAGTGCTGCACCTGCATGAAAGCACCAGGATTCCCCATCTCAAGGGACAGACCAAGTCCATTTGGGTCAACAAGGGGCCCGGTGTTGCTATACGTTGCGAAATGCTTGGACCGGTCCTGACCCAGACCATGGTTATGGACCACGTAGCAGACGAATTAGGCATGGATCCCATAGAAGTGGCGCTGAAGAACGACGGCTGCAAGGGTCATAATATGGGCTGGCTCAACGAGAAGAAGAAGGAGCGCGGCTTCGAAGTGCGCGATAGCCTGAAGGAATGCATCGAGAAAGGCAAGGCGGAGTTCAGGTGGGATCAGGCATGGCACAAGCCCGGTACCAGGAAGCTCCCCAATGGGCGTATGCACGGGGTTGGCTTTGCCTGGACTCATGAGTGGTCTGACTCGACAGGTAGTGGGGAGATCGCCATCCGCATCGAGCGTAACGACGGGACAGCTACGCTGCTGGGGATGCACTGCGATAGTGGTGTGGACGCGGAAAACACCTACTGCCAGATCGTAGCGGATGAGCTAGGCATGCGGCTTGAGGACGTGCACTTTAACCCGCAGTTCGATCCCGGCTTCCACCTCAATTCGCCGGACTCCTCATGCGGTATGTCGATTAACGGCTGGTTGGCGCGCCACGCGGCCAGGACATTGAAGCAGAAGATACTGGAATCAGCCACCAGTCCCTCTTCTCCTACCCAGCGGGGGAGCTTCTCTCCCGCATTCCCGAATACAAGTCCGGAAGAGTTAGATATTAAGGACAGCGTAATCTTCGTCAAATCCGACCCCTCACGTCGGATAAGCATGGCTGATTTCGCCAGGCCGATGGCCCTGCAGGGCCCGCTGACCAACACTGAGGCCTTTGGGACAAGGAATGCATGGATGGAACCTCTGTGCGCCTACGCTTACCACACCCAAGAAGGCGAATACAACCCGAAAGGTCCAAGGGAGAAGTGCTGCCGTCAGGCCCATTTCATGGAAGTAGAGGTGGATACCGAGACTGGCGAGGTCGTCGTCACCAGGGTGGTCAACGTCAATGACGTGGGCAAGGTTATCAACCGCATGAGTTGCGAGGGACAGCAGTACGGCGGCAGTATCATGGGGATGAGCCGTGGCAAGCTGGAGGAAGTTGTTCACGATCCGGTTACAGGCGTTATGCTAAACGGGAACCTAATCGATTACAAGGTGGCCACCATCCAGGATGTATGCCCCATCAGCACTATTCTGGTGGAGACTGGTATGGGATACGGCCCCTATGGGCTTGTAGGTATCGGCGAGGACATCGCTACTGTGGTCCCGAGCCTGCTGGCCCCGGCTGTCTACAATGCCATTGGTGCCTGGATCAACGAGTTCCCCACCACCCCGGATAAAGTGCTCAAGGCACTGGGGAAAATATAAGAATGATTTACCATGTAATTAGGAGGCAAGAACTTGAATAAAGAAATCAAGAAGTACGTATGTCCCTATTGTGGGGAAGGGTTTGATACCACAGAGGGATTGAAAGGGCACGTTTTCAAGACGCACAAGGGCCACGGCCTGCCTGTCTCGGAAGGCGGGATAAGACTATTTATCAACAAGGCCGAATATGAGTTAAAGGTGGAACCAAACTGGACGCTGCATTATCTTATTCACGATGTGCTTGGTCTGACCGGCAGCAAGCAGTTCTGCGACCAGGGGGCATGTGGTTCCTGTACCATGATCGTGGACGGAAAGCCCGTTCTGTCCTGCATGATGCTGGCCATCGAATGCGACGGCAAGATTGTGGAGACCGTTGAGGGGATAGCAGCCGAAGGGCACCCGCTGATCGAGTCCTATGCGAAGAACCATGCTATGCAGTGCGGATACTGCACGCCGGGATTCGTTGTGACCTCTAAGGCGCTGCTTGACAGGAACTCCGATCCGAACGAGGAGGAGATCATGTCTGCGTTGGCGGGCAACATCTGCCGCTGTGGCACTTATCCTCAACATGTCCTTGCCGTGCGCGAAGTTGCCCAGACACTCAAGCAAGAAAAAAAGCAGGTGAGGGGGTAAGCATGAGGGACTTTAAACATTTCAACGCGTATAGCGTAGATGAGGCTGTGGCTCTCATGGGCCGCTACGGCGAGAGGGCTGCCGTTATCGCCGGCGGCACCGATATACTGGGTAAAATGAAGGACGCCATATTGCCGGCTTACCCGGAAGCGCTGATAAACATCAAGACCATTCAGGGTCTGAGCGAGATAAAGGAGTCGGGTGGCATGCTCAACATAGGCGCGCTGGCACTGCTGGCCGATATCGCCGCCAACCCCGTCATCAAGTCCAAATACGCCGCCCTGGCCCAGGCCGCGGGCAGGACCGCCTCCCCTCACCTGAGGAACATGGGCACCATCGGGGGCAACATCTGCCAGGACATCAGGTGCTGGTATTACCGCAACCAGAACAACAGGTTCTCCTGCCTGCGCAAAAAGGGCGGCAGGTGCTACGCCATCAAGGGCGACAACCGCTACCATTCCATCTTCGGCGGCAGCGTATCCGGCGGCTGTTTCGCGGTGCATCCCAGCGACACCGCTCCGGCGCTGGTTGCCCTGGATGCTAAAATCGTGACCTCCAGCCGGACGATCGACGTGGAGAAGTTCTTCGAGGTCAAGCCGGTTAAGACCACGGTGCTCAAGGCCGACGAGATCGTTACCGAAATACAGGTGCCCGAGCCCCCCGCGGGATCATCCAGCGCATTCCTCAAGTTCGCCCTGCGCAAGTCCATCGACTTCCCCATAGTCAACTGCGCGGTCATGATCACACTCAGGGACAGCAAGGTTGAAAAGGCGAGGATATGCCTCAACGCCGTCCACGTCATACCCTACAGGGCCGTCAAGGCGGAGCAGGTCATAACGGGCCGGGTTATCGACGAGGCAGCTGCGGAGGAGGCCGGGGTGGCTGCCGTGTCCGAGGCCAAACCGCTCGAACACAATAAATACATGGTGGCGATCGCCAGGACACTGGTAAAAAGAGCGATCCTTGCCTGTGCGGGGAAATAACAGGTGACCGGGCTAATCGATGTTGTACTCGTCGCGGGGTTTCTGGTTACTTGAAGCAATTTGGGAGGTATGCTTGAAATGTTGTTCTCGCTGCTGCTGTGGATTATTGATTTAGCCATAGGTAGGGCTGCCAAAAGTAATAAAAGACTGAAAGGCATGATAAAAATACGTAACAACTCCTATGTGATAATGACTAAAGACGGCAAGATTGGAAGGCGCTTCATCTTCAAAGACAGCAAATATTCATCAGATAAAGTACTCACGGACTATGATATGGCCATGGTATTCGAGAACGCCGACGTTGGTTTTAAGTCCCTGGCATTGGGTGGGGACTCTGGAATGCAGGACGCCATCAACAACTGGAGCTTGATGATCCAAGGAGACGACTACCATACTATTTGGTTTGGCACTGTAATGGGGATGGCTTTAGGTCAGGTTAAAAGGAAGTGAGGCCGAATGGATGCGCAATCTGGACGATGCTAGATTCAGCGTAAAGGAGGGAGGAGAGAATGGAAACATATAAAGTATACAAGTACAGATGGGTAATTCTGGCCGTCTACATGTATGTAGCCGCTATTAACCAGATGTATTGTTTAAATTATGCTGCGATTGGCAGCTACATTCAAGACTATCTGAACATATCTGCAATGCAGATTGGATTGATGGTGATGGTCTTTGCCATTGCACAAGTCTTGCTCACCGTTCCATCCGGCCTTCTTATCGATAGAAAGGGATTCAAATACAGCGTTGGCATAGGCGCGCTTTTTACAGGTGTATTTGCCATGTTACGATTGGTGAATCCCGAATCATTTACGATGCTTCTGCTTTGCCAGATAGGAATTGCCATAGGACAGCCTTTCATACTTAACGGCGTTACCAAGCTTGTCGTAACGTGGTTTCCGAAAAAAGAAGAGGCCACTGCGGTGGGACTTGGTTCCCTGGCATGGTTCGGGGGCATGATGGTGGCACTTGGACTCACTCCAATGCTGGTGGAAAGATTTGGATATCAACAGATGCTTCTCGTCTACGGCATCCTGGGGATTGCCGGTATACTGCTTTTCTATATTCTTGTAAGGGCCAAACCTGAGACACCACCAGGCAAAATAGAGGTGGAAGAAGAGCTGTCAAACTGGGAAGGGATCAAGAAGATTCTCAAGATCCGGAATTTCGTACTCCTGGGTTTCGTAGCCTTTTTAGGTTTCGGCGTTTTCATCGGAATCTCAACCTGGCTGGAAATGATACTGAATGAGCTGCATCAGATTTCAATGACCGATGCCGGTTCTATAGGCGCGATGCTAATGCTCAGCGTCATAATCGGCTGCGTAGTCATCCCCATGATCTCAGATAGAATCATGAAGAGGAAGCCCTTTTTACTGCTGGCATGTTCGATAGGGGTGGCATGCATGATTACTCTGATATTTGCCAATGGTTATGCGCTGAACATGGTCAATATCATAATACTGGGCTTCCTTATGGTTTCCGTAATGCCTATAATTTTCACAATGTCCACCGAGATTACAGGAGCCAGGTTTGCCGGAATTTCTATGGCATATGTGGAGTTATTAGGAAACGCCTCAGGTATAGTTGTTATCTTCCTGATAGAAGTCTTGCATGGAGAAACCGGGAACTATATTGTGCCGCTGGTATTTCTGGCAGTACTAATGGGTGTGGCCGTTATACTATCAACTCGGATAAAAGAGACGGCCAGGAGACAGGAGGTCACGACAACCGACTCCAAGGTATGAATATTGACCTTGTCATGAACAGCGCGCATGAAAATAAAGATTGGGTACAATAGGATCATTAAGATTGATAATTACGCCAGCAATTCCTTAATCGAAGTGCCGGACAATTGCACAGTTCGCGATCTTCTTGCACTTATGAAATTGCCGGCCTTCCGCCAGAAGGCTGTGGTGGTTCTCGTCAATGACGAGCCTGCCTGGAGCTCAACCGTCTTGAAGGAAAATGATTCAGTAAAGCTGTATCCCCTGATAAGCGGTGGTTGAATGAGAGGCGGTAATCCTGAAAATATAAGAACCTCGCAGTTAAGCGCTCAGAGAAAGATACAAGGTCTAAATAATCTAAAGAATAGGTTGATAATGGAAACAGTGTACAGGGTTTACAGGTACAGGTACAGGTAGGTCATCCTGGCTATATGTACGTGATAGATCTTACGCAGATATACTGGCTGAAGTTCGCTGCCATCGATATCATGTGGTTTGCCGAGGTTAGCGTGCTGATACTGGTACTGCTTACCCTGCCCGCCGGGATACTTAATTGATAAAAAGGGATTTAAATATGGTGTCGGCCTGGGAACTATCTTTGCCGGTGTATTTGGATTGTATCTCAATGGAGAAGCTATTAATCGAGGGCGTCTTAGTCAGAATCCTGACTGATGAAGGCAATGGCATGACTGCCCAAGAATGAAAGGAGGTGGGATATGTGGATTTAGGTGTGCGCATGAGAGCTCGCCTGTGAAGAGTAACACGGCTAGAATATTATATTGGGAGGTAAAAAATGAACGTTTACGAGCGTCTGGGAGTGCGGACGCTGATTAATGCGTCTGGGGAGACGACCCGCCTTGGTGGTGCCCTTATGGAACAGGAGACAATTGATGCTATGTCAGAGGCAGCTAGATATTCTGTGCGTATGGACGAACTTCAAGCTGCCGCTAGTAGCATAATATCTAGAATAACTGGTGCAGAAGCAGGCTACGTCACATCTGGGGCATCGGCGGCCCTCACCTTAGCCACTGCTGCTTGTCTGACAGGTCTTGACATTGATCGCATGAATCGCCTACCTGACACGAGCCATATGCCTAACGAGGTTCTTATGGACCAACGTCAGCGTAATGGTTATGACCACGCCTTTCGGGCTGCCGGCGCCAAATTAGTAAACGTGGGTATGCCAAATTTCAGGGTCCTGGGAAGTGAGGCCTACACGACCAAGTGGTGGGAATTCGAGTCAGCCATCAATGAGCAAACCGCGGCAATTGCGTACGCCTATGTCCCGGGGAGTAACCCGCCCTTGGAGGAAATCATCCATGTAAGCCACAAGCACAATATACCCCTGATAGTGGATGCTGCTGAACAGGTACCGCCTGTAGAGAACCTGCGCAAGTTCATTGACATGGGGGCCACGTTGGTTGCTTATAGTGGAGGTAAGGGCATAAGAGGCCCCCAGAATAGCGGCATACTATGCGGGCCACGCGATCTAATTGCATCTGTTGCTTTGCAGAATTTGGATATGTCACTCACTAACTTCGATGCGTGGGAAATCTCTCCATCACTCGTTCCGAAAGAAAAACTTCGTGGCATACCGCAACATGGTATTGGCCGCGGCATGAAAGCGAGTAAAGAGTCAATTGTAGGTCTGCTTGTAGCCTTGCAGCGCATGGCAGAGGAGAAGTCCATTAACATGAAACAGCTTCGCCGGTCGATCGAACGTATTGCCGAGCTCGTTCGGAGTGTCTCTGGAGTGGAGACTGAAATAAATGAATTGTTCCCAGGCGGTCACCCCTTACTTGCAGTCAGGTTAGATGAGGCAAAATTGGGGCGGAGCGCCTCTGAAGTAGTACAAAGGCTGAGAGACGGTGAACCGTGTGTCATTGCAGTAGACATATTGGCAGCCTTTGGCATAGTAGTTATCTCATCAGTAAATCTGCTAAATGAAGAGCAGGCAAACGTTGTAGGACAACAATTGTTGATGGCACTTAAAAGTTAGTGGAGCTCCAGAGATATCATTTAACCGACAAACATTCACGCCCCCACATAAGAAATTCGGCGAAAAGCTGAATTATAGAAGGGGTGAATAATCTACTGAAGCTAAGGACACTGTGGTATTACAAAACTGGCTGGGAGATGCATCGAAAAACAATCAACCTAAGGGATTGCGCTTTATCCCTACTAGTTAACACAATCAGTAAATACTGATTGTGTTAACTAGATTGTTGGAGTTAAGGTAAAACTTAAACAAGGTATGAAGTCTGAAGAAGGAAAAGAAGATTACTTGAGAATGGGCAGATTTAATCGCAATAAAAAATTAAACTGAAGGGGAGGTGGAACTTGGCTCAAAAGTTACAAAGAAATCTATCGTTACCTGGCGCAGTTGCTACCATAATAGGAATGGTGGTTGGTCCTTCGCTTTTCGTGCTACTTCCAACTGTGGCAGGAATGACTGGACCTAGCCTTTGGATAGCATCTGCTGTTGCGTCAATACCGGCCATATTCTGCGTTCTTTATGTAGTTCAACTAGGAAGCGCTGTCCCCGTCACCGGGTGTCACTACGTGGCAATTACCAGGTGGCTTTCCCCGCTAGCCGGATGGATTGTTTCACTGTGCAGCACTATAGCCATTGTCGCTAGCAACTGCTTATTAGCTTGGGGCTTTGCCGTCTATATCGACTACTATGTCCCAGGTGTGCCACTCCTGATTTGGGCGCTGCTTATAGTAGTGATATTCGGCTTAATTAACTATCTAGGAATAAAGCTGGTAGGCTGGTCTCAGATAGTAATGGTTATCATTTTTATCGCGGCGATACTTCTTTTTAGCATTGGCGGAGCAATGAATGCAAACCCTGAATTCCTAAAACCACTTTTCCCCAAAGGGATAGAGGGATTTATCATGGGATGTGTCGTTCTCAGCTTCTTATGGCTTGGTTTTGTCGCATCGATCGAGTTCAGTGGTGAGATAATAAACCCGAGGAAAAATATCCCGCGTGCGATCATTATATCTTTCCTCTTCATTCTGACGATCTTCTTACTCCAACCTTTTGCGCTGGTGGCCACCATGCTCTGGAGCCAAGCTGGTGAGTTAGGTGAGTTAGGCATCCTTGAAGCCGCATCACGTTTTCTACCTGCAGGAGCGGTAATGTTCGTCGCACTTGGTGCAATTATGGCCATGATGAGTTCGATAAATGCACTGATACTGGTTGCGGCACGTGAGATCACCGCCTGGGGCAGAGATGGCATGCTACCAAAAATATTTAGCCGAGTCAATAAGCGGTTTTCCACGCCGGAGGTAGCCTTACTCTCGACCACAATTCTCACACTGATAGGTATTTTGTTCGCGGTCACACTGGACAAATATGCCACAATAGCCGTTCTCGCCTTGATGATTATCCAGATTTTGGGCAGCACCGTAACTTGGCTGTTGCCAAAACGAGCACCTAAAATATCAGAGAAGTCAATCTTCAAGTTCTCACCTTTCTGGCGCTGGTTTATCTGGATAAGCTGTCTGGTTCTATTCGGTTCAATCTTCATCATTGCCCTTATAAGTGATATAACACTAGGCTTAATCTTCGGTGGAATGCTTGCTATAGGTTTAATTTACTGGTTCGCCAGAAAAGCTTATCTAAAAGGGCGAGGAATAGACCTAGATAAGGAGCTTGGGAGGATTGCAGGACCCGTGTTAGAGGAATTGGAGGATCGGAGTGATCCTCTCCCCAAAAACTGAGCCAGACGGAATGTTAGTTTTGTGGGATGATAATATACGTAAAGGAGGATCATTCCATGAAGAAGTCCAGGTACACGGCGGAGCAAATCGCCTTTGCACTGCGGCAGGCGGAGTCCGGCACACCTGTTGTCGAGGTCTGCCACAAGATGGGCATCTGTGAGCAGAGCTTTTACCGCTGGAAAAAGAAATATGTCGGCATGGGGATCCCGGAGGTCAGAAAGCTGAATGTGCTTGAGCAGGAGAACAGGAAGATCAAACAGCTTGTGGCAGATCTGAGTCTGGATAAACAGATGCTGCAGGATGTGCTGCGAAAAAAGCCCTGAAGCCTGCTCAGAAACGGGACCTGGTTGAGGTATTGAAGGTGTGTTACAAGGTCAGCATACGCAGGGCTTGTAAAGTACTCCAGATCGTGAGATCCACTTATCAATACCACAGCAGGAAAGATGAGCAGGCTGCCCTCAGGATAAGGATATGTGACCTGGCATTGGCCCGGGTCAGCTATGGTTATCTGCGCATACACGTGCTGCTTCAAAGGGAAGGCTGGAAAGTGAACCGCAAACGTGTTTACGGGCTCTACAGAGAAGAAGGCCTGACTATGAGGAATAAGAGTCCCAGGAGACATGTTGCAGCTTGCCGGCGCATGGACAGGCCGGCGGCGACAGAACTCAACGACGGGTGGTCCATGGATTTCATGAGTGATCAACTGTTCGATGGACGGCGGCTGCGGCTCTTAACGCTAGTGGATAACTTTAGCCGTGAGAGTCTGGCCATCGAGGTAAACGACCACATAGGGACACACAAGGTAGTAGACGTATTGATGCAGATTGGAAAGGAACGTAAATATCCGAGGACCATCAGGGTGGATAACGGTCCGGAATTTATCAGCAAAGTTCTGGACCAGTGGGCTTACTTGAATGGCGTGGAGCTGGATTTCAGCCGGCCGGGTAAGCCCACAGGCAATGGGCTTGTCGAGGCTTTCAATGGACGGTTGCGCCAAGAATGTTTGAACGAAAACTGGTTCCTGTCGCTAGAAGATGCACGCGAAAAAGTGGAATCATGGCGGCAGCAATATAATAAGGACCGACCTCACGGAGCATTGGGGAATATGGCTCCAGCAGAATATGCATCGGTTATGGCAAAAAGTTCATGATCCGCAAAACTAACATTATGGCTGGTGCCAAATTATTGCCGAGTATAACTTAACAGGTGGTATAACTATCGGGGGCAGGTCAAATATTAGATTGAATCAGTAACTTAGAACTTACTCAGTAATCCGTATAAAATAATGTCAATAAAGTCATTTCGTATCTGCGCCGTATCTTTTGCAAATTTACCTCGCAATATGAAGTAAGTTACATACTCGTGCGCACCGGCGATCATTGCAGCAGCAAGATCAGGATCAATATTACGAAAAACCTTTTGTCTGGTAAGCTTGCCAAAATCTTCTCTCAAGGGCTTCACCCTGGTATTATAAGCCTCTTCAAGCTTGCTGGCGAAGGAGCGCGGCTCCTTCACCGCAGCCGCACGTAGCAAGTTCATCATATCGCTCCAGGCTGGATATGCTTTTAAAAACGCCTGGCCCAGTTTAGTCAATCTCTCCCTGACAATTTCGGTATCTTTGGTGTCCGGCAATGTCTTGACGTCCTCGGGCAAACTTTCTCGATATTCAAGGATAGTTTCGTTAAGACATCCAATAAACAAGTCTTTCTTGTCCTTGAAATATTTGTATATGGTGTTACGGCTGATATGTGCTGTCTTAGCAACCTCACCGATGGTAGCGCCTTCATATCCATACTGGCGAAATACGGGTATACTGGCATGGATTATCCTCCTACGTACTATCTGTGGTTCATCCAGTCGTTCCTTTTCCTTATTATCAGCCGATTCTGATACCGAACCAATAATCTCACTTAGTTTAGATATAATCTTCCTGTTATTGCCAAGCATCTTTATAAGTTCAAGTTTTTTAACGTGCTCTTGAGTATAGAATGCCCGCGTCTTACCCACCTTAATTGGTTTAGATATCACGCCTTTTCCAACGTAATAACGGATCCTTGGGATGCTGATTCCCGTTATCTTGGATAGTTCAGATAATTTCATATAGCTGTTTGCTTCCGACATAGTCCCACCTTCTAGAAGAGTACCATTCTACTAACAGGCCAGATATCTCTGTTTATTTTATCACTTAATTTAAGAAGGTTACGTGAATATAATGTACTAATATTATACAGTATCTTATTATTACTAATAATACTAGTATGTGTCAATAAATATATTAAAATATAATTGTCCGAGTGTGAAATAATATTCTAAAAATATCTACCAATACTTTAACAATTTATATGAGTGATATAGCAGCTACATAATTAATTGTTTAATCAAGTACTTGACAAGGGTACTATACGGTACTATAATGCACTAAATTTTAGATACTACTCAGTACTTTAGTGCCACGTTATGTTAAGAGAAGGGGGTGTAGGCATGTTTAGGTTCGATTGTGAGTGTCATATGATGCCGCTAGCCGATGATATCAGTTATTTCCCTTACTACAAGATGAATCAACGTGCGCTAAGGGGAACTATGCGTGCAATGCTACCATTGAATACGTATGGAATTAAGGGGCGCCAGACATTGGAGGAAGGGCGTGAGAACCTGAAGCGCCGCCCGGGCATGGCGCCGGGAGAATCCGCCGACGCTCTTATCGAGAAAATGGACGAGGCCGGTGTTCACATGGCATGCGTGCTACCCGAATCTTTTGTTCCGATGACACTAGGTACACGCATGATGTCGACCAATGGATGGCTTGCCAAAGAAGTGGCGAAGTATCCTACCAGATTGGTGGGAGTTTGCAATGTAGGTCCTATCATATCCCGTGGTGTAAAGAATGCCGTGTGGGAACTGGAATATCTTGTTAAAGAGATGAACTTCAAGGCCGTTAAGCTGTACCCGGTAGATGACACACCTATTAACGATACACGTCTGTGGCCTTACTATGAAAAAATCCGGGAACTGGGAGTACCACTTTTCGTTCATACCGGCTTCTCCTGGTGCATACCCGGCCGTTCGGCAAATTGCTTGCCATGGCTGTTGGAGGACGTTTGTGAGGAATTCCCGGATATTACAATTCTTGCCTATCACATGGGCTACCCCTTTACCGATGCCGTAAATATGTGCGCCATGAAATACCCCAACCTTTACATTGGCACGAGTCTTCTGTCCGGGTTTGGTCATGGCGCGAGTAAACGAGCCCAGATATTACTGGGTGAGGCAATGCTATATGCCGGAATTGATAGGATTATCTGGGGTACGGATATAGGGGCTAATAAAAATGATGTCGAAATACTCAACAAGTTCCAGATAAGCGAGGAAGTGCAGCGCGATTATGGATATCTGCCATTAAGTGAAGAGGACAGGGCAAAGTGGGCCGGGCTGAACCTGGCGAAGATCCTCAAGATAACACCGCCAGCGACTGATAAATAAATCTGCTAAAGAAAAAATTAATGTTGGGAGTGTAGTATGTACGATCATTTGTTTGAACCGATTAAAATCGGCCCGGTGGAAATTAAAAACAGAATCGCGATGTCCCCTATGAACTCACAGGGTGACAAGGATGGGCACCCAACCCTTCAATACACATGTTACTTCAACGCCCGTGCTGTGGGAGGATTCGGGATGCTGACCACAGGGTCGATACTTACCAGCCGAGAAGCGTTTGAAGAGTATCCATTGGTTCCTTATCTATTTCCTGGAAGTTTTAACGCCGGATACTGGTATGATTTTGTTGAGGGTGTTCACTCTATGGGTACTGGCGCCAAGCTGTTTGCTCAGTTGAGTCCCGGCTTTGGCCGACAGACAGGTAGGCAGAACGTGAGAGGTGCATCGCCTACACCTTTCAAACGTGAGGATCTATACCACAGTATACAGAAACAGACTTACGCCTGGACTAAATATTGGATTAATGATTGGAGTAATCACCTGCTTGGAACACCACGGGAAATGACTGTTGACGAGATACATAAGACGCAGCGCGATTTCCTGCGCTCTGCTGCAATGGCGATACTGGCCGGCTTTGACGGAATCGAAATACACGGCCCGCATGGCTACCTGCTTCACCAATTCCTTTCCCCGAGAAGCAACCAGCGTAAGGACGAGTATGGCGGCTCTCTCGAAAACAGAGCCAGGTTCCTGCTGGAACTCACATCAAAATGCAGGGAGCTCTTTGGGAATGCGGTTCCTATCGTAGTCAGGGTCAGCGGTGCGGAGTATAGCGCGGATGGAAATAAGGCCGAGGATGTACGCCAGATTTGCATATGGGCTGAGGAGGCTGGCGCTGACGCTATCAGCCTTTCTAACGGCACGGGATATGACTCCAGGGAATTTGCCCCCGTGGCGCGTGATAATACAATTCTGCTGGACGCACAGGGCAAGAAACTAAAGAAGGCTCTCAAAATCCCGGTCATTACTACAGGTCTACATACACCTGAGGTAGCTGCGAAAGCGGTGAATGACGGTGAAACAGACATCATAGCATTAGGCAGGCAGGCCATGGCCGATCCTGAATGGCCTAACAAGGTCAAAGAGGGTCGTATTAATGAAATTACCAGGTGCACGCATGACATGTTCTGCTTAGCGATGGGCAATATGGGGGCGCAGGTAGGAACCAGGTGCACAGCCAACCCTAATTACGGCAAAGAGCAATACAATCCGCAGTATTGGCCGAAGCCGATGAAAGGTCAGGTTCCAGAGACCTTAAAGCGATGGAGGCCGGGCGAGAAATGGCAGTCAATGCCCGGTCCATGGAAGGATTACTGGTCGAAGGCAGGACACCCAGATTAACAAATCGCCAGGGTTTCCCCGGTCCAGGAGGCCCGTACTGAATTTGAATAAACGCAATAGCATATATGCTAGATAGGAGGTTGCGATAAAGATGGGTGAATATAAAACATTAATCTACGAACCCGGACCTGTGACCAGGATCATACACAACGAACCAGACAGAAATAACGTCATGGGCGCCGAATTCCAGGAGGAGTTCCTTGATGCAGCAAAGGAATTTGAAAGAAATAATGATGCTAAGGTAGCAGTGAGCTTATCACGAGGCAAACACTTTGCTGCAGGGCACGATATATCAAACCTGTCAAAGAAACAGACATGGACGAGTGGTCAGAAAAATGAATGGGGAGAGGCCAAATGGCGGAAGGTATGCGACCCCAGGAGATGGTCTTACCAGGTCTGGGACATCTCCAAGCCCATAATAGCAGGCGTGCAGGGCGCTGCCCTTGCAGCCGGTGCTCAGTTCGTAATGCTCCATGATATCGTCGTGATGGGAGAAAGTGCTTTCCTCGGCATGGAGATAGCCCGTGTATCGGGCGCAGGTGGAGCTGATTTGCAAATGTGGGTCGGCTACCGCAAAGCATTTGAATTACTCTGCACTGGATGGAACGTAAGCGCACATGAACTATACCGCCTCCGGGCGATAAATAAGGTGGTACCTGACGATAAAGTAGAAACTGAAGCTATGCGGTTCGCCGAAATAATGGCCCTCATGCCTATGGAAACCCTGAAGCTAAACAAGTCTTCGCTGAAATTCAGTATGGATCAGATGGGTGCTCGTGAGCAACTCTGGCATTCCGAAGAGACGAATATCCTGGCGCACTGCGTCGGAGACGAACAGGAAAAGGAATTTTATCGGATCATTAAGGAGAAAGGCATGAAAGACGCCCTGCAATTCCGAGATGGTCCTTTCGAGAAATTCGGTTATAACCGTCATAAGGCTACCGAGATATGATTAGCGCACTCAAAAGCACCGCGAACAAAAAGATGCCCATGGAGGGAATAAGGGTCGTTGACTTCTGCTGGGTACAGGCTGGCCCCTGGGTAGGAAGATATTTTGCTAACTACGGGGCTGAAGTGATCAGGATCGAAAGTGCTCGAAGGATTGATTGGGCACGAAATGTCCCCGGCGGACCCGAAACCGTAAACGGCAAGATTCAGAGAGGGGCGCTCTTTATCAATTTCAATTGCGATAAGCTTGGCATTACCTTGAACCTGTCGCATCCCGAAGCGGTTGACGTCGCCAAAAAGCTGGTCTCTGTATCCGACGTTGTGATAGATAACTTCGTTGCCGGTTATATGGATAGGGTAGGGTTAGGTTATGGGGAACTGGTTAAGATAAAGTCAGATATTATCATGCTGGAGATGTCTGTGTTCGGCAATACTGGCCCATACAGGGCCTTTGCCGGGTACGGAACCGGTATTCAATCGGCAATAGGACTCAATTCGATATCTGGTATGCCCAACCGCCGCCCTGGTTTGAATATAGCCTTGCCAGACATGGGACCCAATCCCACTCATGCAACCGTGGCCTTGTTGGCGGCTCTGCATTACAGGAAACGCACAGGTAAGGGGCAGTACATCGAACTAGCACAGTTTGAAAGCTCACTCGGATGGATGGAGACAACTATACTCGACTATACGGTGAATAAGCGCATACGTAAGCCGCAGGGCAACCGGCTTCCATATGCTGCCCCTCACGGCGTCTATAAATGCCAGGGGGAAGACCGCTGGTGTGCCATAGCAGTATTCACAGAACCAGAATGGAATGCGTTTTGTGAGGCAATTGGGAATCCACAGTGGACCAGAGAGGAAAGGTTCGCCAACCTTTCGAGCAGGAAGGAGAACGAGGACGAACTGGATAAGTTGGTCGAAGCATGGGCAGCAAATAAATCCCCGTGGGATGTAATGGAACTTCTGCAAGCAAGAGGCATGGCTGCCGGCGTGGTTGAAACAGGCGAGGATCTGGTGCTACGCGACGAACAATATAAAGCGCGTGAATATTACGTGGAAGTGGACCACCCCGACGGAAAGGCATACTGCGAGAACACGATTATAGGGTTTTCAGAAACACCTTGCGTCGTGCGCAGGCCAGCGCCAGTTATGGGGCAGGATAATGAACTCGTGTTTAGAAAGATCCTTGGCTTGTCTGAAGAAGAGGTTGTCCATGGCTATATACACGGCGCTTTTGAATAAATTTTAGTATAACGAGAAACCAACTTTATCTCATCCGACTATATTTTAGGTGAAGGAAAATGGAGCAAGACAAAGCACTCAATGGAATTAGAGTCCTCGATTTTACCGGCCCCAGTGGAGTTTACTGCACCAAGTTGCTCGCTGATTTGGGAGCCGATGTTATAAAGATTGAGCCCCCGGAGGGCGACCCAATGAGGTATATCGGTCCCTTCTATCACGATGATGTGCATCCTGAGAAATCACTTTATTTTTGGCACTTCAATACTAGTAAAAGAAGTATAACCTTAAATCTGGAAACCATCGATGGACGGGAATTGTTTAAGAAACTGGTTAAAGATGCTGACATCATTGTTGAAACATTCTCTCCTGGATATCTTGATTTGTGGGGCCTAAGTTATGCAACGTTAAAGAAAATAAACCCAAAGCTAATTTTGGTTTCAATTACCGGTTTTGGACAAATCGGCCCTTACAAGGACTTCAAGGCTTCTGACCTTATTGGTCTGGCAACAAGCGGCATCCTCTATACGTTAGGTTTCCCTGAAGACCCACCGACCTCTATCGGCGCGTCCCAGGCTTATCACATGGTATCTGCCAATGCCGCTATTGGCGCACTTATGGCGCTCCTCTGCAGGGATGAGATCGGTGAAGGGCAATGGGTAGATGTTCCTATGCAAGGGACTAACATTAGAATGTCGGAAATGGTCCCCTTCACCTTCTGGATATCTGGAAAGAACCGCAAGAGGTCGGGGCTTGAATTCTATAGAGCCCGAAGGGATATCTTCGAGTGCAAGGACGGCCGGGTAGTTTGCAGCGCCCTTGGCGGTGGGGGTGCTGAGAAGATGCTGGAATGGATGGAAAGCGAAGGCATGGCTGCAGATTTGAGAGAGGAGACATATGCGCCAATTATCGCACTACTGATGGGAGCATCGCCCTATGGAAAAGGTTCACAGGACAAGATTAATATGGCTGAAGCGGGCAAGAAACTGCGCGATTATCCGAAGGAATCGGATCACATCGAGCAAGTGTGGGAGGCATTCCTTATGACTCATACCATGGTAGAACTATTTGTGGGAGCACAAACTCGAGGCGTCAGGTTGATGCCGGTTAATAATGTAAAAAACGTTGTAGAAGACACCGGGTTGAAAGAACGTGGCTATTTTGTTGATGTTGAACATCCTGAACTTAAAGACACTCTGTTATATCCAGGACCACCATTCAGGTTGTCCGAAACACCGTGGAACATATCCAGACGGGCACCCCTGGTGGGTGAACACAACAACGAAATCTATGAAAAAGAGATCGGTATTTCAAAGGAAAAGCTTGCAAGGCTGAGAGCGGAAAAGGTTATCTAAGTATTTGAACCGAATTAACCTTATGGATGAATGTCTCTGCAACAACATGTAAATAGAAGGAGAGGAGAATGTTAGAAGGATGTGTCCCCTGGCCACAGGAATTTGTTAGGAAGTATAAGAAAAAAGGTTACTGGGAAGGGGTAACTTTAGGAGAAGCGTTTGACAGTTGGGTTAAGAAATATGCCGATCAACCAGCCCTGGCCTACCAAGGTAAGGATATAACGTACCGTCAGATGGATTTGTATGCTACCCGCGTAGCATACCAAATGGTTAAGTTGGGTATTAAGACCTATGATCGGGTAATTATGCAGTTATTCAATGTGCCTGAGTTGGTGTATCTGTTTTATGCTTGCATGAAAATTGGTGTCATTCCCATTTGCTCATTACCGACCCATCGCTGGATGGAAATAAGCTACATCGCTAACGAGAGCAAGGCGCGAGCTCAGGCAATTCCATCTGGCGTAGTCAGAGATTTCGATTACGAAGACTTCGCGGACAAAATCCGAAAGGAATTTCCGAATGTGAAATTCATCTTCACAGTGGGTAAGCCCGAGCGGCCTGGTATGTACTCCATTAACGCATTCATGGAAAAAGAAGTAGATCTTAAAAAAGCGAAGGCGACGTTAAAAAAGTTCCGCCCCGACCCTATGGAGTCTGCATTGTTCCAGTTATCCGGAGGAACGACGGGCGTACCGAAAATCATACCACGTACACACAACGACTACCTTTATAATGCGAAATGCGTTGCTGACGCCTTGAACTATAATGAAAACTCCCGCATTCTTGCATCTACGCCATTAATTCATAACGTTGCTTTAGTGTGTGTAATGCTGCCCGTCCATAGTAAGGGTGGGGTTTTGGTGCTCCCAACCTCCATTGCACCTGAAGCACTACTTCAGGCTGTTGCCGAAAACAAGGCTGACACGATGGGTATAGTCCCCATTTTCATGCATCGCCTTTTGGAAATGCCCGAAGTAGTTCGTAGCAAATATGACTATTCTTCCTTAAAGCGCCTCATGGGAATGTGGAATCCCGCTGACCCGACAGCACAGAGATTCATGGAGACCTTTCAATGTGACGGTATTCAGACCTATGGTATGTCAGAGGGGTTGGTCTGCTGGACGAGGTGGTCGGATCCGCCGGAAATAAGACACTGCACAAGCGGTAGCCCTGTATCAGAAGCAGACGAGTGTAAGGTGGTTGACCCGGAATCGCACGAAGAGGTCCAGTCTGGACAGGTCGGTGAGATGTGGTGCCGGGGACCCTACACTGTACGGGGTTACTATAAGTCACCCGAACGTAATAATGAGGCGTTCACGCCGGATGGCTATTACAGAACGGGTGATCTGGTTAAGATGGATAGTGGAAGACATATCACCTGGACCGGGCGAATCAAGGACTGTATCGACCGCGGCGCCGAAAAAATCAACGCAGAAGAGGTAGAGACATACATTCTCAAGTTTCCAAAGGTGAAGAAGGTGGCCGTTGTCGGAATGCCCGATAAAGCTATGGGAGAAAGGGTCTGCGCCTTTGTCGTCCCGCAACTCGGGCAAACATTTGCTTTGAATGAACTAAGAACGTTTCTTACTAGTGAAATTAACGTTGCCGAGTTTAAACTTCCCGAACGCCTGGAATTCATTGATGAATTGCCTGTAACAAAAATCGGTAAGTACGAGAAGAAAAGTCTCCGCGAAAAGGTCACTGAAATGCTCAATAAGGAGGACAAGGTCTGACGGCATTGTGTTCGGAAATCGATTTAATGGAAATACTACGAAATAATTAATTAGAGGAGAAATTAATGGCTATTCAAAAAGAATATAAAGTTGGCGGTAGAGGTGCAGTATCCATATTTATCGTATTGTTCCTGTTATTCGTTATAAACCAGGCAGACCGTCTGATCTTCTCTGTTGCGCTTGAGCCCATGAAGAAAGCGCTCAGCCTATCCGATACGCAGGCTGGAGCATTGGTATCGTCATTCTTGATCGGTATGGCACTACTTACTATTCCGGGTTCTATCTTGGTCGAAAGATGGAGCCGTCGCAAATCGCTGGGCATAATGGCTCTTATCTGGAGCGCTGCTACCTATTTCACAGGCATGTGCTCCAATTTCACCCAACTATTTATAACAAGGTTTACAGTAGGCATCGGTGAGGCGGGCTATACTACGGGTGGTTTAACCTGGCTTTCACTGTCATTTCGCAAAGAAATCCGATCGAGGATTATGGGCTTCTTTATGGCGGGTCTGCCATTGGGAAATGCGTTGGGCCTGATAGTAGGCGGTGCTATTATCACAGCATCACAAAACTGGCAATCGCCTTTTTACATATTCGCTATACCCGGCGTCCTATTGGGTATAGCTGTATTTTTCCTGCCGGACTACAAAACATTAAAAGAAGAAGGTGAGTCGACTTTTAGCAAGGCGTATTTCAGAGAGTGGGGTAGCCTCTTTAAAATCAAGACTTACTGGTTGGCTATAATAGGGCAATGTTTATTCCAATTTGTAGCAGTAGCAACCGTGATGTGGATGTCAGCGGCGTTGATGAGGGCTTATTCGATGACCGCAGCAAATGCGGGGCTAATTACCGGATTAGCTGCACTTGGCCTGATTATCGCTTCTCCTTTAGGCGGCTACATCGCTGATAAGTGGCAAAAACGTTATAAGAGTGGTCGCCCTATGTTTATAGTCGTAGGAATGGTTCTGTTTGTCATTATTTCATTCACACTGGCACTTAACATGGGTGGCCCGCTGCCACTGTTTGTAACCCTTATTGTGCTTCAATGGTTCTTTGGCGCTGCACTTGTACCTGTTCAGATGTCATTGCCAACCGATGTGATTATACCCAGGTTGCGTACTACAGGCTTTGGTATACTTACATTTTTCAACTCTATACTGGGGGCCAGTGCTGGGACCTTCGCTATTGGAGCTCTATCCGATATGGGAGGGGGCGGGGCCGCGGGCTTGAAAATGGCCTTCCTATCGATATGCCCCGTAGCGTTGCTATCGTGCATAGCTTATTTCATCATGACGAAGTATTATCACGCAGACAGCGAAAAGGTAAATGATTTAGTGGTATCGGAACGGTAGCTGTTGCTCAAATGTCTCTTATTGGATCGGATAATTTAGAAATACTTATAGAAAATATTTCAATAAAAAAGGAGGAAGGTAATGAAACTGGTAACATTCCGTGACAAGACCGGCGATCATGTTGGCGCGTTGGTTGACAAAGACACAAATATCATCGATCTCAAAGTAGCTGCAAAATCCAAGGAATTGAAGACTGATTATTTTAAAGATATGCTGACCCTGATCGAGGGGGGTGATGTTGCACTCGATCTAGCACGGACGGCGGAGAAGCATGGGATCACTACGGGTTCGGGGTTAATAAAAAAAGCAGATGTGAATATCCTGGCTCCCGTACCGCGGCCCCTTGCTGTTCGTGATTATCCATGTTTTGAAGAACACATGAAAGGCACAAATGCAAAGATGATAAAAGAAATGATCCAGATGGCACCCCAAAATGCAGAAGCACTAAAAATGTTTTTTGAGTTTGGCGAAAGCCTTTGGTATAAGCGGCCGCCGGTATGCAAGTGGAATCCTTTAAATGTTGTTGGCCCCGATACGGATATCCTCTGGCCCTCATATGCGCAAATGCTTGATTATGAACTGGAGTTTGGATTATTCATCGGTAAAAAAGGAAAGGACATTGAGCGATCCAAGGCTATGGAATATGTTTTCGGATATACAGTCTTTAACGATTTTACCGCCAGGGATGAGTGTGCCAGGGAGCTTTTTCTATTGATGGGTCTGGGCAGAGGAAAGGACTTTGATACGAGCGAGGCGATGGGACCATGTATCGTTACGGCTGATTCTTTTAATCCCTATACTGCAAATATGATCGTTCGTGTCAATGGTGAAGAACGCGGCCGCAATAATAGCAGCACTATGTATTGGAAATTCGAGGACCTCATTGTCCATTATTCTCAATCTCAGACCTTATATCCCGGAGAATTTTTCGGCTCAGGAACCTGCGGTAAAGGAGCCGGAATTGAGATAGGTCAATTACTGAAGCCGGGCGATGTAGTAGAACTTGAGGTCGAGGGCATAGGCATCCTCCGAAACCGGATTGTCAAACCGTAAAGTTTATTGAATTCGCTGGACGCTATAGGAGTTCGCAAAGCCATGATTTCCAGTGAGTCATTAGGGAAATAGTATGTCATATATATTGGCGGTAGATACCGGAGGCACATTTACGGACCTCGTTGCTTATGATCTCGAAAAGCACGAGTTGCGTTGTATTAAGACCCTGACAAATGAATCTAACATAGTTAACGGGGTAATTGATTGTATAAAGGCCGCAAATTTAAACCTCGGCGAAGTTGATTTCATCAAGCATGGGACCACGCAGGTAAGTAATACATATATCCAGCGTTCCGGAGCCAAGACGGCACTCATCACCAATCGCGGATATCGGGATCTTCTTGAAATCGGACGCGGTAACCGGCCTGTACCATTTAAATTGACGTTCCGTAGAGATCCTCCACTCGTACCGCGCACGCTGTGTTTTGAAATCGATGGCCGTATAGATGGCCGCGGCCAGGAGATTATTTCTCTGGATACGCAAGGCCTGCAGCATCTGGTTGAAATACTGAAAACTAAGGGAGTCGAGGCAGTTGCGGTTTCATTCATAAACGCCTATAAAAATCCGGCCCACGAAGAGCAGGCTGTCAAGCTGTTACGTGAGTACTTACCTGATGTTTATGTGACGAGCAGTACTGAGATCTGTTCTGAATGGTATGAATTTGAACGGACATCGACTGCTGTCGCTAACGCCTATGTCGGCCCAAGAATTAAGGAATATATAGGACGCTTCGATAAGGAGCTTAAGGGCAGCGGATTCCACGGGCGCATTTTTATGATGGCGTCAAATGGTGGTGTGCATTCCGTCGAAAGGACCCTATCCCAGCCTGTCAACATGGTGGAGTCCGGACCAATCGGAGGCAGTATTGGCGCAGCCGTATACGGGAGAGAGTTGGGAATCAAACATCTTATAGCCTTTGACATGGGCGGGACCACTGCAAAATGTTCTTTAATTCAAAATGGTCAGTTCGAGATATGCCCCATATACTATGTTGATGGTTATGAAAAAGGCTTCCCTCTGCGCATATCGGTGTTAGACGTTGTTGAAGTCGGCGCCGGAGGTGGGTCGATCGCCTGGGTAGATACGCAAAGGAGGCTTCATGTAGGGCCACGCAGTGCCGGTGCTGAGCCCGGGCCGGTTGCGTTCGGTCGCGGCGGGACAGAACCTACAGTCACTGATGCAAATCTTGTGCTCGGACGTATAAGTTCGGGAACTTTTCTGAATGGTGCACTTCGACTGGATGAAAATGCGGCATTCAAGGCCATAGCAGACCGCGTTGGCCGGCCTTTAGGCTATAGCGACGACGTAAAGCTACTGGACACGATAGCTGAAGGGATTCTCGCGATTGTATCAGCCCGGATGGCCGGTGCTATTAAAGAAATAACAATGGAGCGCGGCCTGGATACCCGAGACTTTGAACTGTTTGTATTTGGCGGCAGCGGTCCACTTTTCGGCTCAGCTCTAGCGCGCGAGCTATATATTCCTGTCGTTATTGTGCCGCCGGAACCGGGAAATTTTTCCGCAATAGGTATGCTGCTCGCCGATGAAAGGATTGACATCTCTCAAAGCCTCATTCAGGACTTATCCGAAGATTCAATCGCCGAACTTGATCGAATATTTAAAGAAATGGAAGAACGTGCGAAAGTTGAGCTTCTCGAAAAGATTGACACACAAGATATATCCTTTGAGCGATATATTGAAATTTGTTATAGAGGCCAGAGCCGATCAATTAGAATTCCTTTCATTAAAGATAAAAGTCCCGACAGCATCCGCAAGGATTTTGAGGATTCGTATCGCCAGCGTTACGGTCACATCAATAAAAACAATCCCGTTGAGATCAGGGGTATACGAGTCAGCGCCCATACTGAAACCAAGCGGCCTGAAATTGTGCACCTACATAGTAATTCATCCAATGACCAGGCACCGCCTGTGAAAACGCGTTCCGTGTATTTTGCTGAGGCCAGCGGCCGTTTGAGTACACCTATTTTCAAGCGCGACACCTTGCCCATCGGATTCAAGGCCAAGGGTCCGGCAATTATAGAAGAGTATGGATCAACGACGCTAATAGGTCCCCTTGATCGGTTTGAAATATGCAAGACCGGAGAAATCAGGATCAACATAAACGTCAACTGAAAATGTTCAGGTGAGATATGGACAAAAAGTATTCACAAAAGAAAACGAGGACGCGCTCTATTGATCCTATTACCATGGAAATTGTCCGCTATGGATTGAATTCGATACCGAACCGTATCGATATCAACCTTACACGAACTGCCTTCAGCCCTATGGTTTACGAATATAAGGATTATTCTGTCGGAATTGTTGATCCTGAAGGCAATCTGATCTCCCACTGTAAAGGAGGCATTCCTATATTTGTTGCAAACGCAGTCGGAGTCGCTGTGCGCGACGGGTTGGAAATCTATGGACGTGATCGTATTAAGCATGGTGACGTTATTATTTCAAATCATGGCGACACATTAGGGCAACACCTCAACAATGTTGTCATGTACACGCCGGTATATGCCGGCCGTCCCGGCAATGAAGAGTTGGTAGCATTTATGTCGGTTGTTGTGCACTGGATGGATATTGGCGGCAATGTCTGGGGCTCATGCCTATCCAACAGAACTACAGAAATTTTCCAAGAGGGCATCCAATTCCGAACGGTGAAGCTGTGGTCGCAGGGACAACCTGTAGAGGAAATCTACCGAATGATCGAGTATAACACACGTATCCCCGAGATGGTTCTTGGCGATCTTGAAGCCCAACTTGGCGGTTGCCTTATTGGCAGAGACATGATTATAGAACTGATAAACAAATACGGTCTTGACGCAGTCAGGGCAACAATTGAGTTGAATTGGGAGCAATCCGAACAAATTGCCAGGCAGGCAATTCGTGAAATACCGGATGGCGAGTACCGGGCCAGCTCTTTTCTCGATAATGATGGGATCAATCTCGATCAGCCAATTAAGATAGAGGTTGCCGTTCGTATTGAGAAGGACGAGATTACTATCGATTATTCCGGCGTTTCACCTCAATGTTTCGGCCCTCTCAACGCGGGAATTAACGGGGGTGCCATTGCCGCAGCACGAGTTGCGTGTAAATATTTGCTTACACCTGACGAACCGGCCAACGCAGGCGATTTTCGTCCCCTGAAGGTAGTAATCCCTAAGGGAACATTACTCAGCGCAGGCCATAATGCGCCGTTGGGGCATTCCGGTTCAATGTTACCCACAGTAGTTGATACAATTATCAAAGCCATGGGCCAGGCAATCCCAAACCGTATTGCAGCAGCTCATCATGGAACATATGGTATTCATGTATTTGTTGGTATAAATCCCGATACCGGCCAACTATTCTACTACGGCGCGTCTTCAATTGGCGGATGGGGAGCTACTTGTAATCAAGATGGGACTGGCCCTTCAAGGTCCCTTGTACATGGTGATACTTTGGAGGTACCTGCAGAATTCCAGGAAGCTTATTATCCTTTACGACTTGACTCGTTCTCGCTGCGGACCGACTCTGGCGGTGCGGGTGAATTCAGAGGCGGACTGGGCATCGAAAAAGTATACACAGTCCTTTCCCAATGCTCTGCAACTATAGGATTTGAGCGCACTAAATGCCCGCCCTGGGGAATATGTGGTGGAAAGGAGGCAGAAACGGGTTATGTTGAAGTGCACCACACAGATGGCACAACCGAACATATGTTAAAGCAGGAGTTGACCCTGCAAAAAGATGATCGAGTAATCATCCGTACTGGCGGTGGTGGCGGCTACGGACCCCCATACAACCGCAATCCCATCCAAGTTGCTATTGATGTCGCTCATGGGTATGTATCGAAGGAACGTGCTTTAACTGATTACGGGGTTGCTATTGACGAGAATTTAAACGTGATAGCAACTGAAACCGCAGAAGCAAGAAGTCAAATGATTGCAAAGAACCTTATCAATAATAAAGAACCTGATATTAATGATGAAAAAGGATAGACTTAATTCTCTATATGCGGGTAACCCCACATAGTGTTTTAGCAAAATTGTGATGATAAACATCATTTCTTCCCATAGGCAATTCCAATCGATCCTACCATGAAGGAGAGCTTCAATAACCGTGGGATGAAGCCGGTATCGGTGGTATTGATAAATGGAGCATCCTGGATGCCCCTCTGCGGATTGCAGCCAGTAAATCTTCGATTTCACTGCACATTTTCTTGACGAAGGAACAAGTCCTGAAAAGCAAAAGCCTCGCCCTTCTTCACCACCCGCAGTGCTTCCCTGATAATCCCTCTTTATCAGCCGCATCCTTTACTTCATGAAACACAAAATTGCTAATCGCCACATCGAACCCCCATCTTCAAAGGGCAGGGCACTGGCGCTAGCCCTTTGAAAGGCAGTCCTATTTGCTACACCTTTCTTCTTATGCGATCTCTGGCTGGCAGTCAAGAAGTCAGGGGTTAGATTCCCATCGGGGTCGTATCTAAATATCCCCCGGCTTGACACCCATCTCCTTTTTCTATAGCATTGCCGTCGTCCAAAAAGCCACGTATAATCGATTATGAGGGCATTATGATCGATACAGCGATAGTTGTCCTGCTGGCTTTAGCGGCCTTTTTCCTGGGCGCCTGCCCGTTCTCACTATGGATCGGCCGGGCCAGGCTGCGCAAGGACATCAGAGACTATGGGGACGGCAATCCCGGCGCATCCAATGTGTTCAAGGCCGGCGGTAAAATGTGGGGTGTCATAGCTCTCATAGCAGATATGCTCAAGGGGATGCCCTTCATTATAATAGCTGGATATTCAGGCTATGCGCAGCCTGCCGGCTATATCATCGCCATTTGTGCTGTGCTCGGCCACGCTTATTCCCCATTCCTTCGCTTTCACGGCGGCAAGGCGCTGGCCGTATTCGGCGGGACCCTGCTGGCCATGGGCCGCTGGGATATCATCGTTAGCCTGGCAGTACTGCTTTTTATCGGGTTTCTCTTCATCAATAACGACGCCTGGACGGTGATGTGCGGCGCAGCGGGCACACTGGTTTACCTGTCGCTGATAAGGGCCGACATGTGGGAAATAGCTTTTATGGCTGTCATCACAGCCCTGCTGCTGGTGAAGCATTTCCAGGCGTTGAAGCTGGCCCCTGGAACTTCCGGACGCCTTGCGAGCTGGATCAGGTCGAGAAGAAAAGCAGCCTGACATAATATGGCGGATTGATATAAATTGATTTATCAGCTATTTGTGCTGGCCGGTTTAGCGATCTTCTTCATTAACCTTATTTTAAACCTGGCCGCCCTGAAAAGACCGTCCAGGAGAGCGGGTCTGCCCGTTGATCCGCCCCTCGTATCTGTCCTGATCCCGGCCAGGAATGAAGAGGAGAATATCCGGAATTGCCTGACGTCAATCCTGAGCCAGGACTATCCGAACTTCGAAGTCATGGTGCTTGATGATAACTCCACTGACAGGACGGCGGAGATAGTCAACGGGATCGCAGAAAACGACAGCAGGGCGCAGTTAATCAGGGGCAAACCGCTGCCGGACGGATGGGCAGGGAAATGCTTCGCCTGCCACCAGCTTTCGCAAAATGCACGTGGAAGCTGGCTGCTTTTTGTTGATGCCGATACGGTCAGCAGGCCGCACATGATCAGGAGCACACTGCATCTCGCGGTCTTAAATAAGGCTGCAATGCTGTCCGGGTTTCCCCGGCAGGAAGTCTCGGGTATCACACAAAAAATTGTCATCCCCATCCTTTTCTATTTCCTCGTCATGAGCTGGTTTCCACTGTGGTTATTCCACTCGTGGAAAAAGCCGGGGCCCACCCTGGCCATCGGCCAGTTCCTGTTGTTCAGACGTGAAGATTACCTGGGGATCGGGGGGCACCAGTCGGTTAAATCGAGGATCATGGAAGACGTCTGGTTCGGCATAGAGATGCACAGGCAGGGGCGCCGCATTCTCTCTGTCGACCTGAGCGGGGTATTGACCACTAAAATGTATACCAATATGGGGACTATGGCGGAGGGATGCATCAAGTGGTTTTATTCGGTGGCTGCCCTTTCCCAGCTGACTATCGTCGGATCAGTACTAATAGCCTATATATTTTTCCTGGCGCCGTTTTACTGGGCCTGCGCGCGCCCGCTTAACGCGCTGATTTCGGAGGGCCTCGTGATGGACTGGGGCGCCATCGTGCTGGTGCAGGTGGGGGTTATCCTGTTGATGCGGATCATTACAGATATTTATTTCAGGGGATCTAAAATATCCTTCCTCTTTCATCCGCTGGGCATATCTTTCCTTATCCTTGCCGTGATCTTCGGGGCCTCCCGCCGGGCTGTGGGCGCAGGTGTAGCCTGGAAGGACAGGGTTTACGAGGCCATTTCAAATATCAAGTAGATGAGTCGGGCTTTGCACCCTCCTGAGTGTTGGCGCCTCGCATAAAAGGACAGGTAAATGGTTCACTCCCGGCCTCTTTTACCCGGCTTGCCTCGTAGATAGCCTCGGCGAAACCGTCGGCCAGATCAGATAGCCGGTAAGCCTCCTGGTTATACAGCCAGTGAACAACAATGTTGCGCAGCGCGCCGTGGTAAATGTGGCCGAGCATATTGAGGTTGATATCGCCGCGCAACTCACCCTTGCGCTGTCCTTCTTCTATAATCTTTACAAACAGGGAGCCCGATGTCCTGGCCGTTGTATAAGCCTTTTCAAACTCGTACCAGTAACTGAGCTTGGTATTGGCATAAACCAGCCGCGCAATGTGGATATTGTCCTGGAAGAAATTAAGGTAATAGTGCGTCATACTGAAAATCTTGTTCCTTGTATTGCTCAGCCCCAGCAGATGCATGTCCAGCTCCCTGCTGGTCCTTTCAATTATGGCGCTGATCAACTGCACATAAAGGTCGTCCTTGTTCTTGAAGTGCTTGTAGATGATAGAGGTGGTGACGTCCGCCTTCTCGGCGATATAACGCATGGTGGCCTTCTCAAAATCCTCCTTGCTGAAGATCTCGAGGGCCGCGCGCATGATGAGCGACCTGGTTGCCTTTCCGTCAATTTTCATTGAGCACTTCCGGATTAATAGTATTTATGGCCAACACCATATTATCCCCCGCAGTTTGACAAATAACTCTGCTATGTGATATAAACTGAACGTTGTTACGATAGCTATAAATCGATTATAAAAGACAACCCGTTTTATATAACGCTGTTCACTACTAATAAAGGTTATACCATTTTGCTCGGGCACAGGTCAATTGGCAGAGGTCAGGCATAGAGAAAGACAGGGTACTTGCGGCAAAAGCCGCCGTTTTTAAAGCCGTTAAGATTACATAATCTGAAATACTTTATTTGTGTAAGGAGCCGGTATGGATTTTAAGTTCGGCGAGAAAGAGGAGAAACTGAGGGAGGAGATCAGGGCTTTTGCCCGGGCGGAGTTATCGGGGAAACATGTGATCAGCGGCCTGGAGGAGGAGGACAGGGACGAGGATTGGGAATTTACCATGCAGATGTCCAGGAAGCTGTCGCAGAAAGGGTGGCTGACCATGGCCTGGCCGAAAGAGTATGGGGGAGGGGACGCATCTCCTTTCGAGCAATTTGTGTACATCGATGAAGCCAGCTATCAGGGTATACCCGGCACAACCATGGGGGTCAGCGGCATAGGCTGGGTGGGGCAGTCGCTGATGCTTTTCGGCAGCGAGGAGCAGCGCAAGAAATACATACCTTCCATCGCGGCCGGTGAGCCTGACGGCGTATGGTGCACCGCCTATAGCGAGCCCAATGCCGGCTCCGATTTCGCCAACATCCAGACCAAGGCTATCAAAAGCGGTGATGAGTACATCCTGAACGGACAGAAGATCTGGACCAGCTGCGCCCACAGGGCCAGGTGGTGCTGGATAGCGGTCAGGACCGACCCAGGCGCCCTGAAAAAGCAGCACGGTATCAGCCTGCTGATACTTGATATGAAGAGCCCGGGCATCACCATCAAGCCCATTGTGAACTTTGCCGGCGTGCATATCTTCAACGAGCTGTTTTTCGACAATGTTAAGGTGCCGGCGGCCAACCTTGTGGGTGCGGAGAACCGCGGCTGGTATCACCTCATGCAGTCCCTGGCTTTCGAGAGGCACAGCATCGCGCCGCAGTTCGGAGGTTTTTCAAGAAGGGTTCTGGAGGCCGTCATTAAATATACCCGTGAAATAAGGTATAATGGCGCAACTCTGGCGCGCGATCCGGTCGTCAGACACAAGCTGGCTGAGAGGGCGCTGGAGCTCGAGACGCTCAAAATGTTCAGCTATGAGATCACGTGGAAGATGAGCAAGGGGACAATACCCATTTACGAGGCGGCCAGGAACAAGGATTATTGCGACCTCGTCATGCAGCGCCTTGCCACTACCGGCACAGAGATCATAGGCGCCTATTCCCAGGTTGACATGTGGTCCAAATGGGCCAAGGTCATGGGCAATGTCACGCGCCTTTACATGATGTTCCCGGGCATTTCCATCGCGGGCGGTACCGACGAGGTGCAGAAGAATATCGTGGGGCAGTTCAAGCTGGGTCTGCCCAGGTCATACTAATAATTAAGGGGATCGAGATGGATTTTGATTTTAACGAGCAGCAGAACATGTTGAAGACCATGGCCAGGGATTTCCTGGTCAAGGAGTGTCCCAAAGCCAGGGTCAGGGAGCTGGAGGTTGACGAGAAAGGGTATGACCCTGCTATCTGGGATAAGATGGTTGATCTGGGTTGGCTGGGGCTGATATTCCCCGAGCAGTACAATGGAACCGGCGCGGATTTTCTCGATCTCGTTGTGCTGATGGAGGAGATGGGCAGAAATGTAACGCCGGGCCCCTTCTTTTCGACCGTTGCGTTGTGCTCCATACCCATATTGAAATTCGGCACAGGCCCGCAGAAAGCCAGATATCTCACGCCCATTGCGGATGGCAAAAGCATCTGGTCACTGGCTCTTACCGAGAAGTCCGGGCGATTCGAAGCTGCTGATATAGCAGCCTGCGCAGAATTCGACGGCAAAAACTACGTTATCAACGGCGAAAAATGGTTCGCGCCTTTTGCCCATGTCGCGGACCATGTGCTGGTGCTGTGCAGGACGGAAAAGGCCGGGTCGCCTGAGGGCGGTCTGACACTGTTCGCGGTAAAAACAGGCAGCCGCGGCGTGAAAATCGACCTGATCCCCACAATCGCAGGTGACGGCCAGTGCAGGGTGCGGCTCAAGAACGTGAAGGCCGGCAGGTCGGATATCATAGGCAAAAAAGGTGACGGGTGGAAGGTGATCTCCTACATGGCCCAGCGGGCTACGGTGCTCAAGTGCGCCGAGGTTTCCGGCGCCTGCCAGGCGGTGCTGGAGATGACGCAGGCCTATGCCAAGGACAGGACTCAGTTCGACAAGCCCATCGGGGCTTTTATGGCCATCCAGCACAAGCTGGTCGATATGCTCACAGATGTCGAAGGCCTGCAGTATCTTGTTTACTACGCAGCATGGTTGCTTTCGACGGGCGCTAAGGCTGACATGTACATCTCCCAGGCCAAGGCCAAGGCCAACGACGTGTACCAGCGGGTCTGCATCGATGGCATCAAGATACACGGGGCCATCGGGTTTACCATGGACCACGATATCGGCTGTTATTTCCGCCGGGTAAAGTCATCGGAGTTTATGCTGGGAGACACCGATCTTCACCTGGAAAAGATCGCCACCGGCATAGGTCTCTGATGGGCAGATCGTGTGAAAAGATGGACTACGGGTAGGCGCAGGCTGAGGCGCAGCGGGCGCCTGAACATATCCGCTATTGTGATAATACGTAATATGGTGTAAAATCTTTCGCTGGTGAGTTGGCAGTAACATTTATAATAATTAAATTCAGTTTTTAAGGAGGAAAAATGGTAGGTATCAAGTCGTACGGCGCGCACATACCCAGGTTTCGTTTGGATCGAAATATTATGCAGATGTCCCTCTTGTTTCTTGGTTTTGCCCCATTGAGGGGCGAGAAAGCGGTAGCCAACTGGGACGAGGACAGCATAACCATGGCAGTGGCTGCCGCCACGGACTGCTTGCAGGGGGAAGACGCCTCGAAAGTGGACGGGCTTTACTTTGCGTCCACTTCTCAAACGTATGCCCTCAGACAAAACGCCGGCATCATTGCCGCCGCGCTGGATCTTAACACAGATTGCAGGGCGTCCGATTTTACCGATTCCACCAAGTCAGGCACCGGCGCTCTGCTGGCGGCCGCCGACGCCATCGCCGCCGGTTCTCTCAATAGCTGCCTGGTCTGCGCCGCCGATATGCGTGTCAGCAAGGTGGGCGGCAACGGCGATTACACCTATGGTGACGGTGGGGTATCCTTCTTGCTGGGCAAGGACGATGTTATCGCCAATATCGAAGGCTCTTACTCGACCACCCATGATTTCGTTGACCGGCGGCGCCTGGAGGGCGAGCGCCTTGAGCATATGTGGGAGGAGCGCTTCATCCGAGACGCGGGCTATCTGAAGTTTATTCCCGAGGCGGCGGCAGGATTGGCCAAGAAATATAAGCTGAATGTGAAGGATTTTTCCAAGGTTATCTATGCCTGCGCCTTCGGTGGCGCGCATGCCGCGCTGGGTAGAAATCTCGGGCTTGCTCCCGAGCAAATTCAGGATCCCATGCTGACGACGGTCGGAGACACCGGCGTAGCCCAAAGCCTCATGATGCTGGTGGCTGCGCTGGAAGATGCCAAGGCGGGAGACAAGATCATGGTGATCAGCTTCGGGCAGGGTTGCGACGCTTTCTACCTGACCGTGACCGACAAGATCTCCAAGATCAAGGGCAAGAAGGCTGTCAAAAGGAACATGGCCAATAAGGTCGCTCTGGGCAGCTATGAGAAATACCTGGCTTTCCGCAAACTAATGCCGTGTGAGATAGGTATCAGAGGCGAGGAGGCCTTGTTCACCTCGTTCTCGGTCGTATCCAGGGATACCAGGGAGCTCTATGGCATGGTCGGGTTCAAATGCAAGAAATGCGGCACTCCGACTTATCCGCCACAGAGGATATGCGTTAATCCGGATTGTGGTGCGGTGGATGAGTATGAGCCGTATCGCTTTACCGACAAAAAAGCCACGCTTTTCACCTACACCAGCGACTTCCTGGCGGCCAGCATCGATCCGCCCGCCTCTTACGGGTACATCGATTTCGACGGCGGCGGCAGGGCAGGTGTGGACCTCACCGACTGTGACTCCAACGCTTTGAGTGTCGGTATGCCGGTAGAACTGACCTTCAGAATAAAGTACGCCGATGAAAAGCGGGCCGCCATAAACTACGGCTGGAAGGCCATGCCCATCGTCGCGTAAGTAAGTAGAAAACAAGGAGGATAATCAGATGGCAGAAGGAATTAAAGATAAAGTAGCCATAATCGGTATGGGCTGCACAAAATTCGGTGAGCGCTTCGATGCCGGGCCGCAGGACCTCATCGTCGAGGCATTTAAGGAATGCCTGGAGGATGCGGGTATTGAGAAGAAGGCTATACAGGCAGCCTGGTGGGGTGTGCACATGCCGGATATCAGCGTGGGCCGCGGCGCCACTGTGTTGAGCATGGCCCTCAAGCTCCCCTTTATTCCGGTCACGAGAGTGGAGAATTTCTGCGCCACCGGCTCAGAGGCCCTGCGCGGGGCCGTCTACGCAGTTGCATCAGGCGCCTATGATGTTTGTCTGGCGCTTGGCATGGAGAAGCTGAAGGACACCGGCTACGCCGGGCTGCCCCTGGCCGGCGGCATGGGCTACAAGGCGCCTTTAACCATGTTTAACATAACCGCGCCGGGCGGTTTTGCCATGATGGCTACCAAGTACTTCTCGCAGTATAATCTCAGCCCGCAGGACGGCAAGGCGATGCTGGCCAAGGTCTCGGCCAAGAGCCACAAGAACGGCGCTCTCAATCCTAAAGCGCACCTGCGCAAAGAGGTCACCGTGGAGCAGATAATCAATGCTCCCATCATCGCCTGGCCGCTGGGCCTCTTCGACTGCTGCGGTGTGAGCGACGGCGCTGCCGCTGCCATAGTCTGCAGGGCGGATATGGCCAAGAAGTTCAGGCCGGATCCCGTACTGGTAAAATCCATGCAGATCTCGGTATCCTCGGGTGAAGAGATGTTTTACACCAAGTGGGACGGATCGCATGTGGAGACGGCATGGCGCGCCGGGATTGCGGCCTATAAAGAGGCCGGGATCAAGAACCCGCGCGAAGAGGTCAGCATGGCTGAGGTCCACGATTGTTTCTCTATTACGGAAGCAGTCACCATGGAGGACCTGCAGTTCAGCCCCAGGGGAAAGGTTAGAGACGATATCGAAGCCGGGCGCTTCAATTCGGACGGCGCGCAGCCGATACAGATCGATGGCGGCCTCAAGTGCTTCGGCCATCCCATCGGCGCCAGCGGCCTGAGGATGATGTACGAGATGTACAAGCAGCTGCAGGGCAAGGCGGACAAGAGGCAGCTCAAGGATCCCAAGATAGGCCTGACGCACAACATGGGCGGCTTCCCCTCGATGAATGTTGTCAGCGTCTGCATAGTAGGCAAATAAAGGTTATTGCGGGAGGTTATTAAATGGCGGCATTTGTAGTTTCTGATAGTCTGAAGCAACTGATAGGGCAAAAAGAGCCGACCGTCGTTTTCAAGATCGAAGAGGGCGCCATACAGAGGTATGCGCAGGCGGTTGGCGATTCCAATCCCCTTCATAGCGACGTAGAATTTGCTGCTCAGAGCAGGTGGGGCCGCGTAATGGCCCCACCCGGCTTCACCGGGTGGCCCATCTCAGCCGGGTTCGACCTGTTCAAGCTCTTCGAAAAGCTGACCAAGGCGGGAGCCCCGATGGGCCTGCTCGACGGCGGCGTTGAGTACGATTTTCTGGCGCCCGTGGGCGCCGGCGATACCCTGATTGCCGAGATCATGGTCGCCGGCATTGAGGGGCGTGAAACCAAGATGGGCCCCACCATGGTAACAACGCTTCAGTCCACTTATACCAATCAGCGGGGAGCTGTTGTGCTGATTACGCGCAACACCTTCCTCAACTTCTAAGTCAGCCTGTTATTAATATGTGGAGGGACTATGGCCAAACAGATTTATTATGAGGATGTCGAAGTAGGCAGTGAGGTCACTGCGCTTAAGAAAATAGCTACCACCAGGATGCTTGTGCAGTACGCCGGGGCATCGGGTGACTTTAATCCGCTTCATTACGAGGAGGATTTCGCCAAGAACCTGGGTGTGGGCAAGCCCATTGTACACGGCCTGCTCAAGAGGGCCTGGCTGGTGAACCTGATGACCGATTGGATCGGCCAGAATGGGAAGCTCAAGAAACTTTCGTGCCGGTACCGCGGCATGGATTACCCGCGTAAGATGAAATCCTTCGATGAACCGGTCGACGGCGATACCTGGTGGTGCAAGGGCAAGGTCACTAAGAAGAACGACGCAGACCACACGGTGGAATGCGAGATCTGGATCGAGAACAGCGAAGGTAAGAAGAATACCACCGGCGCTGCGACCGTGTTGATGCCGTCCAAGGCGAAATAGGCTTGTAACCTTTATTAAGGTATAGCAGAACATCGCCGGCCGGATGCGGAGCTAGTGTCGCGGCCGGCGATTTTACATAATTTACATGTACATCGTACCGTCAGGGAGAGGGCATAATGGCTGAATTCATATTGACCGAAGCTCTGAAGAAAATGATCGGTAACGAGGAGCCGCTTCTTATCTACAAGGTCGAAGAGGGCGCCATACAGCGGTATGCCCAGGCAGTGGGTGACTCGAACCCCATGCATAGCGATGTGGAGTATGCAGCGCAAAGCTCCTTCGGCAGGCTTACAGCCCCGCCCGGCTTTGTCGGGTGGCCGGTGACCAGCGGATTCGACATGTTCCAGTTCGTCGAGAAGCTCATCGCCGCCGGCGCCCCGCGCGGGAACCTTGACGGCGGTGTGGAATATGAGTTCCTGGCGCCCATCGGCGCCGGCGACACGCTGGCTGCCCTCATCAAAATAGCCGGCATCGTGGGGAAGGAGACGAAGTTGGGACCTACCATGGTCACAACCGTCTCGACAACCTACACCAACCAGCGCGGCGCGGTGGCTCTAATAGTCAGACAGACCTTTCTCAGTTTCTGACGGAAATACGCAGTTCTACGTAGTAACTTTTTCGGCTTTCCAGGCTTATAATAGTCCGGGTGGTAAATTATGTTTAATATAGTACTGGCATTCGTCATCTCCGCGATCATCAGCTACCTGTTGGGCTGTATACCGTCGGCCTACATGGTGGGTAAGGCATTCAAGGGCGTGGATATACGCCAGGTCGGCAGCCACAACATGGGCGCCATGAATACGTTTTATACCATCGGTTTCTGGCCCGGCATGATGGTACTGGCGATCGATATCTGCAAGGCCATTCTGGCCCTCTCATTAAGCTATTTATTAGCCCTGTTGTTGCAGGCGCCGGCCAACCTGGTTGTTCCCGTCGAGATGGTGGCCGGCATCTTCGTCATCGCCGGGCATAATTTCCCCGTCTTCCTCAAGTTCAAGGGGGGCAAAGGCGGCGCCACCGCCATCGGCATACTGGCCTTCCTGCTGGCGTGGGTCAACTGGGTGGATATTGGGACCGTTAAGCTCCCCATTCCGCTCGGCGACCTTATCTACCTTGCATCATTCCTGATCCTCATGGCAATAACCCGCTGGCCGACCGGGTCATATGCCATATCTTTTATCGCTTTTTGGTTTATCGCGTGGTTTGTATACCAGGACACGGGTTTGTTTATATATGCCATTTTTATTACTGCCGTGCCCGTCCTGATGTATATACCCAGGATAAAGGAGATATGGGCCAAATCAGGCAAAAACCTTATAAGGGGTATTTTTAGACGTGACCTGAAAGACAGGATGTAGCCTGTTCCCTACCTGGAAAACGGGTGCCCCTCGCGGTTGAAGTCCGGAAGGTAATGTTCGGCCGAGTCCAGTTGCTGCAGCCAGCCGTTGGCCATGCCAAGTCGCTCCACGACGTCTACGACCTCGCGGTACTCGCCCGGGGTGATCCTCCTGGATAGCGGAGGCTCATTCGGCGCAAGATGGCACGGGTAGTACTGAGCCATGATGCTCAGGGTGATATCACGGGATAAGGCCGTTGCCAGCCATTCCAGCGACTCGGCGCTTCCCGCCAGCCTGCCGGGCAGGATGAGGTGCCTGACTATTAGGCCGCTTTTGGCAACTCCCTGGTTGTCTGTTACCAGGTTCCCGACCTGGCGGTACATCTCCAATAAACATAGTCTACTGTGTTTGACGTAATGCCGGGCGCCGGAGAATTTTTTAGCCCATTTATCCGAGGCATATTTAATATCGGGGAGGTAGATATCGATGATCCCGTCAAGCATGGCGAGGGTCTCAACGGAATCGTAACCGTTGGTGTTGTACACGATGGGGATATCAAGACCAAGGGGAACGGCCTCACAGACGGCCTCCACGATCTGCGGCACGTAGTGTGTGGGCGAGACCAGGTTGATGTTATGGCAGTGCATCTCGTCCTGCAGGTAAAGCATCATCTTCGCCAGGCCGCGGCTGTCGAAGCTTTCAGACAGGCCGCTGTCTCCCTGGCTGATCTGGCTGTTTTGACAGTAGATGCATTTGAGGTTGCATCCGCTGAAAAATATCGTTCCCGAGCCCCTCGTTCCAGAAAGGGCGGGCTCCTCACCGTGGTGGGCGCAATGGCTGGCCACCGATACGGTCTTCCCCGACTTGCAATAGCCGCCGCTGCCTTCCAGGCGGTTTGCGCGGCATGACCGGGGACATATGTCGCACTCGGCCAGGCGTCTATTCAGCTTTTCAGCCCTTTCCCTCAGTTCGCCCGATTTATAAAGCTGTTGGTATCTCCGGTATTCCATAGGCTTATACGTGTTACTCCCGTGCGGGGTCAAACCAGATTTTAGCGTAAAAGCCGGGCTTTTACGAGCGGGGGCTGTTGCTTCCATGCGGATAAGTGTGTATGATATTGTACGGTTCACACCAGGGGCGATTTAACCATACTGAATATCCGGGGGTGAGGTTACATGGCAAAGTACATAGTTGCTCATGACGTCGGCACCAGCAATAACAAGGCGGTACTGGTGGATGTGGAGGGAAGGGTGCACGGCAGGTCCGTCAGCTCGTACGAGATAAAGTATCCCAAACCCGGCTGGGCTGAACAGGACCCCGAAGACTGGTGGAAGGCCGTGACCCAGTCGACCAGGCGGTTGATGGCCGAGACCGGCGTATCCCCCGACGATGTGCTGTGTGTCGTCAACTCGACACAACTTATCGGCATAGTACCCGTGGATGAGGGGGGGGTTGCGCTCAGGCCCGGCATTATCTGGTTGGATAGCAGGGCGCCCGAGGAGGCCAGGTGGGTCATGAACAAATTCCTCGGCCCCACTGTTTTTACCGTCATAGCCGGCGCCTCTATCACGGGCAAGGACGGTATACCCAAGCTCCTCTGGCTGAAGAAGAACGAGCCCGACGTATATAAGAGGATGAAGTATTTCCTGGATGTGAACGGCTACATCAACTACCGCTGCACGGGCAAAATGCTCATGACCTGGAGCAATGCCTCGGCCTTCGGGCTGGACCTCAAGAAAAAAACCTGGCTGGAGGCCATTTTTAAATACGTCGGCTTCGATATTAAAAAGCTTCCTCCCCTGTGCCGCTCGACGGATCAAATCGGAGTATTGACCGCTGAGGCTGCTGCGCTGATGGGTTTGCGGGAGGGAACGCCCGTCATGGGGGGTACCGGCGATATTCAGTCGGCGGCGGTTGGTTCCGGCGCCATAGGCGAGGGTGGAGGGCATATCAGCATGGGCACTTCGGCCTGGGTGGGTGTGGTTACCGCGAAGACGCCCACCGGCAAGAGCGGGGTCGTGAGCACGCAGTCTGCCGATCCCGGCAAGATACTGCTGCTGGGTCAGATGGAGCTGGCCGGAGGCTGTCTGAGATGGCTGGGCGACGAGATGTGCCGGCTGGAAAAGGCCGATGCCACGATGACCAACATATTCGGTTTCATGGACAGCAAAGTGGAACAGGTGCCGGCCGGGTCCGATTACCTGATATTTATGCCCTGGATGTATGGCGAGAGGGCGCCGGTGGCCGATGCCTTTATCCGCTCCGGCTTCGTCAACCTGGTACCGGAGCATACGCGAGAGCATATGATCAAGGCGGTTTACGAGGGCGTGGCCTATAACCTGAGGTGGATAATCGAGGTGATCGAGAAGCAGTTCAAGTTCCCACTTCCTACCCTGCGGGTGATTGGGGGAGGCGCTCTGGGCCATCCATGGATGCAGATCCTGGCGGATGTGACCGGCAAGAGGATCGAGCCCGTGCGCAACCCTCAGGAAGCCGGGGCCGTCGGCGCGGCCATGACGGCGGCGGTGGGCTTGGGCATATACAAAGATTTCGAGAGTCTCAAGAATATTGTGTCCTCCGAGTACTCGTTTGAGCCGCGGGCCGCCAATCGCGAGGTATACGATTTTCTCTATTTGCGGTATAAGGAGCTCTACACGGATTTGAAGGACTTTTACACCAGGATAAATAAAGATCGTTGCGAACAGACATAGATTTAAGGAGGACAAAATGAAGACGGAAGATATGCTGAGCCAGCCTGTGGCGCTGCCCGAGGGGGTGGATTACGACGAGTATATTATCGGGACCTATAATGTGACATATCCGGCGATATTCCCCATGGCCAAGCTGTGGGCAGCCCCGTTTAAGAAAGGTCTATAGCGTGTTTACAGCAAAGCAGGGGAGTAACTCAGGTATGATGTTTTTACCGGGAGGACAACAATGATTGACGAACAACGTTACGCGATCTCAGAATATCCTGATGTGGATGACATTTACCGGCGGCTGGACGCCCTGGTGCGCCAGCCGATGAGAAGGGTGCGGGCGGAGGCAATGAAGGAGTATCTCGATTATTTCGAGCTGAAATGCGCGCGCTCGAAGGCACTGACCGATGAAGCCAAACGGTTCATACCGGGCGGGGTTCAGCACAACCTGGCCTTCAACCATCCCTTTCCCATCGCCATAGAGAAAGCGGACGGGGCATACCTGTGGGATGTGGACGGCAACCGGTATATCGACTTCCTGCAGGCCGGTGGGCCTACCGTGCTGGGCAACAACTACGCCCCGGTGCGTCAGAAGATCGTGGAGTTGCTGCAGTCCTGCGGTCCCGTGACCGGGCTGTTTCACGAGTATGAGCTGAAACTGGCCGAGCTGATCAACCGCTTCATGCCGAACGTGGAGATGTTACGCATGCTGGGCTCCGGCACCGAGGCCGTGATGGCGGCCATACGCGCCGCGCGCACGTTTACAAAGAAGAAGAAGGTCATCAAGGTCGGCGGGGCCTACCATGGGTGGAGTGACCAGATGGTCTACGGCATGCACATACCGGGCACGGGGAGAATGGAGGCCAAGGGCATTCCCCACGGCGCCAGCGCCGGCACCCAGGAGTTTTTCCCCAACGACCTGGGCGCGTTGAAGCGCCTGCTGGTGAGGAACCGCATGTTCGGCGGCACGGCCGCCGTCCTGGTTGAGCCGGTGGGGCCGGAGAGCGGCACGCGCCCGGTGCCCTTTGACTTTAATAAAAAGGTAAGGGAACTTTGCAGCGAGTTCGGCGCCCTGCTCATCTTCGACGAAGTGGTGACCGGGTTCAGGCTGGGCATGGGTGGAGCGCAGGGCTATTTCAATGTAAAGCCGGACATGACTATATTCGGCAAATGTATAACGGGCGGCTATCCCATGGCAGGTGGCGTGGGTGGCCGAGCGGATGTCATTCAGTGCTTCGCGGCCGGCATAGGTGGGGGCACGGCAGAGCGCGCCTATGTGGGCGGGACACTCTCGGCCAATCCCCTTTCCTGCGCGGCGGGCTATTTCGCACTGCTCGAGATGGAGCGCACCAACGCGTCGGTGCTGGCGGGGCGGGCGGGCGACCGTCTGACGAAGGGTTTAAAGGGCATAGTCGAGCGCTACGGCCTGCCCTTTGTGATTTATAACCAGGGATCGATCGTGCACCTCGAGACCTCGGGCGTGATGCTGCTCGATTTCAGGAACCCGCTGCGGCTGTTAAAAGAGATGAAGCCGCGCAAGAGCATGATCGAGGAGATGGGCGCGGCCTACATGGCCAACGGTCTGATCACGCTGGCCGGATCGCGCGTGTACACGAGCATGGCGGACACGGATGACGTGATAGACGATGGTCTGGCCAGGTTCGAGAAGGTGCTATCCAGCGTGGAAGGAATATAATAAATATCGGCGGTTAAAGGAGGCCCAATTGGATCTGACCGAAAAAAAATCGGGGGATGTGAATATACTCAGCATAGGCGGCAGGCTGGATGCCTACAGTGCCGCGGAGGCCGAGAAAAAGCTTGACGAGTTGATCACGTCAGGGAATGTGAAGATCGTTTTGAACCTGGAGGGCCTGGAATATATCAGCAGCTCCGGTCTGCGCGTCTTCCTGGCGGAGCTCAAGAAGGTTCGCAAGCAGCAGGGAGATATAAGGCTTTGCTGCATGAAGACCAACATCAAGGAGGTCTTCGATATAGCCGGGTTCACGCAGCTATTCAACATCGCTGAAGACGAGTCTGCGGCCGTCGCCGGCTTCAGTGCCTGACCATGCTGACGCCTAAATCGGAGTACAGGAGCAAGCTCACCACGCCTGAGCGGGCGGTGGGCGGGATTAAAAGCGGCAGCACCATAGTGCACGGCCTGGCCGCCGCCGAGCCGCCTGCCCTGCTTCAGGCCATAGCAGAACGGCTGCGGGCAGGCGATCTTAAAGACCTCAGGGTGCACTCCCTCCTTCCTATGGAGAATGTCTCCAAAAGCCTGCTTGCCCCCGAACTGAGCGACTGCGTGCAGGCCTTTTCCTGGTTTGTCAGCAAATCATCCCGCTCGGCCGTCAAGGTGGGGCTGAGCTACTACGTGCCCAACCATTTTCACCAGGTACCCAGGCTGATGCGCGAGAACCTGGATATAGACGTAGCCGTCACCATGGTTTCGCCCATGGACCATGCGGGATTTTTCAGCTTCGGGACTGCCAACGACTACACGTCCACCGTGGCCAGGTGCAGCAAACGCCTGATCGTGGAGGTCAACAGGAACCAGCCGCGCGTATTCGGCGATGCGCTTCTGCATATCTCCGAGGTGGATGCGGTTGTCGAGCACACGTCACCCTTGATCGAGTTCAAGTGGCCCGGCCCCCAGCCCGGGGACGATGCTATCGGCAGGCTGGTGGCTGATCTCGTGCCCGATGGGGCGACGCTGCAGCTTGGCTTCGGCGGGCTGCCTAACATGATAGCCATGAAGTTGAAAGGCCACAAAGACCTGGGCATCCACACCGAGGTCTTCGGCCCGGCCATGGTGGATCTGATAAAGAAGGGGGTCGTTACCGGCCGCAGGAAGAACCTGCATACCGGGAAGCATGTGTTCACCGTGGCCGAGGGCAGCCGCGCAATGTACCGCTTCATGAATAATAATCCCAGCATGGAGAGCTATCCCGTTTCCTATACCAACGACCCGGCGGTGATCGCGCAGAACGACAACATGGTGTCCATCAACTCCATAATAGAGGTTGACCTGCTGGGGCAGTGCAATGCCGAATTCCTGGGGGGCGCCGAGTACAGCGGAACGGGCGGCCAGCTCGATTACGTACGAGGGGCTTATAATTCCAGGGGGGGGAAGTCCATACTGGCATTTTATTCCACGGCAAAACAGGGTCGGGTATCCAGGGTGGCGCCGAGGCTGGAAAGCGGCGCGGTCATAACCACGCCCAGGATCGACGTGCACTACCTGGTGACCGAGCACGGGGTCGTGAACCTGAAGGGCAAGTCGACCAGGGGCCGTGCGCTTGACATAATAAGTATTGCCCATCCGCGCTTCCGTGATTCACTGCTGAGGGAGGCGGAGAACATGTACCTTCTATAGCGGATTGAGCAGTCCGATTTTCAAATCTGAAACGTCTCTTGCTTCCGATCCGTCCGATTGTGGTATTTACAATACTGCATAAACCCCCGAATTCAGCGCATGTCCCGGTGCGCCTGCGCGCGTCTTTGCGGTTAGTTACCGCGGCAAATGGTCATATCGTATAAATCGTAAATAGTCTCGATAAGCCCGATTTAACAAGGTAAATAATGTAAACCCCTGCTGGGACTACGCATTTTACAGTAGTCCTTTTCCTTACTGATTTCTGTAAAAAAATAACAGCTCAAACCGATGTCTCAAAGGCGTTCGTATGATTTACTTTAATAAAGAAAGGTTAGATATAAAAAGCATGATTTTCCGCTTGCGCAGTGTAAATAGACCAGGCAGGTTCAGTAAAAAGGCCGGGCTCAGCCGGTCCGGCCATCAGGGGGGATAGTGGTCCCGGAATTTCAAGCCGAATATGCATTTGAGGTCGAAACACCGGAAATAAAATGAAGGAGCACTTCAGTGAAAGCGACACACGCAATGGTATTCTACGCGATCATTTTCACAGTTGTAGCGGTAGTGATGGTAGGGGTTACATTCAAACGAACCACGTCAGATGTCTCACCGCTGTGGCTTACTCCCCAGGAAGCCAAAGTACTGCTCGATGAGACTGCTGACGTGGTCGTTATAGATCTGTCGAGCCGTTTTTACGACACGGGCCACTTGCCCGGCGCAGTCAATTATCCAAAAGATGCCATTCCAGAAGCAATATCAGATTTGGACAAAGATGCGACATATTTAGTCTACAGCCACTGGACCGGCGCCCCCCTGTCAGCCGCCGCCCTGCTTAAGGACGCAGGTTTTAAGTATGTATACGCCCTCAAGGGCAATTTCGGCGCCTGGGCAGACGCCGGCTACCCGGTAGAATGAGATGTCCTATTTACCTTCCTGCAGAGTATATGGTGGAACCAATCCGGCGCGCGGGATGGACGGCTTGGGCTGTAATGCCGTGCCGACTATCTCCGCCCGGCTGGTGACCAGGCTCTCGGAGTACAGCTTGGCCGGCTCTTCGGCTATGGCGGGGGCTACCTCCTTGTGCCCGGCCTGGAGAAGCAGGGCAGTAAAGAACAAGCCCACCATTGAACCGATGAACGGCATGATGAACTTCAATAAGTGGATATTGAGCGCGGCGTCAGCCTGCACACCTATCCAGAAGCATCCGCCCAAGCATACCGGCATGATAACGAAAAGTACCAGGAGGAACTTGTACAGGAATTCCAGGATGCCGATTTTTATGGAGGTTAATTTTTTTATCATAGCGCCAACACCCATCCAACTATTGTAAAGGCAGCAATGAAGGCAGAGATTATGAAAGCGGCAATAAGAGAAGATACCAATCCAACCATATATTCATTACCGTCCATGAAGAACCTCCTAATGTTTATTTCCGCGGTCCCCGGTCCGCCCCCGCCAGGTCGCAGGCCCGGGGCCGTTGGATCTCACCTTTATAAACTTGCCGGGATGCTTTCCCCTGTAAAGTGGGTATTCACTCTAGTAAAGTCACCCCCGGCCAAAGCGGCATGCCGTCTTGTTAAAGAGTGTTTCAGCTTCATGTTTTCTAACCGCCCTGCGGTTGAGCCGGGGTATGGTCCCGTAAATATTTCAGGCATATATCGGGGTAATGGGTGGCCAGCCCCTGCAGGAAGCGTCGCCCGGGTTTCTTGTCTCCGATCAGCACCAGGCACAGCATCGATGGAGATATGCCCAGCTTGGATGCCAGCCGGGCATTGGTCAGTTTCTCCTGCTGCATTATCCTGTAAAGCTCGGCCTGTAACTTCACATTTACTATATTAAACAATTAATTTACTAAAATCAATAGGTTTTCGGACCTTTTTGGCCGATTGCAATAAATATTTACTATGGTAAACGGATAGTCAGGAGAGGGAGGGAATAGAGCTATGTTAAGTGAACATGTAAAAGGAACGCGAACAAAGAGGGGATTATCGCAGGCCGAGCTGGCCAAGCTGGCTGACCTGTCCGCTTCATTTATCTGCCGTATAGAGAAGGGCGACTACAAGTCGGTCACGCTGGCGTCGTTGAATAAGCTTTCGCGCGCTCTCAAGGTGCCGATCAATGAACTGAGCAACCTCGTCCTGGAAAAGGGGCCTAAAGATGATTTGCTAAAGAAAACACCCTATGAGATAATGAATGAACTGCAGTTATCGCTTCCGGCCGTAGTGCCGGTTTACGACGCGATCGACAGCAGGCAGATAATAGAATATGTATTTGTGCCGAGGGAGTTGGCACTATGTGGAGGTAGAGAGATGAAGCTGATAGGCATTAAATCCAGAGATCTGGAGTATGGTAATGTCGTGCACAGCGGTGACATCATTATCTGCGGTAAAGACATGGAGCCGGCGCTGGGCGACCTTTGCCTCAAGATGGAGGGTGACCGGATGATAATAGCACCATATAAAAGGAAAGAGGATATCTTTGCCCTGATTGTGCAGGTGATTCGGGTGGTCAAGCAGATGAACTGACAATACTTCACAGATAATAATGAGAGGGGGACGGTAAATACCGTCCCCCTCTCATTATTACATCGGGTTTCTCTTTTAACTCGCTCGTGATATGATAACCCGCGCGGCACATCAGAAACAGCTATGGCGAAAAGGGCATTGATCACGGGGGTCGGCGGCCAGGACGGGGCCTACCTGTCCCGGCTGCTGCTGGAAAAAGGCTACGAGGTATTCGGCCTGGATCTCAGCGCGTCTGAGCAGGCATGCTGGCGGCTGAGATACTTCGGTATCTACGATAAGGTCAACCTGATCGAGGCCGACATGGCGGACGGGCAAGCCCTGCTCGCTGCGGTGCGGCGCAGCGGTCCGGGCGAGATCTACAACCTGGCGGCGCACAGCGCCCCGGGAACATCGTTTCAGCGTCCGGTGGAATGCGGCGATGTGACCGGGCTGGGCCTGGCCAGGCTTTTAGAGGCGGCCCGGCAGGCATCTCCACAGGCCAGGATATTCCAGGCCTCCACGCGCGACCTCTTCGGTCCCGGGGATGGTGGGGCATACAACGAGGAGCAGCCTTTCCGTCCGTCCAACCCCTATGCCGCGGCCAAGCTCTATGCGCACTGGATGGCAAAGATCTATCGAGAAAGCTACGGCATGTACATATGTAACGGCATCATGTTCAACCACGAATCCCCCCTGCGCGGAATGGAGTTCGTCACACGCAAGATCACGGACGCCGCGGCCGGGATATCGCTGGGGCGGGAGGGTCGGCTGACGCTGGGCAACACGGCTGCCAGGATCGACTGGGGGTATGCCCCTGAATACATGCAAGCCGCCTGGCTGATGCTGCAGCAGGATGCGCCGGACGACTATGTCATCGCCACGGGCGAAGCGCACAGTGTGGAGGAGTTCGCGCGCAGGGCCTTCGAGATAGTAGGGCTGGACTGGGGATCATATGTGGATGTTGATGAGGCGTTGCTGCGGCCGTCCGATATCGTCCTGCAGCAGGGCGACTACAGCAAGGCTCAAGCGAAGCTGGGCTGGCGGCCGCAGGTGAAGTGCGGGCGGCTGGTGGAGATCATGGTAGAGCAGGACCTGGCGCGTTGGAGACGCCGCCTCAAAGGCGAGCAGTTTCCCTGGGATGCGCGGTAATATTGTAGATGAAACTGTAGGGGCGGGTTTTTAAACCCGCCCGAATCTGCGGGCGCACCTGAAGGTATGCCCCTGCGAAGAAGAGAGGAGAGACATGGCGAAGAAGGCGTTTATCACCGGTATAACGGGGCAGGACGGCTCCTATCTGGCAGAGCTGTTGCTGTGCAAGGGATACGAGGTGCACGGCATAGTGCGCCGCGCCAGCACCTTCCACACCACGCGGCTGGACCATATCAAGTTTGGCGCTGATGACAGAAAGGATCGTCTTTTACTGCACTATGGGGATATGACCGATTCCTCCAACCTCAACCGTGTGCTGGAGCGTGTGCAGCCGGACGAGATCTACAACCTGGCCGCCCAGAGCCATGTGCGGATATCCTTTGAGGTGCCGGAGTACAGCGCCGAGGTTGATGGCATCGGCGTGCTGCGGCTGCTGGACGCCATACGCGAGACCAAGCTCAAGACCAGGTTTTACCAGGCCTCCACTTCCGAGCTTTATGGCAAGGTGGCTGAGAGCCGCCAGAGCGAGCGGACGCCCTTTTACCCGCGCAGCCCTTATGCTGCGGCCAAGCTCTTCGGCTACTGGATAGTGGTGAACTACCGCGAAGCCTACAACCTTTTCGCCTGCAACGGCATACTTTTCAACCACGAGTCGCCGCGGCGTGGTGAGAACTTCGTCACGCGCAAGGTCACCAGCGGCATCGCGCAGATACTGGCGGGGAAGACGGACCATATCACCATGGGCAACATGGAAGCGCAGCGCGACTGGGGCTATGCCCCGGAGTACGTAGAGATCATGTGGAAGATGCTGCAGTCTCAAAACCCGGTGGACTATGTCATCGGCACCGGCCACATGCATTCGGTGAAGGAGTTTATCGAGAGGGCCTTTGATTATGCCGGCCTGGACTGGCGTAAATACACCAGGCAGGCCCCGCGCTTTTTACGTCCCACCGAGGTGGACCAGTTACAGGCCGATCCCTCGAAGGCGACTAAAGAGCTGGGCTGGAAGCCGAAGGTGGGGTTTGAGGAGCTTATCATGATTATGGTGGACGCCGATATGCGCGCCCTGGGACTGAAGCCCGTGGGCAGGGGTGATCAATTTATCGAAAAAGCTTTTCCATCCCGCTGGTGGGAGATCGATTAATAATTAATATCAAAGTTGGGCGAACCTTAAGGTACTACATTGCGATCTGTGCCCGCATATGTGAAAATGTTGTAGTATCTCCTTTGTTTATGCTGTGTCCCCATTATAAATCGAGATACTGCGGCGTTTTCATATTATCAATGACATTTATAGGGCGAGTTCAAATCGAGACTTTCATATGGCTTGACATTGCATAATCAGCAGAATATTATAGGGTCAGTAAAAGCATGAGCGGGAGGTCGTACTGATGGCAACTGAGCAATACGTATCACGGCCTTACGAAGACCAGGAACTGCTTTCGATCGACCGCCTCAAAAGGGCGGTTATGAACAGGATAATCGAGCGGGCAGAGGCTTTGATGGACGTCGAGTTCCCCCTCAAAGACGAAAGGCTGGGCCAGCTCTTCGTCGAGGAATGGGAGACCGCCAAGATCGCAGTGAGGAATTCACCACAGGCCAAGGAAGCCTACAAGAAATGGCTGGAATCCAAGATGAGCGGATTGCTTGACTCGCAGGTCAAGGAAGACCGCGACGAGCTTAATTCCATGGGGGTCCAGGAAAAGAGCCTGTGAATGCGGGATAGGGGAAACCACCGAGAGGAGGAATTGGTGATTTCTCCTCCTTCATTTGTATACCGGAGTAAAAGAGCGGATAGCGAGACATGGACAAGAAATTCGAGGAAGCCGAGCAGCAGCTTGACAAGCTGGCTCAAATGGAAAAACGCCTGGAGATGATGTATAAGCGCATCGACCAGCTCGATACCATGGTCTCCACCCTCATCGAAAGGGTCATGCGCCAGCCGGTCATCACCATCGAAGTAACCTGCCCCAAGTGCGGCAGCAACGTCCACGTTTCGCTGACGGGCAACGCCAAACTCTCAACCAAAGCATAGCCGTATGCGGCGACAGCCGCTCTCTCCTTGACTATGTGTATGCCCGTTGATAAAATGCCATGTGGTCCGGGGGCGGTTAGCTCAGCTGGTTAGAGCGCTACGTTGACATCGTAGAGGTCACAAGTTCGAGTCTTGTACTGCCCACCAACCGTTCTCCGATAATCAATAATGTGAGGGTGTAAAAATGCCGGATCACAAATATGAAAATCTCAGGGTGGCCATCCAGATGCGGGGTGGCTCGATGCCGGCGATCAAATGCCCCGAATTCTTTTCCCTCGTAGATTATTTGTTCTCACCTGCAGAGGCCGAACTGGCAGTCGTATTGCCCATCACGCCCGCTTCCGCCGACGAAATCGCTGTCAAAGCGGGCAAAGATTCCAGCGCTGTGAAATTGCAACTTGAAGGGATGGCTGACAAGGGTCTTGTCTACACCTTTGATCGAGATAATGTCCGCTACTACAGCCTTTTGCCGCTGTTGCCCGGTGTCTTTGAGATGCAGTTTCTCAGCGGCGATGTAAGCGAACGGGCGATAAAGCTGGCGCATCTCTTCGACGATTACTTCCATGCCCTGGACAAATATAGCTCGGGTTCGGAATTGAAATCCGTCCCTTTCCCCATGGCGCGCGTGATATCCGTGGAAAAAGAGATACCCGCAAGCTTCGAAATACACCCGTACGACAGGGTCTCGGAGTACATAGATAAGGCGGAATATATCGCCGTGGGCGCCTGTTACTGCCGCCACCACGGCGAGTTGCTGGGTCGCCCCTGCACCAAGCCGAAGGAGGTCTGCATGGGGTTCGGCCCCGATGCCAGGTACATCGCCGACAGGAAGTTCGGCAGGCTGATATCCAAAGAGGAAGCGCGGGCCATCCTGCGCCTCACCGAGGAGGCGGGCCTGGTACATTGCTCCAGCAACATGAGCAAATATATTCAGTTCGTCTGCAACTGCTGCACGTGCCACTGCGCCATACTCCAGAGTATGAAAAAATACAACATGAAAGGCTATGCCGCGGTATCCGGGTTTATTATGTCTCTTGACGCAGAAAGCTGCATCGCCTGCGGCGACTGCGTGGAGAGATGCCCGATGGAAGCACTGACGATGAAAGACGACAGACTGATATTCAGCGATCACCTGTGCATCGGCTGCGGGCTTTGCTCTTCCGTCTGCCCGACGGGATCTTTGAGACTGACGCCGCGCAACAACGCACCGGCGCCGCCGCGCGATTGGCGGCAGCTCAACACCAGCCTCATCTCATCGCTGAGCGAAATGACGCAGGGTTAAAAACCCTTAATCCCAGTCGCTCCTGGGGCGTTTCTTCTTCATTACCCTGGGCAAAACCATGATGAGTAGCAGCAGGACAACTATGCCGATGCCGATTAATACCAGCGTGTTGGTGGTCATGAAGCCCACCTTCACAGACGTGACGGGCGTCCAGTCGCTGGCGTTTCCTGCGCCGTCCACTGCTCTCACGCGCCAGTAATATTCCCCGTTGGGCAGCGCCTCGGCCTCGGTCAGCGTGTACTTGGCGTCACCCAGCTTGGTATGGGCAACCAGGTTCTTGGTGAAACCGGAACCCTCGCTCACTTCAATGTCGTAAGTAATACCGCTGGGATCGCTCACATCGCTCCACTTGAAACTGATCTTGGTGTCGCCCATGAAGCCAACCGTTGAGCCGTCCTTGGGTGAGGCAATCTGTGGGGCGTCGGGCGCGGTGCTCTCCATGGTAAAGGTGGTGGAGGCGGTCGCCCCCTTGGTGTCGGTGGCTGTGATGGTCAGCGAGCCGCTCTTGCCGCCGGGCGCCTTGAACAGGGACTGGAAACTGCCTGACTCGTTAACCGACCCGCTGGCCATGGGGTTGCCATCGTAGGAGATGGAATAATCCTTGCCGGCGCTAAAGCCGGATCCTGTAACTCTCAGCTCGTCTTTAACATTGCCGCTCTTGGGGACGACGGTCAGGACCGCCTCCGTGCTGAAGGTGGCCGGCGTTATATCCGTCGATGGGGTCATCCTGCCGCTGGCCGCGACGCTGTGCGGGCCGCTGCTGCAGGGCGGTACCTTGGTGTCTACCGACCAGCTGCCGTTGTCGTCCGCCAGTATGTTCCGCTCTATAGTTTTACCGTCGAAAGTGACCTCAATTGAGGTCTCGTTGTTAGCGAAGCCGCTGCCGCTGACCTTGATGCTGTCCTCCACAGCGCCGCTGGTGGGACTGATGGTTACAGCAGGAGCAACCGTGAAGATCATATCGGGTACGTCACCGGACGCCGTGGTATTGCCCAGGACTTTGACTATGTGGCTGCCCCTGGTGGAAGGTGGAACGGTAAACGAGGTGCTCCATGACCCGTTGACCTCTGAGGTCAGGTTGGACCGCACCTCCTTGTCGGAGTAGAGCACCTTGATCCCGCCCTCGGCCGAGGCAAACCCGGTGGCCGTGATGGTGACCTGCGCGCCAACCCCCCCTGTTACGGGGTCCATCTTGACAACGGGGCTGACGGTGAAATTCTTGTCGGTTACGTCGGAACCCTTGGTGACATCGCCGGATGCGTCTATAGCGCGTGACCCCCTGGCTGAGAGAGGTGCGGCAAAACTCGTGGTCCAGGCGCCGTTCTCGTCGGCTGAGATGCCGCTCTTAACTATCGATCCGTCATAGGTGACAGCGACGTCATGCTCGCTGACGCCGAAGCCGTGGCCGACCACGGTGATATCGGCGCCGGCGGATCCGGAAGTGGGATCGATGGTTATGTTGGGCACGATGATGTAGATACCCGTGAACGCCAGATTGCCGGTTGGGCTTTCCACGGTGACCGTGTGCTCACCACCGTACGATTCGGGCACAATAAAAAATACGCTGCCGCCGCTGCCCACCACACCCTGCTTGTATGTCTCCGCGTCCCACTTGATCTTGTATGATTGCTCCCCAACGAGACCGGTAATGGTCACTTCAAGCCCGCTGACGCCCATTGCCGGGCTCATGCTTGCCGCCGTGGCCGCGCCGGCGGGAATAAGGCTGAGGACAATGGTTAAAAGGGCGGTGATCGCCAGCACCTTTTTTCTCATATCCGTACCCTCCTTATATAAATAATATCGAAAAAGCCCGGCAATTGATAGGTAGGAAATTTCGCGTATATATATCCAAGCCAGAATACTCAGGGATTCCTGAAGCGCCGCGCCAGGGCCGCCGCGGCGTTATGCGCCTGTACCTGCCGGCCCTTCTCCTCGTCGCTCCAGCCCAACAGCTTCTGTAGCTCAGCGGCAACTGCGGGCGCCGCATCGGTACCCAGGTCCTTGCGCAGGCCGACCGCGCTGCGCCGCAGCATGAAATCGCTGACGGTCATGCATATCTCGTTTTTAACCGCATGCCATACCTGCGCCACGATATCCGGCCCTCCCGCGCTGAGCGGCCGCAGCCCGGCCTTATCGCCATCGGCCAGCGCCAGTACCTCCCCGGTCCTGGCGCCGTAGATGCGGGCCAGGTGAACCACGGTATCTTTGGGCAGCCCCGTCTTTTCAGCCAGCCCGGCTATCTCTGAGGCGCCCGGCGCCGGCGCTCCGGGCAAACCTTTCTCACCCGTGGTGCAGCGTGCCCTGTTGCCCAGCTTGCGGCAGGCCAGGTCGGCCCCATCCTTGGCCACCTCGCGATAGGCCGTGATCTTCCCTCCCAGTATGGTCACCAGGCCATCGAGGTGGTCCCGTTTGCTGTGGTCGATCAGCGCATGGCTGCGCGACGTGTCAGAGGCCGATTTGCCGGGCTTGAGCGCCAGCGACCTCAGTCCGGCATATGCATAATAGACGTCGTCGATCGTGATGTCGGGATAGGCTAAATGCAGCCCTTCCAGGATGTAGTCGACGTCCTCCCGCGTGGCGAAGACGGCATCCAGGTCGTCCTTATAGTCGGTATCGGTTGTGCCCACCAGCGAGAACCCTTCCCAGGGGATAACGAAGAAGAGCCGGCCGTCCACGGGAGAGAAGAGCACCAGGGCGTGCTTCGAAACCTCAGGTATTATGATATGCGCTCCCTTGGTGCGGCGTAAATACGGTGGTCGGTCCTTGAAGAGCATCTCCTTGACGGTGTCCACCCACTGGCCGGCGGCGTTGACCACCATCCTGCCCCTGGCCTGCAGCACCTCCCCGCTGATCTCGTCCCTAACCTCAACGCCGGTCACGCGGTTGCCCTCCCGCAGAACGTTTATCACCTTTGCGTGGTTGACCACGGTGGCCCCGCCCTCCGCCGCGGACAGGGCAGTTTCCCAGTTTAGACGTTCCGTCAGAGGTATGGCGCAATCGGAATAAATATACGAGCCCTGCAGCCCCTTGACCATGAGCCCGGGCTCCTCGGCCAGCGTTTTAGCTTTATTTAAATACCTGTGATTGGGCAGTGTCTTGTCGAAGGAGATAACGTCGTAGAGTGTAGTGCCCAGAAACATGGCCACGTTCAGGCTGAGGTTGGGTATGGGTATGAAGAAGGACAGCGGGTACACCAGGTGGGGCGCGATGCGCATCAGCGCCTCCCTCTCGCTGAGGTCCTGCCGCACCAGGCCGAACTCGAGCTGGCGCAGGTAGCGCAGCCCGCCGTGTATCAGCCTGGTGGAGCGCGAGGTGGTGCCCGAGCCGAAATCATCCTTTTCCAGCAGCAGCGTGTCCAGGCCGCGCAGTGTCGTGTCCCGCGCAACGCCCGCGCCGACTATGCCGCCCCCGATTACAATGACATCGAATGTTTTTCCGGCGATCGCTTTAAAATCCCTTTTCATGTTGCACCTACAATCTAATTTATTGACCAGCCCCTGGCCCTCTCCACCGCCCGCTTCCAGTTGGCGTACAGGTTCTCGCGACGATCGGCCGACATGCCCGGCTCAAATGTGGCCGAGCACCGCCATTTCCCGGCTATCTCCGCTGTGTTCTTCCACAGGCCCGCGGCCAGCCCCGCCAGGTAGGCCACGCCCAGTGAAGTGGTCTCCGGTATCGCTGCCACCTGTATGGGGATATTCATTACATCGGCCTGGAACTGCATGAGGAAGGAGTTGGAGGTGCCGCCGCCGTCCACGCGCAGCACCGGTATGCCGATGCCGGTCTCGGAGCGCATGGTGTCTATGACGTCCCTGACCTGGAAGGCGATGGCTTCCAGCGTGGCGCGTGCAATATGTCCCCTGGTGGTGCCGCGCGTGATCCCTATTACGGTCCCGCGCGCATACATGTCCCAGTAGGGCGCGCCCAGGCCGACGAAGGCCGGCACGAAGTAGACGCCCCCGTTGTCGTCCACCGAGCGGGCCAGCGCCTCGCTCTCGGACGCGTTTTCAATAATCTTGAGCCCGTCGCGCAGCCACTGCACCGCAGCGCCCGTGATGAAGATGCTGCCCTCAAGCGCGTAATTGACTTTATTATCCAGTCCCCAGGCCAGGCTGGTGAGCAGCCCCCGTTTGGAGATGATCGGTTTCTCGCCGCTGTTCATGAGGATGAATGAGCCGGTGCCGTAGGTGTTCTTGGACATGCCGGGGTTGTAGCAGGCCTGGCCGAAGAGCGCGGCCTGCTGGTCGCCGGCTATGGCGCAGAGCGGCACCCGGGCCCCCTCGAAGATGCCCTCCGCCGTCTCGCCGTAGCTGAAGCTGGAGGGGATGACGCGGGGCAGTATGGCCGCGGGGATATTGAGGGTGAATAGGATATCCTTGTCCCACTGGAGGGTATTGATGTTGAAGAGCATGGTGCGCGAGGCGTTGCCGTAGTCGGTCACGTGCGCCTTGCCGCCGCTCAGTTTCCAGGCCAGCCAGGTGTCGACCGTTCCGAAGAGCAGGTCGCCCGCCTCGGCACGCTTCTGCCCGTCCTTTACATGGTCGAGGATCCAGCGTACCTTGGTGGCCGAAAAATAGGCGTCGGGTATCAGACCCGTCTTGTCGCAGATGGTCTGCGCCACGCCCCGGTTTTTCAGCTCTTCCACCAGGCCTGCCGTCCGCCGGCACTGCCAGACTATGGCATTGCTGACCGGTTTGCCCGTTTTCCTGTCCCAGATGATGGTGGTCTCGCGCTGGTTGGTTATGCCGATGCCGGCTATGGAGGACGGCGCTACGCCGGCCTTTGCCATGGCCTGGCGCGCAACCTCGAGCGATGTCTGGTAGATCTCGTCGGGGTCGTGCTCCACCCAGCCCGGGGTGGGATAGATCTGCCTGGTCTCGGTGTCGGCCTCCGCGGCCGGCTTGCCGTCACGGTCGAAAAGGATGGCCGCGCTGCCGGTGGTGCCCTGGTCTATGGAGAGGATGTATTCTCTGGAAGGCATAGTACACTCCCTGCGCATATATCGGTCCGCCTATTCTATCACTAAAAAAAACCGGTTACTACATTACCGCAGCAGTTTTTAGCCGAGATCATCCGCCCACGAAGCGCGCGATGACGTCGATGCTGTCGCCGTCCTTCAGGCTGTGGTCGGCCAGTTGCCTGATGTGGACCCGGTTGACCAGGACGTTGCTGTCCCCCGCTATACTGCGCTTCTCCATGATGCCGCCCCTGCGCAGCCGCTCGTGATATTTCGGGCCGTAGGACGCTTCCACCTGTTGCAGGGCTTCCTCAACGGTTCCGGCCTGCAGCGTGACCCTCTCCACGCCCAGGTAAAGGCGCCAGGGCCCGACAAACCTTACGTTGACCGTTGCCATTTTCTTAATCTTGCTGTGCCAGTGGAATCTCTTCCAGGCTGCCGTCGCAGAAATCCAGCAGGAGCAGCCTGTTGCGCACGGGAGTCCCTATACCGGTAATCAGCTTGACGACCTCCTGGACCTCCCAGGCGGCGATGGCAGCCGCGGTGGCGGGTGGATTGCCCGTGATGGCCTCCAGTCCGTGCGTGTCACGGCCGGGTCCGTAGATGGAAGCCAGGCCTTTATCGCCCGGCAGCACGGTCATCACCTGGCCGCAGAAGCCGGCGATTGCGCCGTGAACAAAGGGGACCTTCAGCCTGCGGCAGGCTGCCTCCACCACCAGCCGAGCGGCCAGGCTGTCCAGCGCGTCCACCACGACGTCGGCCCCCTTCAGCAGACTATTTACGCTGGAGTCATCGATAAATGCGTTGCACTCCTTTACTTCTACTGCGGAGTTAATGCGCCTGACATGACGGGCTGCAACCTTGACCTTGGATTTGCGCAGGACATCCTCCCCCGACATGATCTGGCGGTTGAGGTTGTTCTCCACGAACCTGCCGTTGTCGATGATCACCAGGCGCCCCACTCCCTGGCGGGCCAGCAGCTCGATAACGACGCCGCCCAGGCCGCCCGCGCCGCAGACGGCCACGGTGGAGCGCATCAGCTTCAATTGCCCCTCGATGCCGGAAGTGCCTATGTTGCGCAGGTAACGCATGGGCGCCACGCCGCTTTCGAGGCAGACTATTTCAATTTGCAGCGGCGTAAGCCCGCTGCGGGAAGCAACGGCACGGCTGTCCTCCAGGCTGATCACTTTCACTTTCAGCCCGTTGCCGGGAAGGGCCCGTTTGCTGTAGCGACCGATCAGCCTTGCCGCTCTGCCCTTCGCGTCCATATGAAGGGATTATACATGAAAACAGCCCTTTATTTAATGCTCCGAGCTCCACGGTCCCGTCGGGTTGATTAAACGATCCGCCGAATGTATTATAATCGTATTAAATTGCGCGAGGAGATTGTAATGCTACCTGAATTGGGCAAACTGGACCGGGCCACCTTCGACAGGATAATACTGTCGAGGCTGGGCAGGAAAGACAGGTCGGTGCTTATCGGACCCCGGCACGGCGTGGACGCCGCGGTCATCGACCTGCCGGGTGGAGAGGTCATGGTTATCGCCGAGGACCCGACGTTCGGCATGCCCGTGATAATGCCATATTTCGGCTGGGCCATCGTGCATATCTGCGCCAGCGACGTGGCCGTGATGGGCGTCAAACCCAGGTATATGACCATCTGCCTGATGTTCCCGCCGAAAACGGCTGAAGATGTCATAGATAAGGTCTGGAAGCAGGTGGATGAGGAATGCAGGAAGCTGGGCATCGCCATCATCGGCGGCCATACGGGCATCTACCCCGGAATGGCCTTTCCTCTGAACGGAGGCTGCACGGTGATGGGCATCGGTAAGAAAAATCAGATAACGCCGGCCTGCAACGCCAGGGTGGGCGACCGCGTCATCATGACCAAGGGGCCTGCCGTCGAGGCAACCGGGCTGCTGGCCTGGCAGGCCGCAAGGTCCCTGACTAAGAAGCTGGGACGCAGCACGGTGGAGAAGGCCAAAAAGTACCTGCTGCAGATGACCGTGGTGGAGGATGCGCTCACGGCGGCGCCGCTGGCGCATGCCATGCACGACGCCACCGAGGGCGGACTGCTGAACGGCGTCTTCGAGATAGCCGCGGCCTCCGGGACGGGCGTGACGCTGTACGAGGACAGGATCGTGGTGCCGGATGAGATAGACGCCGTCTGCAAAGCCTTCAAGATCGACCCGCTGATCTCCATCAGCGAAGGCACCCTTGTTATCACGGCGCCCCCGGCTAACAGCAGCAAGATCATAGCCAGGCTGAAAAGGAAGAACATACCTGCCTGGGAAATCGGAGAGATCACCGCCCGTGACAGGCTGTTCGTCAGGAAGTCCGGCAAAAAACAAAAATTGACGCCCGTGCTGGTGGACCCCTTCTGGCCGGCCTATTTCAGCGCGGTGGAGGGCTGACGCATGGGTAAAAAAGACACTGCTGAGCGGGTCATGGGCAACCTCTGCCTGGCCGTGGAAAGGCTTCAGCGCTGCAGGGAGTTCTCCATGCTCATGCCCGAGGTGCGCGTCAACATAGTTTATGCCCTGCCCGGCGCGGCGAAGCCCGCAGAGGTGGCGGCCATCGACGGCAGGATAACGGTGGTCAACGGCTATCCCCATGCCTCCGGCCTGCCGAAGTGGGGGGGCTCGGACCACATGGCGCGGCTGATAATAGAAGCCAGGAAGTACAGCCCGGAGGTCAATGCCGGTATAAATTTCAAATGCGACGACAGCATCATAAAAACCGTAAAAAAATATGCCCGTGAGAAGAAGCTGGTCTTCGGTTGGATAGACCGTACCAGGGAGCCGGGTGAAGTGGCGAAGGTTGACGGCAGTTCCATGCCCTGGAAGATAAAGCAGCTTGTCGACCGCAGCGGAAGGGCGCCGGACATTTTTTACGAGGGCGACGGCTGGGGCAAGGAGCCGCTCTTCGTGGCGCTGGGCAGCGACGCGGTGAGCGTGGTCAAGACGGCTATCGTAATAGCGCGCCTGTATGCGCGGGGTGCAAATGCATCAGCGTAGGGGCGTTGCCCGCAAGAACAAAGGTGATTTTAGATGATACAGGATACAAAGAACAAAGAATTGATCGAAAAGATTCTCAGGCTGAAGGAGAAGCGCCGCGCTGTGATCCTGTCCCACAATTACCAGCGCCCGGAGGTGCAGGACATCGGCGACTTCGTCGGCGATTCGCTGGAGCTGAGCCGCAA
>CAZKOL010000007.1:0-56023 GCA_964554375.1 uncultured Dehalococcoidales bacterium
CGAAAAGCCTGCCGATGACGGCGGCGATGGCCACGGCTATCATGTTGTCGCCCGCCCCCGGCGCCACCTGGTTGGTGGTGAAGACCAGGAAGGGCAGCTCGAAGACACCCAGTATGACCAGCACCAGCGCCACCCACTGTGGAAGAGTAATGCCGAAGCAAAGGAGCACGCCGGCCACCAGCGATACCAGCAGGCCGATGACCAACAGCAAAACCCCGCCTGCCAGCAGCGGCGAATACAGCTTGGGCAGGCGATCCAGTATCTGGAATACGTATGCCGCATCATGATGGGCTGAGACGATGACCTGCTGCCTGACCTCGCCCGACGGCTCGATCGATCCATAGACATTGTAGCCCTTTGCTTTAGGGAAAAGCGGGTCCAGCAGGTGCCAATACACCAGAAACTGCCCGTAGAACACGAAGAGGCCCAGAGCCATGCCGGCAAAGGAAACCCAGGCCAGGGAGGGTACGAAGTAAAGCAGCAGCATGCAGGCGAAATAGAGCACGACCATGCCGGGGATATACTTGAGAAAGCTGAGGGGGTGCGTGGTGATCTCCTCGATTTTAACCGATCCGGGATCGCAGAATTTCTCGAATTCCTCGCCGGTCCTGTGGCCGGCCTTATGGCAGGCCTCAGTCCCGGTCAGGCGGCCCGGGTATCCCTCGACCACCTCGTCGGTGAAGGCAAAGGCGTCCTTTACCTGCTGCGGACCTATCTCCGGCAGATTATTAATATCGCCCATTTCTCAACCTCCTCGGTTATTTAAAGCAGGTCAGTATCCCAGCCATGTAGTTATCTTGTCCACCGGCTCACGCGGGGTGACCATGTCATTGACAGGGAAGCCGGGGTCGGGGTAGCCGATGGTGATCCCGGCCACCAGCCTTTTGGACTCGGGGATATTGGCATATTTCCGCCAGACCTGGTCGTACATGATGCCCTGGTCGGCTATGCAGGTCGCCAGGCCGTATTCAAGGGCGGCCAGGCAGATAGTCTGGCATAGGGCCCCCAGTCCCAGCATATCCAGGTGGTACTGCATCTCCCTGTCGGCGCAGATCACGATCTGACATGGGGAATCGAAGAAGCGGAATCCGCGCAGCATCCATTTATTGCGCGCCTCCTTGTCCTCGCGTTTGATGCCGATGATCTTGAATATCTCCATGGCCAGCTCCACCTGGCGCTGGCGGTAGACTCCCTCATAGGGATTTCGCAGCATGTCGTTGGTGGGGAATGAATGCTCATTAAATAGTCTGCCGCATTCCTCGCGTATCTCGTCCAGAGCCTTGCCGGCAGCTACCACGAACTCCCAGGGCTGGGTGTTCATTCCTGAAGGCGCGCGCACGGCGGCCTCCAGCACCTTGTGTATCACCTCTTTGGGCACCGGGTCCTTTTTAAACCCGCGTATGCTCCTGCGGTTGTTGATGGCATCCAAAACGTCCAAAATGTGCCTCCTTCTGGCTGAAAGTCCGGTTATTCTACTATGTTTACAGAGTAAAATTCCAAACATGAGAAATTATTGCATAATGTGTTACATTGTGTTACATTTTCGGCCGGTTACATCATTCGATATGCCAGAAAGAGAGAAACATAATTACAAATTAAAGAAAAGTTGGTGATTACTATGGCAGAGAAAAAAGAAATTTACCCTAACCCCAGGTTTGGCAGTATTACAGAAGAAGATGAATACTGGGCAAACCACAGCCCGCTTGATGAAGGATATTCCGGTGAAATCCAGAAGGAAAAACAGAAGCGCTCTTCCTTCTTAACAATTCGTCTGACCGGAGAAGAGTTGACACAATTACGCGATTGCGCATCTTCAAAGGGAATGGGGCCTTCAACTTATATACGGACTCTTATAAAGGGTGCGCTAACACCCAGGGAGCACACTGAATTAGCTCTCAGTGAAAGCGCACAACGATTTCAATCAATCCTGCAAGGGCTTGCTTATGACAGGAAGGCCGGTGGAACGACTGCGGTTAAAGACAAAGCAAAAGAACAATACCAAGATTTTTTAGATGCATTTTGCATATTGGAACCGTCAAAATCTCCACTTACACAAGAGAAAATGAATAATATTACTACCGCGATAATCCCTATTATTTATCAATTTATTTCAAATGCGTGTGTAAAAGTAATTACTCCTGGCGATATTGAGTTTGATGAGATGAAGCGAATAACTAACGAACGGACAGGCACGGCTAAGAAATAATCAATTTGGTCAATCGTGAGCCGTGGTGAACAGTATGCCGTCTATCTCCTTCATCTTCAAACCATTACAATTTGTAACGGTTTCATTTTCATCTTTTTCAACCTTTCAATAACCACTACCTTTGACCCACCCTGACAACGTTGCATTTTTTCACCGATATGAAATACACTTTTCTTCATCACAGCAGATGATTGCCAGTAACATTATCAAAGGAAACATTAAAAAACGAAGCGAAGAAGGTTATTTGGATGAAGGTAAATTCGCCAATACTGCAGCTATTGAAAGAATGCTGAATTCATATTGATATTCTATATACCGATTTAGTTGATCAACTGATGACTTATTTTGAAGATTACTACGAGATTATCAGGGTCAACCCATTGGCTAAGCCAGAGGATATTGAAGAAGCATATAAGAAATTATCTAATAAATACGATCCTATCCGAAATAATGATCCCGCTGCTGTGGAAGCTATGCGTATAATAGATACTGCGTATTCTGTCCTTAAAGACCCCGTGTTGCGAGATCGATATCATCAAGAGTGGTTAGAAAAAACACTTTATAAACCAGAATACATACCCAAAGATAAAACCATTGACACACCTAAATATAAAGCTGAGTACATTCCTAAAAATGAGGCCTACAATAGTCCGAAATACAAAGCTGAATACATACCTAAAGATAAAGCATATAATGACCCCGAATTTCAAGCTGAACCTGTCAGCATCAGGAATATTAACAGTCGTCGTATACTCATCGTTATTCTATTGGTCGTTGATCTTTCTCTTGCATCAATATTCATACTGATGCCGCTCATAAATTCATTCTTAACTCAGAACATCTGGATTTTATACGTTGTTTCCTTGTTATTTTGCGCCATCGTAGCAAGTTTGATCTTTTCAGTAAAATTTCGCCAGGGCTTCAATTATTCAATAAAATCAGCATTCAAATCAGTAAAAAATTGGATTACCTCTATGCCTGGTAATAATCATTTTCTCGACCGCTTTCTGATCTTTGTACTGACTTTTATATTGATTGTACTCATAGTCTATATCTATGTCTTACCATGGATAATTCAAATATTCATTAGACGTTCTCCTGTTGAAGTAGTCTTGTTATTTGGCTCTCTTTTAATCATTGGCATTTTATTAGTATCACCCCGGTTCTGGCGATTCTGCTCCACGATTATCCAATCTATGCGTTCAATTATTGTCCACTTTATACCTAATAATTTAAATGCGACAGAATTTACTTCTACTATAAGCGAGTGGACTTGGGAACCAGCAAATATGAAAGATGTATTTAGTCGAAACGTATGGAATGAAATAACTCGGTTCGAACCGAGTCGGCAATATAGTAAGGAACAAGGGTATCATAATGAACTTTATTTTTATCTTAAAGCTAAATTTATCCAATCTAAATTCAATAAGAGAAGGGGATCATCTCAACCGGATATACTCATTGAACATATAGCAATTGAGGTCAAGGGTCCTACTTCCAAAAGAGGCTGCGATGATTGTATGAATAAGGCCATAAGGTATACAGCTGATGGGCATTATTCACTGTTTTTTATTGTACTATTTAATCCCCAGCAGGAGATATCATCAGCATACTTTAAAGATTTTAAAGATGGATTATTGAAAAGTCACCCTGAAGTAGGAGTAATTACCAAATGGAAATAACTGGTAGACGTATTCTGAGGTAAATGTATTTCCATTTGCCGAATAATCACACTAGGATGCAGAAAGAGGAGAGATGAAATACATAGTAAGCATAACATACAAGGGAACAATTAATATGAAAGTTGAAGCTCCCAACCAGGATGCTGCTGAGGATGCAGCTCTCGATGAAATCAGCACCTGGTCAGAGAAGTTATTTATCGAACGCCTTGATTTCGAAATTGATAGAATTGATTTTCGTACTTAATTAGATTTTCTGTATAGGCCAGATTGAGGATCTATAATTATATGATAGGTCTTAGTGGTTGAGGAACTGAAGCCGAAAATATTGTTAATCCAATAATATATCGATTTTAATCCATTTATTGATCCCTTCTAACACATCATCACTACAGCATGTTAATATAGCTATCGATGAAGGTCATCGGCGCCGTGGGCGATATCGGGTCGGGCAAGGACGAGGTGCTCAAGTACCTGCGCGACAGGTACGGCGTACCCTTCATCTCCACCGGAGACATCGTCCGGCAGATAGCGCAGGAGGAGGGGGTGGAGGGCACCAGGGAGAACCTGGAGGCCATCTCAAAGCGCTGCTTCGCCGAGATGGGCAGGGGCTGTTTCGTGCGCATGGCGGCTCAGGAGATCGTGGAAAAGGGCTGGAAGGTGGCTGGGATCAGCGGCGTGCGGTCGCCGGAAGACGTGGCAGTGATGAAGGAGATGTTCGGCGATGATTTTATACTGGCCAGGGTGGATATCAGCGATCCCAGAATACGCTTTGAACGCGTTCGACTGCGCGGCGAACGGCGCGACCCCCTGACCTGGGAGGCCTTCCATGAGCAGGACAGGAACGAGGAGCAGGAGTTCCAGATCGGCAGGGCAGAGGCCATGGCGGATTACAGCTTAGATAATTCAGGAACGCTGGAGGAGCTTCACCGGCAGCTCGATAAGCTGGTGGCCTCGCACAAGCTACCTGTGGAATAGCAGGACCTCCACGATTGTTTTTCCCAGCAAAAGCAATATTTGCTATGCTATATAGATTGTTGGCAATTGTCCGGGGATCGGGCATATTATGCAACCCGCCGGAGCTTATTAACTGGAAGGTGATTACTCAATGAAAAAACTGGGCAGCCTGATCGCTTTAATAATCGCAGCTTCCCTGGTGCTGGCAGCCTGCGGTGACCCCAGCGCCGAATACCTGAGGCAGGGTGATACTTATTACGACCAGGGCCAGTTCGTGGAGGCCATCGCCGAATACTCCAAAGCCATCGAGCACAATCCCAACCTGGTGGCCGCCTACACCCACCGCGGCGCCGTTTACAACGCCAGGGCGGAATGGGACCTGGCCATCGCCGACCTCAGCAAGGCCATACAGCTCGACCCCACCCGGGCAGATGACTATCAGAACCGCGCTTTCGCCTACCTGGCCAAGCAGCAATACCAGCAGGCCACTGCCGACCTGGTTAAGACGGTTTCACTGGATCCAAACGCCGTGATGGCCTATACCAACCTGAGCTGGCTCTACGTGCAAAACGGACAGTGGGACAAGGCCATCGAGGCCGCCGGCAAGGCCATTGAGCTCAATCCCAAACTTTACGACGCCTATTACAACCGCGGCTCGGCCTACTACGCCAAAGGCGATGTGAAAAACGCCCTGGCCGACATGGATGCAGCGCTGTCCATTAACCCGAACCTGGCCCCCGCCTACAATTACCGCGGCAAGATCCATGTCTACACGGACAATGTAACAGCAGCAGTACAACAATTCACCAGCGCCCTGACCATCGACCCAGATATGGCCGAGGCGTACAAGCTGAGGGGATTTCTCTATATTGACCTCAAGGATAGCTCAAACGCGCTCAACGACCTCAATAAGGCCATACAGATGGACGATAGCGACGGGATGGCCTACTTCTACCGCGGCCACCTGTATAACGCCAACGAACAATTCGACCGGGCGCTGGAGGACCTGAACCGGGCACTGGTGCTGATACCACCGGCCGGCTCAACCTCCTCCTCATTCGACCCCTTCCGCTACGACGCCGGCGGCATATACCTGGAGCGGGCCGTCGCAAAAAGAGGCATACAGCAGCTGACCGATGCCGTGGAAGACGCCAAAAAGTCGGTTGAGCTGGACCCCAACTATGCACACTCCTACGTTACCCTGGGGGAAATGCTAATTGTGAACGGTGACGTGGAGGAGGCTTTTAAAGCGCTTAACAAGGCCATACAGCTCGATCCCAATATTGCGGAGGCCTATTACAACCGGGCCGTCGCCTACGAGGTCACGGCCATTACGAGCAAGAATTACGGTTACTACGAACTGGCGGCCGCCGACCTGCAAAAGGTGCTCCTGGTCACCACCGACCCGGACATGATCGAAGCGGCCAACGAGGGGCTGCGGAATATGCAGAGCAAGGGGTATATTCCCTAACTTGTCATTGCGAGGAGCGCTTTCTATTTGTCATTGCGAGAAGCCGTAGGCGACGAAGCAATCTCAGGATTTGACAGCTTCGAACTCTGGGATTGCTTCGCTTCGCTCGCAATGACATCAATAGGCGATCCCGGTGGGCAGACTATCCTACAAAATGTCTTTGAAAAAGCCAGCGACTTTCTCCGCCATAGGCCGTTCATAGCCACCCCAGAAGTGATCGGGGCCTTTGATAATCTCGCACTTCTTCGGCTCCGCGGCCTCCCGCCCGTACGTCTCAACGTCCTCCGCAGGCACCATGTCATCCTGGCTGCCACCTAAGATAAGCTTGGGCTTCGAGCAGCTTTTGAGTAGCGAAAAAGGGGAAATCTCGAAGTAAGGCGACACCAGCGCCATGGCTATCACCCGTGCGTCGCGGCAACCGACCGGAAAGGCCACACCGGCGCCGAAAGAGTAACCCGCCAGGCCCAGCCTGCCCACATCCACCCCTTTAACCACCCCCAGCCAGTCCATGGCGGCCCTTACATCCTCCTGCTCCGCGATGCCGCCCCCATGACTGCCCTGGCTCCTGCCCACTCCCCTGAAATTAAACAGCAGCGCGGCTATGCCGGATTTCTCCAGCGCGTCGGCTATGGCATAGGTGACATTGTTGTGCATCGAGCCGCCGTAGAGAGGGTGGGGATGGCAGACGGCGACCGCCGGCACGGGTTCCTTCGCTTCGACGCTGCAAAAAAGCCCCTCCAATTTAAGCTCACCGCAGGGGAAGACGATTTGCTGCGGCTTCATTCCTTTTTCTCCATCCTGGCGCCCCACCACACTTTGAGACGCGCCAGCACGGTCTTCTCGAAGCCCTGCTCCGTGGGAAAATAATAGCGCTTGCCCTTCATCGAGTCCGGCAGGTTCTGCTGCTCCACGAAATGCCCCTCGTATTCATGGGCGTACTTGTAGCCCTTCCCATAGCCCAGGTTTTTCATCAGCCCCGTGGGGGCATTGCGCAGGTGCAGGGGCACGGGATCGTTGCGCGTGGTCTCCACGTCTTTTTGTACCCGCCCGTAGGCCGTGTAGAGCGCATTGCTCTTGGGCGCTGTGGCAAGGTAAACCACGGCCTGGGCCAGCGCCAGGTTGCCCTCGGGCATGCCGACGAAGTGCACCGCCTGCTGGGCGGCCACGCAGACTACTAAAGCCTGGGGATCGGCCATGCCCACGTCCTCCGAGGCAAAGCGTATCAGCCGCCGCACGATATAAAGCGGATCTTCCCCCGCCTCCAGCATGCGGCCCAGCCAGTATAAAGCCGCATCCGGGTCGGAGCCGCGCAGGGTCTTATGCAGGGCGGATATCAGGTCGTAGTGCTGTTCGCCCGTCTTGTCATACAGCAGTGCGCGCTTCTGCAGGGATTCCTCGATATCCTTCAATTCTACCGGCCGCATCCCGTCGGCGCCGGGCCTGACGGCCTGTCCGGCCATCTCAAGGGCGTTGAGGGCTACACGCGCATCGCCGTTGGCCATGGTGACCAGTGTCTGCCGGGCATCGCCGGCAAGCTTTATCTTGAGCCCGGCCAGCCCGTTTTCACCGTCCGCAAGCGCCCTGTCCACGATAGTGGCAATCTCTTCATCGGACAATGCGTTGAGCGTGTAAACACGGCAGCGCGAGAGCAGCGCCGAGATGACTTCAAAGGACGGGTTCTCTGTGGTGGCGCCTATGAAGGTGACCTCTCCGTTCTCCACGTAGGGCAGAACGGCGTCCTGCTGGCCCTTATTGAAGCGGTGTATCTCGTCTATGAAGAGTATCGTGCGCTGGCCCGTCTGCCGGCGCCTGCGCCTGGACTCGTCGATGACCCGCCTGAGGTCGGCCACACCCGCAGTCACGGCGCTCATGGGAACGAAATACGAGCTGGATACGTTGGCGATGACCTGGGCCAGCGTTGTCTTGCCGCTCCCGGGCGGGCCCCACAGGATGATGGAAGGCAGCTGGTCTGACTCGATGGCCCGGCGCAGCACCTTGCCCTCGCCAATGATGTGCTGCTGCCCCACGTACTCGGCGAAATTGCGCGGGCGCATGCGCGCCGCCAGCGGCATGGACTCGCTTGACAGTGGCCCCGGGACCGACCCGACGCCCGTGTCACCCTTCAGGCCGGGTGAGCCGAGGTCGAAGAGGGTCATGGCTTCTGCGTCTCTTTCTTCTTGAGCTCCTCGACCGCGGCCGAGGCCCTCTCGTAATAATCCTTGACCTTGTCCAGGTAGGTGATGCGCGACGCGATGAGGGTCACGGAAGCGTGGTCCTTGACGCCGTAGAAGTCGCCGCCCCGCACCTCGCCATTATTGGTCAACTCGCGCATGCGGTTGCCCACCGATCGCGCCATATTGATATTGGCGTTCTTGCCTGGCACACACAGCAAATATAGGGCCTTGCGGGCGTCCTCCAGCCTGCATTGTATCGAGAAGTGGCTGAGGGCGGAACTGAGCGCCTCCATGGCTTTAATAGTCTCCTCGCCCTTGCTCTCGAAGTGGTCCCCGCGCCTGAAAAGGGTCAGCCCCGCCGGGGATATCTGCGCCCTGCCGTAGCCGATGGCGCTCCAGCCGTTGAGCGACTGCACGATGTCGCCGATGCCGATGTTGCTGGTGCCCAGGAATTTCTGGTCTACCTTCTCGCTGGCGCGCAGCAGGTCGAAGAATGGCGCGACTATCTCGCGGTTAAGAGCGTCGTTGGAGGCTGCCGACTTGATGCTGGCCTCGGACATGACCTTCTCGTTGTCGAAGAGGAAAACCGCGTCGGCCGTCTTATCGATGGATTTGAGGCAGAGCGCCGTATTGTACACACTGGCAGGCACCTTTCCCTCTGCGGTCAACGGAAGCACGACCAGCGCATATACGGGCTTGTTGACATAGCGCTCTTTGAGCTTCCTGGCGAGGATGGAGATACCGCCTGATCCCACGCAGCCGGCGCTGGAAGCCACCAGCATGAAGGCATCAGTCTCGAAGAACTCGCCGGCGCGCATGGTGGCGATGATGCGGTCGCCGTTGGCGCGCATCAGCTCTGCCCCCACCTCCGATTCTCTGCCTGGAGCTGCGGCGGCCGGCATCTGGATGGTGAGCAACTTGTCCCCCACCTTGCGCAGGGCGGCCAGTCCGGCCTGATCATCGTTGATAGCATAGGACCGCACGATCACATCTACGCCGGTCTCAGCCCTGGCCCTGCTTCCCAGCCTGACGAACTCCGCAGCGATGTTGCTGCCGCAATCCCCGATACCGATCACTACCAGCTTCATGCGCACTGCCCCCGGGGAAGATTGAATGAGCGAAGCGCAGCCTTGGAACTGCCCTTATGCTGCAAAGACTGACACATACCTTTGATATATACCATAACAGATAGCTGTTGGTATGGCAACCGCTTAATCACCTGTAGCGCGTGACCTGGAAGCGGTAGAGCTTGACCGGCGCCGTCGGGGATATTCCCGCCTTCTGGCGGCAGATGTCGATCTGCCTATCCACGCTGTCCACACCCTCGAGATCGGGCAGCAGCAGTCCCCTGCGGCGCCCGGCCACCACAATTACCCCGTACTTTTTTGGGTCCAACTGTGACTCGCCCTCCACCTGCTCAGGCTGTGTGAGCACGTCGACGCTATATTCAAGATCGTTTAACTCGTCCGGCCTGACCGGGCTGAAGCGCGGGTCCCCGGTTGATGATGAGATGGCATTCTGGATAATCTCCTCCGCCACGTTGGACTGTGTAGGCTCAAAAGTGCCGATGCAGCCGCGCAATTGGCCGTGCTTCTTGAGGGACACAAACACGCCGGCCCGCTCCTTCATCTCGGGCACGAGCTCACCGGGCTGCACCACCCGCCGGCCTTTGACATAGCCCTCTACAGCCTCCCTGGCCAGCTGCGCTAAAGGATGCATCGCTTTCCTCATTTCGCACCTCTCACTTGCCGATTATTATTCCGGCATACCCCACCACGCTGATGTAATCCCCCGAGACATCGCCGCTGGTCTGGTACTTGACCAGCTCTGTCCTGCCAGCACCCATCTCCAGCGCCGCCGTGATCAGGCTGATGACAGGGGCATAGCCGCACATACTGATATCATACCTGCCTATGCGCCTGACCAGCTCTTCCGCATCCAGGCTGAGTATGGCTTCAATAGCCTTTTTATCCTTGGCCTTAGCGCTCTCGTGCGGCTCATAGTGCGTCATATCGCTGCTGGCCACTATCACCACCGCCTCGCCCCTGGATTTGAGCACCCCGGCTACGGCCCGGCCTATACCCTGATAGACCTGCGGCGCAGCCTGCGCCAGCACAATGGGCACTATCTTCACATCAGGCTTGAAATACTGCAGGAAGGGCAGCTGCACCTCCAGCGAATGCTCATAGCGGTGCGCCAGAGTATCCTCCTCGAGCCCCGCCGAGGACGCCAGCATGGCCTTCGCCAGGCCGGAATCTATTTGAACTTCGCCCAGGGGTGTTTTCCAGCTTCCGCCAGTGGTGATGCTCAGCGGTTTACCCATTCCGCGGTGGTTCGGTCCAATGATGATAAAAGTATCCGTGAATTTTATAGCCGAGAAGACGGCCCCTGCCACGGGGCCGGAGTAGATGAATCCTGCGTGCGGTGAAACAACGCCGATGACCTCTTTCCTGTCCGCCTTTGAATCGGTCATCTGCCCGATCATTTCTTTCAGTTCCCCCGGCCAGCCCGGATAGAATTGACCGGCCACAGCGGCTTCCCTTATCATCCTTTCACCCCTTTTCTGAGACTATTCCTGATATTCAGGTCCGCTCCGCATACAGCGCAGCAAGACCCCTTGACCGCCTTTACGCTGATATTGTAACCCGTCCGCTCGATGGCCAGGGTCCCACACTGATAGCAGACCGTGTTCTCGTATGCATGGCCCGACACATTGCCCAGGTAGACGAAGCGCAGGCCAGCCCGGCGCCCGATATCGTACGCCTTCTCCAGCGCCGCCAGCCCGGTCGGCTGAAGGTGCGACAGCCGGCGGTGGGGATGGAAGCGGGTGATATGCCAGGGTGTGAGCTCGCCCAGAGCTTCCTTGATCCAGGCCGCTATCTCCGAGAGCTGTTTTTCGTCGTCGTTCATCGAAGGGATCAGGTTGGTCACGACCTCCACGTGCATGTTCCATTTGTGCCTGGCCCTTTCCGCCACCTCCAGTATTTTACGCCAGTGCCTGACCTTTGCAAGATCGCGGTAAAGCCTGTCGGAGAAGCCCTTGACGTCGACGCGCCAGGCATCCAGATAGGGACCGAGCATATCAAGCGCCTCCGGCGTCATATACCCGTTGGTTACATATACCGTGTAAAGCCCGTTCTCATGCGCCAGTCTGGCTGAATCGAGCGTGTACTCGAACCAGATAGTCGGCTCGTTATAGGTCCAGGCCAGGCCTGCGCATCCGTTCTTCACGGCCATTCCAACCGCCTCCTGCGGGGTTATCTCCCTCAGCCCATGCCGGGCAGAGGCAGGATCTTCGACGCAGGCGATCTCCCAGTTCTGGCAGTGGATGCAGTGGAAATTGCAGCCTACGGTGCCGAAGGAGAGCACGGAGCTGCCGGGAAAGAAGTGAAAAAGGGGCTTTTTCTCGATGGGGTCGGCGGCAAGAGAGGAAACCATGCCGTAATTCAGCAACTGCAAGGACCCGTTTTCGTTGCGCCTCACGCCGCAGACTCCCGACTTGCCGGGATTGATCAGGCAGCGCCACAGGCAAACGTTGCAGCGTACCCGCCGATCGTCCAGTCTATCGTAGAGCAGGGCCTCCGCCATAACTCATCCTCAGGCCAATTATAGCACGGGCCGAAATATTTTCCGGGAGATACTACTAATAGACCATATACCGGGTTTTCCAACGCTGGACGAGACGGGTGGGTAGATCGATCTGCCCACCCGTTTCACATAAATCTCAGATTGAACCGTGCTTAAGATGCAGTAGAGGTGACAGCCGACTTGCCTTTTCCCAGTTGTACGAAGCTGAAGATTATCAGCATTATGCCGAACAGCACCAGGTAGAAGGCGATGACCCACATCAGCGCCAGGGCGCCTGCCACCGGATTGGCCAGCAATATGCAACCCACTATGATGGAAAGTATGCCTCCGGTTAAAATCCATCCCTTACCGGGCAGAGTCTTCCACTGGCCGATAGCGTAGATTATCTCGAATACACCTGTGATCAGTGCCCAGAATGCGATGAAATACAGCAGGAACACGGCCGTTATACCCGGCCAGAGAAACACCACAACCGCCGCCAGGATGCCGGCTATGCCCTCTGCAAAGACCCACCATCTGTGAATGGTCTTGGGATGTGTGAAAAAGAAAATAAGGGCAAAGATGCCGTCAACCAGGAAATAGGCGCCCACGAACATCACCAGCAGTAAGACAGAGAAGATCGCAGGCATCACCAGCAGTATAATGCCCAGCGCCAGAGCCAGCAGGCCCCGGATGAGGTTGAGCCACCAGTATTTTGCCATCATTTCCATCGGACCACCTCCTTTACATTACAGGCTAAATCTACCATAGCCATATATATTACGCAATAGGTGTGCCCGGGTTGCCGGGCTGTCCCGATGCGCACTACCCGCAGTGCCTGCGCCCGCCATCCTGTCCAACCGCTCGCTAATTCGTAACCGTAGGAGTATATTACGACGCACTTTGACATCGAATTCAGGCTTCTGTTAGAATTCAACGCCGGGCGGACTCAGGGCTTTTCCCCCATTCGGTAGACAGACGGCCCGGGCATACACTTCGTACCGGCACCTCCATGTGGTATGCTGGCCTGCCGCAGGGCCGTTAAATTTAATCTTAAACAAAGGAGGCTGCATGAAAATCACTCTCAGTGTAATCAAGGCGGACGTAGGCGGCTGGGTGGGGCACTGCAGCATGCACCCGGACCTCATGGCCGAGGGCGAGGCCTGCATGGCCAAAGCTAAAAAGTCAGGTCTCCTCATCGATTACCATGTCACTCGCTGCGGTGACGACCTGCAGTTCATCATGACACACAAAAAGGGCATCGATAACAGCAAGATACACGAACTGTCCTGGAACGCCTTCCAGAGCTGCACGGCCATCGCCAAGAAACTGAAGCTGCACGGCGCGGGGCAGGATCTGCTGTCCGACGCCTTCTCCGGCAACGTCAAGGGCCAGGGCCCGGGCGTGGCCGAGATGGAGATCAACGAACGCGAGGCCGAGCCTTTCATCGTCTTCATGGCTGACAAGACCGCCTCCGGCGCGTGGAACCTCCCGCTCTATTCCATATTCAGCGATCCCTTCAATACCATCGGCCTGGTCATCTCCGCCAACATGCACGGCGGCTTCAAATTCGAGGTACATGACGTCAAGGAGAGCAAGCGCATCATGTTTAATTGCCCCGAGGAGATCTACGACATGCTGGTCTTCATCGGCGCGCCCTCCCGCTACACGGTCAAGTCAGTTTTCTCCCGCGAGACGGGAGAAATAGCCGCAACCTCGTCCACACAGAAGTTGTCGCTCATCGCAGGCCGCTACGTGGGCAAGGACGACCCTGTCTGCATCGTGAGGGCCCAGGGTATCTTCCCGGCTGTGGGCGAGGTGCTGGAACCTTTCGCCAGGCCGCATATAGTGGAGGGCTGGATGCGCGGTTCACATAACGGACCGCTCACACCGGTATCGGTGAACCAGTGCAATCCCACGCGTTTCGACGGCCCGCCGCGCGTCATTGCCGCCGGCTTCCAGCTTGCCGAAGGTAGGCTGATCGGGCCTGTCGACATGTTCGACGATGTGGCTTTCGATAACGCCCGCCAGCAGGCCATGGATATGGCCGACATGCTCAGGCGGCACGGACCGTTCGAGCCGCACAGGCTGCCGCTGGACGAGATGGAATACACCACCATGCCCCAGGTCATGAAGAAGCTGGCCAAGCGGTTCGAGAAATTATAGATTAATCTATGCCCAGGCTGCTGCTGGCCACCACCAATCAAGGCAAGGCCGCCGAATACCGGGACCTGCTTAAAGGCCTTGATCTTGAGATGGTTACTCTCGACCAGGCGGGCATCAGCCAGGAAGCCGACGAAAGCTTCAATACTTTTGAAGAGAACGCCCGCCACAAAGCTGCGTTTTACGCGGAATTGGGCGGGCTTCTTACATTAGCCGACGATTCGGGTCTGGAGGTGGATGCCCTGAGCGGGGAGCCGGGTGTGCGCTCGTCCCGCTATGCAGGTGATAATGCCACCGATGCGGACAGGGTGGATTTCCTGCTCAATAAACTCAAAGACGTACCGCATCAAGAGCGCACGGCCAGGTTCCGCTGTGTTATAGCTGTGGCCCGGCCGGGCGGCCAGATCGAGACGGCCGAGGGCGCCTGCGACGGATATATAGCCACAGAGCCCAGAGGCCACAACGGCTTCGGCTACGATCCGGTTTTTTATTTGCCGGAGTTCGGCAAGACCATCGCCGAGCTACCGCCAGAGATCAAGAACCGCATCAGCCACCGGGCCATGGCGGCAGTTAAGATGCGCCGCTTATTGCAGAACCTGGCAGCGCTATAAACTGCTCACAAACAGCCGTGATTCCTTTACCGTGCCCGGACTCGTAACCTTGTAACTCCGCAACTTGACCACCGCACCGGGTTGCTATAATATCTTTACTGCAAATAATTCGCATTAGCATTAATATGACATCAGTGAAGCTGGATAGACAGATACTGAAAAAGCTTGGCTGCAGGCTGGCAAGTCACAGCTCACTGATATTCGACATCATCAGCAAAGGCGGAAGCTACCTGAACGGCTACTGCTCCAGGCGCCGGAGTTGAGCATGGAAAACACGGCTATTTCGCTTTCACAGATGAAGGACGGCCAGCAGGCGATACTGTCCGGGGTAGAGGGCGGCCGAGGCCTGGTGGAGAAGCTCACCGCCATGGGCATACGGCCTGGCAAGCGCATCACCCGGTTCTGCTCCATGTATATGCATGGCCCGATCACCATCCGCATCGATAACATGCAGCTTTCCCTGGGCCGCGGCATCGCGGACAAAATCCTCGTGATACCAGACAAGTTCACCGATAAGGAGTGGCCACATGCCAGATAAATACCAGGTTCTTTTTCAACCTCTCAAAATAGGCAAGCTGGAGGTGAAAAACCGTCTCTCTGTGCCTCCCATGGGAAGCGGCTTCGCCGCGGACGGCGGCGGGGTCTCAGACAGGCTGATCAAATACCACGAGGCGCGCGCCAGGGGCGGCTTCGGCCTGATCATAATCGAGGTGACTGCTGTGGACGGGGAACGGGGACTTGGCAGCGTCCACCAGCTCTGCCTGCATAATAATAGTCTGATACCCGGTTTCAAGAAGCTGGCCGATGCAGTGCATCAATACGGCGCCAGGATCGCGGTCCAGCTTTACCACCCGGGCCGCTGCACCTTCCCTTTCTTTATCGGTAACAGGCAGCCCGTGGCGCCCTCGGCGGTGCCCGATCCCATCGTAAGACAGGCGCCGCAAGCGCTCACCATCCCCGAGATAAAGGATCTGGTAGAAAAATATGCGCAGGCTGCCCTGCGGGTAAAAGAGGCGGGCTGCGACGCCGCCGAGATCCATGGGGCCCACGGCTACCTTATCGCCGAATTCATGTCGGCCTATGCCAATAAACGCACGGATGAGTACGGCGGCGGACCGGACGGCTTCCTGCGCTTTCCACTCGAGATCGTCAGGAGAGCCAGGGAACTGGTCGGCCCGGACTTCCCCCTGTTCTTCCGCATCAGTGCCGAGGAGGCGGTTCCGCTGGGCCGCACCGTTCCCGAAAGCGTCGAGATGATGAAAAAACTGGTCACGGCCGGCGCCGACGCCGCGGACGTTTCCATCGGCGTTTACGAATCCGGCCATCTCACCAGCGCGCCCCCCGATATGCCCCAGGGCTTCAATGCCGGGACATCGTTTAAATTCAAGCAAGCTCTTAACGTGCCTGTGCTGGTGGCCGGCCGTATCAACGAGCCTGCAGTAGCCGAAGAAATCGTTGCTTCCGGTCGGGCCGACATCGTCCACATAGGAAGGCAGTCGCTGACCGACCCGGACTGGCCGGCCAAGGTACAGGAAGGCAGGGAGAAGGACATCGTCAAGTGCCTGTCCTGCAACGAGGGTTGCATCGAAGGGCTTGCCATCTGGCTGAGGCCTTCAATCACCTGTGTGCAGAACCTGGCTCTGGGCAGGGAGGATGAATACTCCCGCCCGAAGACATCAGCGCCCCGGAAAGTGCTGATAGCGGGAGCAGGGCCGGGCGGGCTTGAGGCGGCCAGGACCGCCGCCCTGCGCGGGCACAGGGTGATTATATACGAGAGAGAAGGCTACATGGGGGGACAGATCAAGCTCGCCGCCATACCTCCCTCCAAGTCCGTCTACCAGGAGGTGGCACACTCGCGTATAAAGTCCCTTAAGGAGCTGGGTGTGGATATACACTGCGGGCAGGCCCTGACAGCGGACATGGTCAAAGATATCAGGCCGGATGTGCTGATCATTGCCACGGGGTCGGAGCCATCCATCCCTGATATACCGGGCATCAACAGCAAGCGGGCGATAAGCGCCCGCAAAGCGCTAACCTCGGAAGAGGTGGGGCCCTGTGTGCTGGTCATCGGCGGCGGCCTGGTCGGCTGCGAGACGGCCGATTACCTGGCGGGACATGGTATGTCCGTGACCATCGTCGAGATGCTCAAACATACCGCACGTGATATAGGCCCGGCGGCACGCTTCTTCCTGCGCCAGCGTCTCAAGGAAAAGCAGGTGCTGATCCTGACGCAGTCTGTGGTAAAGTCCATCGACGATAATTTCGCCACCGTAAATACACCGGCCGGCGACCAGAGGCTTGGCCCCTTCGATACTATCGTCATGGCGACCGGAGCTGCATCTAATAATCTGCTCGAGGAGCAGGTCAAAGGCGCTGTGCCCGAGGTGTACGTCATCGGCGATGCGTGCAAGCCTGGCAAGATTCTGGCCGCTGTGGAACAGGGGGCTGACGTGGCCTTAAAGCTGTAGTATTGCAATTAAGGATGAAAGTGCTAAAATAATCGGCCAGACAGGAATATATAAGGAACAGGACAATATGGATTTTTCTTCCAGCCCCAAGAAAATACAGGATGAAGCAGGACGATGGTTCATGGTGGTCAGCCAGGTTGAGGGCGGCGTCATTGCCAGAGATACCGTGACCAGCGACCTGGTATATATGAAGCATTGCGACATCGCCTGCCGCGAAGAGGACGGCCCCGGCGAGTGAAGCGGCATCTTCCATCGTGTAAGTCATAGACGCAAGCGCTTTACGCGGTCTTTTATCCTGCCGGTTAGATTTGACACCGGGCCTTCTGGCTGATATATTTACACGGTTATTGTTTTTTCACAGGGAATAAGGAAATGAGCAATTCTTACGCAATCGTTGAAAGCGGCGGCAAGCAGTTCAGGGTCAGGGCCGGTCAGGTCATCAATACCGATCTCCTGCATGTCGAAAAAGGCAAGCAAGTAGAACTCAGCCCGGTTCTGATGGTAGCCGACGGTGACGAGGTCATTATAGGCACTCCTGAGGTTCAGGGCGCGAAGGTGATAGCCACCTGTCTGGAAGAAGGCAAAGCCCGTAAGATCATCGTCTTCCGCTATAAGAACAAGGTGCGCGAGCGCAGGAAGACCGGCCACCGCCAGCCTTACACCAGACTGCTTATCAAGGAGATTATCAAGCCGGGCGGCAAGGTAACCCAAAAAGCCGCCAAAGCCAGGGCAGCCAGCGGAGGTGACAGCTAATGGCTCACAAGAAAGGCGGCGGCAGCACACGCGGCGGCCGCGACAGTAATGCCAAGCGGTTGGGGGTCAAACGCTTCGGCGGGGAAGCCGTACGTGCCGGCGCCATAATCGTCAGGCAGCGCGGCACCAGGATTCACCCCGGCACCAATGTAGGCTGCGGCAGGGACTACACGCTCTTTGCCACGATAGATGGCCTGGTCACATTCGAGCACCATGCCAAGAACAAGAAAAGGGTCAGTGTTTACCCGGGACAGTAACAATGAAAGAGAAAATCCATCCGAAATATTTCCCCGACGCCAAGGTGACCTGCTCATGCGGCAACAGCTTCACGACTGGATCCACCAGGCAGACGCTCAGGGTTGAGCTATGCAACAAATGCCACCCGTTCTTCACGGGCGAGCAGAAGATCATCGACACTGCCGGCCGCGTGGAGCGATTTAACAAGAAATACAAGAGAGAGAAAAAGGAGCAGTAACTGTAATCTGACCTTTAAGAGGGGCGGTTACGAAGGCCGCCCTTTTTTTTAGCCTGATGAAGAAAGAAAAGCCTTTTTACTACGGCGGGCAGGCGGTGATGGGGGGCGTGATGATCCGCGGCCGCAACAGCGTAGCCATAGCCGTGCGAAAAATGGACGGCAACATCGACGTAAGCAGCCGCCCCCTGGCTACGCTCTATAAAGGTAAATGGCGCGACGTTCCCCTGGTCAGGGGCGTAATCGCCCTGATTGAGACAGTGGCGCTGGGTACCGGCGCGCTTATGCATTCGGCACAGGTATCGACGGAGACCGAGCAGGAGAAGATCACACCGGGCATGATCTGGGGCAGCGTAATATTGGGGGTGGTACTGGCGGTGGCGCTCTTTTTTATCCTGCCCCTGCTGGCAGCCAGGATGCTGGATCCATTTATCACCTCGGCTTTCCTCAGCAATGTGATCGAAGGGGTGATCCGCATCGTTTTCTTTATCGTCTACCTCGCTGTCATCGGCCGCATGAAGGACATCCGCGAGATTTTCTGCTACCATGGCGCCGAGCACATGTCTGTCAATGCCTACGAGTCGGGTGCCCCGCTTGAGGTGGGCCCCGTGATGAACTACTCTACCGCTCATACGCGTTGCGGCACCAGCTTCCTCCTGGTAGTTCTGGTGCTGGCCATCGCTGTCTTTGCCCTGCTGGGCCGGCCGCCCCTCTGGATCAGCATAGCCTCACGCATCCTGTTGTTGCCCGTTATAGCAGCGCTCAGCTACGAGCTGATCAAGTTCGAAGCAGCCTACAGCCGCAACCGCTTCGTCCACTGGCTGCTGGTGCCCGGGCTATGGCTGCAGGCCATGACCACACGCCGGCCGGCAGAAAGCCAGGTTGAAGTCGCCATTGCAGCCATGAGGAAAGCTCTGGAAACCGATGGCCTGACCGCCCGCTCGTAATACTATACCCCCCAGCGTGGCGGCATCTGCAGTCCACACTATTGCAAATATGCTCTGCAGCCGGTTTGACCCTCTTTTCGAGCAGGTGTTAGAATAGCCAGCGGCTTTGATCTCAGAAATCTGTTTATAAATTCAGGAGGTATCACCTATGGCAGACAAATATCAGCCCCTCTTAGGAAAAGTGGCACTGGTTACCGGGGCTGGAGGTGGCATCGGCAAGGCAACGGTTCTCAAGCTGGCTGAGGCCGGCGCCGACATACTGATGTGCCAAAAAAAACCCGACAGGCTGCAGGGTTTGGCCGATGAAGTAACGCAAAAGGGCAGAAAAGCGGTCTGGACCGGCGCCGATATGGGCGTGATGGAAGACATCAACAAACTGATCGAAAAGGCAAAGATTGATTTCGGTGGTGTGGATGTGCTGGTCAATTGCGCCGCGGTGAGCCCCTTTTTCGGCCCCGTGCTGCAGGCTGACGAGAGGCTCTGGGACAAGATAATGTCGGTCAACCTCAAGGGCCCCTTCTTCCTGTCCCTGGGCATCGCCAAGCTTATGATCGAAAATAAAAAGCCCGGCAACATCATCAACATCGCCTCGGCAGGCGGCATGCGGCCTGATCCCATGCTGGCGATCTATGCCATCAGCAAGGCCGGCATGATACACATGACCAGAATGCTGGCCACCGAGCTCGGCTCATACGGCATCCGCTGCAACTCCATCTCGCCCTCTTTCATACGCACCCGCTTCTCCCAGCCCATCTGGGGAATCCCCGAGATCCTGGATATGGTGGTCAAGCAGATACCCCTGGGACGCATCGGTGAGCCTGATGAGGTCGCCAGGGTGGTGGTTTTCCTGGCCTCGGACGATTCGAGCTACGTGAACTGCGAAAACATCGTGGTTACCGGCGGCATGTACGCCGGATAATGTAAACAATACGGGACGAGGTACACTATTCCTTATGACCCGGCGGCGGGTCACCCGGGATTGAGCAGATCGCCATCATGGGAGCCTACAACATGGAGAACACCAAGAATATCGCCAAGCGCCTGGCGGGCATCAAGACCGGCAAGCCCTATGCCTTTGCCCGGCTGGGGAACATGCCCTCGCCCTGAACCATTTCTGTTGTTTACGATAGCGAAATGTGCTATATTTGCTCATCCGAGGTTGAGGAGGTATTTTTGTGTCAAATAAAGCCATCTATGAAGCTAGGCCGTGGTTGAAGTTCTACAGCAAGGGTGTCCCGGCTGATGTAGTTATACCGGAAAAATCAGTAGTCCAGGTCATAGATGAAACAACCGATAAATTCAAGGACAAGACGGCTGTCATATTTTACGGCCAGAAGATAAGCTACCGCCAACTGAGGGACCACATGGACAGGTTCGCCACCGCACTCTGCGACCTCGGTGTCAAAAAAGGGGACAAGGTGGCCCTGCTGCTCCTCAACTCACCGCAATTCATCATAGCCTACTTCGGCGCGCTCAAGGCCGGGGCGGTTGTCACTGCCATCAGCCCTGTTTACGTGAGCCCCGAGATCAAGCACCAGATACTTGACAGCGGTGCCACCACCGTCGTCTGCCAGGACATCCTGTGGGAAAACGTGGAGAGGGCCGGGGTCAAGCTGGACCGGGTTATACTGACCAATATCGCCGAGTACCTGCCGGCACTGAAGAAGTTTTTGGGTAAAAGCATGCTGCGCGCGGTATATCAGAAGATGTCCGCCCCACCACCGGAGATATTCAAGCGGGAAGGATTCTACCAGCTTCAGGACCTGATAAAGAAATACCCTCCCAAGCCGCCCAAGATCGAGTTCAACGTCCACGAAGACCTGGCCTCCCTGCCCTATACGGGCGGCACCACGGGGTTGCCCAAGGCCGCCATGATTACGCACTTCGACCTGGTGGCCGCACAGCATATTGCACAGATATTCTGGGGTGATATAGTCCAGCAGGGAAAAGAGGTGGTCATCGGATACCTGCCCTTCTACCATATCTACGGCCAGTCGGTGGTAATGACGGGTTCGATGTCGCAGGGCTACACACTGGTGATATTCACCACGCCGGACCTTGACGATATCCTCAATGCCATCGAAAGCTATGGAGCGACCATATTCTACAGTGTGCCGGCACTATTTGAAGTCCTGCGGGACTACCACAGGACCGATCGCGTCAACTGGAAAAAGATCAAGGTCCTGGTATCGGGCGCCGATGCGCTGCTGGAAGACACGGCCAGAGGATGGGAGAAACGTACCGGTGTTAAGATACACGAAGGTTGGGGCATGACGGAGACGACCTCGGTAGGCATAGTAAGCCCCTACGGCAGGCCCAAGATCGGCTCGTTCGGGGTACCGATGTCCAGTTGTGTTGCAGCCATCCTGGACCCTGCTAAAGATGAATTCCTGCCCCTGGGTGAAACAGGTGAGCTTGCATTCAAAGGGCCGCAGATAGCCCTGGGCTACTGGAACAAGCCCGAGGATACTAAGCTGATGTTTGTACAGATAGATGGCGAGACCTGGGTGAGGACGGGCGACCTGGCCAGGATGGACGAGGAGGGATACTTCTATTTCTACGACAGAAAGAGGGACATGATCAAGTATAAGGGGCTTGCCGTCTTCGCCCGCGAGGTCGAAGAGGTACTGACAAGCCATCCACAGGTTAAGGAAGCCGGCGTGATCGGAGTTGCAGATGCCAACGTGGGCGAGAAGGTGAAAGCTATAGTGGTGCTGGAGACCGAAGCCCGGGGAAAAGTGACCGAACAGGACATCCTCGTGTATACCATGGAACGACTGGCCCACTACAAGTGTCCAAAGATCGTTGAATTCAGGGGCGAGGTCCCCAAGACCGACGTCGGCAAGGTCTCAAGGCGCGAACTAAGAGAGGAGGACCTCTAAAATGGCAGCCTTTTTCGAAGTGGAGAATGTCACCAAGCACTTCGGCGGCCTCGTTGCCGTTAACAACGTCAGCTTCCAGGTGGCGCAGGACGAGATCGTCGGCCTGATAGGCCCCAACGGCGCCGGCAAGACGACCCTCATACGCTGCCTGCTGGGAATCCTCAAGCCGGACTCCGGCAGCGTCCGTTTCAAGGGCGAGGATATAACCAAGCGCCGCCCCTGGGAGATCGTACAGCGGGGCATGGTAGGCACCTTTCAGGTGGTCAAGCCCTTCAGGCACCTGCCCATCATAGCCAATGTCATGGTTGGCTGCCTCTGTCCGCGGATCTCCAAGCGCGGTGAATGGGTCAAGAGGGCCGAGGTCAAGGCCCGCGACGCCCTGGAATTTGTGGGCATTGCCGACCTCGCGCTGGAGCCTGCTTCGATTCTGTCGCACGGCGACCTCAAGCGGCTGGAAGTGGCAAGGGCTATCGCCACCGAGCCGGAGCTGATGCTGCTTGATGAGCCGTTTGGCGGGCTGAACCCGGCGGAAACCGAGCTCGTGGCCCGTTCCATCAAGAGGCTGCACAAGGGCGGCCGTTTCGGCCGGCTGCACAGCGAAGGCCCCGCCATGCTCATCATAGAACACAAGCTCAGCGAGTTGATGAAAATTGTGGACCGGGTGATTGTGCTTAACTTCGGTGAGGTGCTTGCACAGGGTACGCCGGAAGAGATCTCCATGGATAAAAGTGTCATCGAAGCGTATACCGGCAAGGAGGTGCTCATTGCTTAAGGTAAATAACGTAACGGTGCGCTACGACACGGCCATGGTGCTGGATGATGCGAGCGTCCATGTCAAAGAGGGGGAATTGGTCGGGCTGATCGGCCCAAATGGGGCCGGCAAAACAACCCTGCTGCGGGCCATAGTCGGATTGATCAACTGGGAAAAGGAAGTCCTTAAAGGGACCAGGGGCGAAGATATCACCTTTACCGGGACCGTGGAATTCGATGGCAAGCGCATCGAAAAACTGCAGGCTTCGGAGATCGCCAAACTGGGCCTTTTGCTTTGCCCGGAGCGCGGTCGGCCGTTCGTGGAAATGACCGTCAAGGATAACCTGCTGGCCGGGGCTTACCTGTGCAAGAACAAGAAAGAAGTAAGCGCCAGCCTTGCCAAAGTTTACGCGCTTTTTCCCAGGCTCAAGGAGAGGCAGAAACAGGTATCCGGCACGCTATCGGGCGGGGAACGCCAGATGCTGGCTATCGGCAGGTCGCTGATGCGCCGTCCCAAGTTCATGCTGGTGGACGAGCCTTCCAGCGGCCTTGCGCCCAAGCTGAAAGAGGACCTTTTCAAGCGGGTTGAGGAGATTTACCACGACCTGGGTGTGACTATTCTTCTTGCCGAGCAGGACGTGAGCTTTACCTTCGCGCTGTCAGTCAGAAACTATGTCATGTCAAGGGGACATATCATCGCAGAAGGCACAGCTAAAGAACTGCTTAAAGACGAGACCGTCAGAAAGACCTACCTCGGTCTGTAACTATTCTGTAAGACAGCACCTAATGGAGCTCAGCCCCGCAGGCCCTGCACTCATGCCGCCATGATGCGTTCGATAGTTTGCATCGCGGGCATTCGCACTCAAGTTTATCCCTGACCCATACTGCAAATCCTTCCGGCATGAACAGCAGGATGATTATGACCAGGAAAGAGAAGATGAGGAAACGCAGGTCGGAGAACATGATATCCGACCCCGGCCAGATGGGTACGCCAAACTGACGTAGCAACTCCATTAAAGGATACAGTATATAAACACCGACCACGGCGCCGTAGATGCTGACTATACCCCCGAAAACCGTCCATATTATGGCCTGGAACGAAAGCATGAGGTCCAGCGTGGCAGGGCCTGCGATCCTGAGGAAATGCGCATACAATCCGCCGGCCAAACCGGCGAAGAAGCCTCCGATAATAAAGGCCAGCAGCTTGTAGCGGATAGTGTTGATGCCCGTAGCGCGCGCGGCGATCTCATCCTCGCGGATGGCGTGGAGGATAATACCGATCCTGACAAACCCGCTCTTGGCATCAACCAGCTTCCACATGATGAATACGGATACAATCATGGCAACCAGCGCTATATAATATTCGGCCATCCTGGAGCCGGCCAGGGCCGGAAGGCCGGAGATACCGTGCTCACCGCCGGTAAAATCGGGGAACGCCTTGATCACGCCCAGCAGTATGAGGGGCATGGCCAGGGTAACCAGCGACAGATAAGGGCCCCTCAGCCTGAGGGCGGGGAGGCACATCAGCACGCCCGCCGCCGTAGCCGCCACAGCCCCGATGGGTATGGTCGCCCAGGGCTGCAGGCCGAGGTTCTTGCTCAGCAGCGCCGCAGTATATGCTGCAACGCCGAAGAAAAATGCGTGGCCGAAATTTATCTGGCCGGTGTAGCCGGAAATGAAATCCCAGCTTACAGCAAAGATCACGAAAATATTAACCAGTATGAGAATAAACAGAATATACGATTCCTGTGTGAGAAGGGGGATAAAAAACAAGGTTATAAAAAAGATGAGGGCGATCAGCCTGCCGGGTATGGCGAATATGTCGCCCTGGATATCTTTAAATAGCCTCCTTAACACCTACAGTCTCTCCTCTTCGAAGACTACTCCGTACAGCCCCTCTGGCCTTACCACCAGTATGATCACCATGACCAGCAGGGCGATGGCGCTGCGCAAAAACGCGCCGCCGGGCAGGTAAAACACGACGGCCGCCTCGACTAATCCGATGATGAAAGCACCGATCAGGCTGCCTTTAATGCTGCCCAAACCTCCCAGCACAACGATGGCCATGATCATCACCAGCGGGTTCATCCACATGTACGGATAAACCACCCAGAGGGGAGCTACTACGATGCCGGCGATGGCCGATAGCGCTGCAGCGACGCCCATGGCAATGAGCAGTATCCTTGAGACATTAATGCCCATCAGGTTGGCCACCTCTGTATCCTGGGCGGTGGCCCTGATGGCGATGCCCAGTTTTGTCTTGGTCAGCAGCAGCCATATCGCTAAAAGCACTACTGCGACCACCGCGATCGTCAGAAGATGTTGATAAGAGACCTTAACACCGAAGACCTCGATAAAGCCCGGGATGAGAGTGGGCGCCGCCCTGAAGTGGGCGCCGAAAGCCAGTACCATGCTTTCCTGGAAAATGGTGGCCAGGGCAAGCGTGATGAGCATAACGGTAACTTCGTGTTCCCGTACCCTGTCGATAAACAGCTTGTAGCTCACCAGGCCGATGATAACCGTGGCAACCAGCGATATCAGGATAGCTGTGAACACGTCCAGCCCCAGCCTGTAGGTTGTATAGAACATGCCGTAGGCGGCCAGCATCAGGAAAGATGTGTGTGCCAGGTTCACCATGCGGGCCACACCGAAGATGAGGGAAAAGCCCACGGCCAGCAGAGCATAAACCCCACCCGTCACCAATGCCTGTATTACAAAGGCCTGAAACATCGCTACCTAAACCATCCCGCCAGATAAAATTTATTTATTATACAGTATTTTTTTCTTTATGCAACGGTGTTCTTGAATGTACGCGCCATCGGCTCCGCTGAATTGCCTGAATCAGCAGCAGCGTTAGACCGTTTGGATTCACAAAGGCTGGCAGGCCGGTAAATATGTGCCCGGCCTGCCAGCCATCGCCGACAGACGCTTATTTATTCAACTGCTGCCGGAGCCGCCGGTTGACCGAATTTCTCCACTACAGCAGGATTGATTACGTAGGGCTGGATTCCGGGGTAATCGATTTTTTCCCATCCGCCGGACCCGACACCCAGTGCCGGCCATACGCCGACCTGCTTGCCGTCGACCCACTCTAAGCCAAGACCGGTTACATAGCCCGGCCCGTAGACCAGATCGTGCGGCGCCTGGAATTTTTTGTCATCGAAATCCATGCCGTAATACATTATCCTGCCGGATGTGCCCTGCCTATCGGTCTTCTCTATGATGGGGACAAGCAGATCCGCATCCAGCGTCTGCCCCTTCTCTATGGCGTCTTTCACGATGTAGATGGCGTCATAGGTGGCAGCGGTATAGGCGGGGGGCTGCCCGAATTTTTTCTCGAAATTCTGAAAGAATGGTATTGTCTTGTCTGTTATCGCAACACCGGGGCCATATGTGTTCAGCGTCATAACATAGTTGCCCTTGCCTCCAGTCGCCTCCCAGAACCCGAACTTCTGGGCTTCCACCACGATACCCACGATTGCAGCGGGTATCTGCATCTCCCCGGACTGCTTGCTGAAGGTTACTCCCACCGGGCCCGAGAATGTAGGGAATATGATGTGGGGGTTTGTGGCGGCTATGGCCGTCAGCTCCGCGTTGACATCGGTGGCCGTATCGGACGGCCTCCATACGCCGGTCACCTCCATGCCCATCTTGGGTATGGTGGCTTCAGCAGTTTTCACCATAGCATCCGCCCAGGTCAATTTCTCTGCCACTACGGCGACCCTGAGCTTGTCGGTGATGTTCAACTGCTTCTTTAAAGCGCCTGCCACCATGCCGAGCATGAGGAAATCCGAGTTGACCAGGTAATACTCGTTGTAGGGTGTGCCCTTGAAGAAATACTTGTAGCGGTCGTAGTTTTCAGCGACCTTCATCTGCAGGGACCGGGTGGCGGCGCCGCAGTTAATGAAGATCGTCTTGTAGTTCATGGCTACTTCCTGCATGGGGAATACGCCCTCGGTCCTGAAGCCACCCACTACAAAGTTGGGCTTATCCACAGTCAACAGCCTCTCCATAGCCGAGGCGGCATCCGTGGGGCTGAGGATCTCGTTCGAATCCGACTTGATCAGCTCGATCTGGTACATCTTCCCGTTTAAATTCACACCTCCCGCGGCATTGATCTCATCGCGGGCCATTTGCGCACCCATCCAGTGATGTTCCCCTTCCAGGAACTTCATGGGGCCGATTACGCCGACCTTGATAACATCTTTCTGTTGCGGTGCGCATGCAGGCAATATCAGCGCAATAACCATGACAGTGATAAAAGAAATGAGGAAAAAGCGTTTCATCCACAGGCCTCCTTTAATTAATAACTCCCAAGAGATTTAAACCGGCTGAAATATATAGTCCCCACGGACTACATCAGACTCACAATGACTACCTCGATCTAAAGCTGACACCTCCTTCTCTTTTTATATTTCAGACTGCTGCTTCTCCCAACCACAGGACTCCCAAATATGCGGAGCAGCACTATCTGAACATGATCCCACTAGAGCTGAAACCCTGCATCCAACCACAACTATGCATTATACAATATAAGTCAAGATATTTACATACCCGCATTCGTAGATTGTCACTCTTAATTCCCCTGCTGGCAATCCGGCCCGCCCGGGATAGCCGGACGATAACTGCCGCACAACATCAGATTGACATCCGCAGGCAGAGGCATTACCATCATGTACCGATATTCATAAACCGCAAACGGGATTATATGAACAGGGCTCTTTTCGGCACAAGCGGGGTCAGGGGTGTGGTCAACCAGGACCTTACTCCCGAGTTATGTAAAAATGTGGGCAGCGCGTTGGGCACACTGCTTCCTGCTGGTGCAGCTGTTTGCCTTGGCACGGATTCCCGTCTGAGCCGGGAGTTGATCAGGGCGGCCGTGACCGAGGGATTGATGGGTACGGGCGTCAATGTGGCCCAGGCAGGCATAGTTCCCACGCCGGCCCTGGCCCTGCTTACACGTGAGATGAGTTTCGATGCCGGCGTCATGATCACCGCATCGCACAATCCACCTGAGTTCAACGGCATCAAGCTTTTCAACCGCGACTCCATAGGTTACAGCCGGACCCAGGAAGAAGAAGTGGAGAAAATTTATTACAGTGGCTCTTTCAGGACCGGTCGGGCCGGGGCTGTTGAACATTTCCCCCGCATGAAAAGTAAGTATATCGGATTCATCAAAGCCCTTGTAAAGGGCTGGGACTTCAATTTTGGTCTAAAGCTGCTGGTAGACCCTGGCAACGGGGCCGCGTCCGGCTTGGCCGGCGATATTTTCAAACAGCTGGGATTCAACGTCTTTACAATTAACGACACACCGGACGGGCGCTTCCCCGGGCGCAGCCCTGAACCCAAGGAAGATACCCTGCAGGAGACGATTAAATTCCTGAGGCAGAAGAACGCCGACCTCGCCATCTGCTTTGACGGCGATGCCGACCGCGTGGTTTTTTGCGACCAGCAGGGATTTCTCGGCTTCAACGAGATGATCGCCTACATTTCGAGGGCGGCCATCAAATCTTCAGGCAAGCAAACAGTAGCCACCACTATCGAGAGCGGTATGCTGCTTGACCTGGCCATTAAAGACCTCGGCGGAAAAGTTATCAGGGGCAGGGTGGGAGACGTCTACGCCGCGCACCTGGCGCGCGATAACAACGCTGCACTCGGTGTAGAATCGGTAGGTGTCTACATACTGCCACAGGCCGGCTACTATCCGGACAGCATCTTTGCTGCTCTAACCCTGCTCGGTTCGATAAGTCAGGCAAGCGATATCCGCTCTTTCCTGACCACCCTGCCACCACTGTTTTTTTTCAAGGATAAAATAGCCTGCGCCAACGAAAACAAAGCCGAAGTCGTGGCAAGGGTCAGGCAACAGGCGGATAAATTGAGCGCGGTCTATTTAAATGACCTGGATGGCCTGCGCTTTGAATTCGGCGAGGGCTGGCTTCTGATACGTGCCAGCGGCACCGAACCTGCCATACGCGTCCTGGCAGAAGCGGGGAGCCAGCAGTACGCTCGCAGCCTTCTTAACATGGGACTCACCGTACTAAAGGATGCTGCTAAGGGGGGAACCTCATGAAAGTGGTCTTTCTCTGCGGGGGCGTTGGCAAAAGGATGTTCCCCATAACAGAGGACAAGTTCCTGCTCGATTTCGTGGGAAAACCACTGCTGGAACATCAGGTGGAACTGGCCTGCAAAGCAGGCCTCAAGGATTTTGTCATGGTCGGAAACCCCGGCAATATCCAGCGTATAAAACAAATAGCCGGGTCCATAACCGGGGCTAAATTTGAATTCGTAGTCCAGTCCCAGCCCCTGGGCATCGCCGATGCGCTGAAGTCCGCTGCCCCCGTCCTTGACAGCGCGATTATAGTGGTCAATCCCAACGATGTTTTCGATGGCGCTGCTTACCATGCGCTGCTGGACGCCTATCACAGCCAGTCTGCCACGTCCTACATTGTCGGGTACGAGGTCCGGCAGTATTTCCCCGGAGGGTATCTGGCGGTGAACGGCGATAACGACCTTACGCGGATAGTGGAAAAGCCCGAGCCGGGCGCCGAGCCCAGCAACCTCGTTAATATACTCCTGCACCTTCATACTGATATGCACAGTCTTTTCGAATACATAGACATCGTCAAAACCACGCGGGATGATGTTTACGAATGTGCCGTGGATGGTATGGTCAGGCATGCCTACAAAATCAAGGTGGTACGATACGACGGCTTCTGGGCTCCTATCAAATACCCGTGGCATATCTTCGATATAGTCAGGTACTTCCTCGATGCTTCCGGGGGTGAGATTGACCCGTCGCTCTCCATATCTGAACGGGCCACGGTGGCCGGAAAGGCCATAATTGGAAAAAACGTGCGCATACTCGAGAATGCCGTGGTGCGCGGGCCGGTTTACATCGGTCCCAACACGGTGATAGGGAACAACACCCTGGTCAGGGAATACAGCCACATCGGCGCTAACTGCGTGGTCGGCTTCTCGACCGAGATTAAGGGCAGCTACACCGGTGATGACTGCTGGTTTCACTCCTCGTACATCGGCGATTCCATCATCGGCAATCGCTGTTCATTCGGGGCAGGCAGTGTAACGGCTAACTACCGTTTCGACCGGGCGGATATACCGGTTAAATACGTGGGCCAAAGATTATCAACCGGCAGGGACCATTTCGGAGCCATCATCGGAGATGACAGCAAAACAGGTATAAATTCAGGCATCCTGCCAGGGCGTAAGGTCGGCCCCAACTCCACTGTAGGATCGCACGTCTGCCTTGCCGGCGACCTCGAGCCCGATACGATTGTGTTGAACCAGACCGGCCATCAGTATATTAAGAAACCTATCGGGGCAGAAGACATGCCTGTGGAACGGGACGGGGTCGGGGGGCAGGGACATTGACAGGCTCGTTGAAGAAACACAAGCTACCGCAGCATGTTGCCATCGTGATGGATGGAAACGGCAGGTGGGCCGCAAAAAGGCGCAAACCACGCTTGTACGGCCACAAGCAAGGTGCGCTTCATACCCGCGATTTCGTGGAGATGTTTGCTGCTTACGGGATCCCCTACCTGACTCTTTATGCTTTCTCGACCGAGAACTGGAACCGTCCAAAGGCAGAGGTTGAGGGCATCATCAGGCTCCTCTCGGAAAACCTCGACCGGGCTGTTAAAATAGCCAACGAGCAGAATATCCGAATCCGTCACCTGGGCAAAGAAGACAGGCTGCCGCAGGAAATTCAGAAAAAAGCCAGGGCTGCCATCGACCTGACCAGAAATAACTCCGGCCTGACGGTTAACATTGCTTTCAATTACGGGGGCAGGAGCGAAATCATCAATGCAGTACAGGAGATCGCACGCCGCCGCGTAAATATTAATAGCCTGGACGAAAGCCTTTTCTCGGGGTACCTGTACACGGCAGGCATGCCCGACCCGGACCTTTTTATACGGACAGGCGGCGAGATGCGACTGAGCAATTTCTTGATCTGGCAGTCGGCCTACGCGGAACTCTATTTTACGCCCGTGCTCTGGCCTGATTTCGGCCGCGACGAGATGGAAAAAGCGCTGGCAGACTACGGAAAGAGGGAGCGCAGGTTCGGCGGGTTGCAGGCGAAATAGCCGCAGTTTCCAATCCGGACTGTCTCTGCCCCCTGTCTGAATCTGCCGGGGTTAAACTATGTATGATGTTATTGTAATCGGTGCCGGCATCGCCGGGAGTTATACAGCAGCAGCGCTTGCCCGCCGGGGTCACTCCGTAGCCGTGCTGGAAAAAAATCAGGGTCCTGGCTCTAAATCAAGCTGCACCGGAATAATCAGCCAGGCCTGCCTTGATATGCTGCCCGGAACTCGAAGTGTAATCCAGCGTGAGGCGCGGTCGGCCACAATTTTTTCACCCTCGGGCGACCATATCCGGGTCGAGCGCGATACCACTCAAGCTTATATCCTGGACCGTCCCGCACTCGACCACATGATGGCGCGACAGGCCAGGCATAACGGGGCCGATTATTTTTTTTCCACGTTTGCCGCAAGCTTACGCAGTGATGAATGCTGCATACACGTTAAGGCCACATGTGACTCTGGTCTGCTGGAATTGCCTGCCAGGGCTGTTGTGATCGCCTGCGGGACGGCGGCAGGCCTTACCAGGCAGATGGGCATGGGCAATATCAGCGAATTCGCGCAGGGCGCCCAGACTGAAGTAGCTTGTAAGAATATCGATGAAGTGGAAGTATATTCCGGCAGACATATAGCACCGGGATTCTTTGCCTGGCTGGTGCCGACTGTGCCGGGACAGGCCAAGGCCGGCCTTTTATGTAACAGAAATCCGGGCCCATTAATCAATGAATTTTTAAAATTGCTCGAACGGCAGGGGAAAATCCTTCCTTCCTTACACCACATCAATTTCGGCTCTATTCCACTCAGGCCTCTCGCCAGGACTTACGCCGACCGCATCTTAGTGGTTGGAGATGCAGCGGGACAGGCCAAGCCGACCACGGGTGGAGGCATTTATTTCAGCCTTATCTGTGCAGGGATGGCCATACGAACCCTTGATGAATCTCTCAAGCTTAACGATTTGTCAGCCAGGCGGCTGTCGCTCTATCAAAAACGCTGGCATAAAATCCTCAAGCGCGAGCTGGACATAGATTACTGGGCGCACCGCTTCTACCAGGGCTTGAACGATAAACAGGCCGAGCACATCTTCCATGTCATCCAGCGCCACGGCATACATGAATCCTTGCTAGCCTCCCCGGACATCTCCTTCGACTGGCACGGCAAAGTGATCCTGGATGCCATCAGACACCACTCCCTGCAGCGGTCACTGGAGAAGCTCAAGATGAGCCTGCCACCCGGCTAAACCGGTTAACCTGCCAGCGCTTCAACACGTTATTGCCGCGGGGCAAAACGCCGTACGCAAGCACTTGCATTTTCATTTAATCTGTGATACTATTCATATGAATTCAATACTTGTCCAAAAAGTGGGTCCTTGTACCCACTTTTTTATTGAGAAAAAATGCATATTGAGGGAGTTTGGCCACGATGGTAAAGACCGAGTTTATGAATGCCCTCATGCAGCTTGCGGCAGAGAAAAACCTGCCCAAGGAGATCGTCCTGACAGCGCTGGAATCAGCCATGGTTTCAGCCTACAGGAAAGAGTCATTCACCCATGGTGAGGATATTTCGGTCAAGATCCATCCCGTCTCAGGTGGGGTCAAGCTTACACTTAAAAAGGTAGTCTCCGAAGCACCCGAAGACGAGTATCGCGAAATCTCTCTCAAAGAAGCTAAAAAGAAGGATAAAACCCTCAAGGCCGGCGACACTGTCATCACCGAACTGCCTCCCCCCAATGCCGGGCGCATACCTGCCCAGATAGCCAAGCAGGTTATACTCCAGAAGCTACATGATGCGGAGCGCGGGGCTATCTACGAGGAGTATGTGGGCAAAGAGGGCGAAATCGTCACCGGCGCCGTTCAGCGCGTTACGCCTGAACATGTTGTCATTGATATAGGCAAGACCGAGGCAGTCATACCCCAGAATGAGAAGACGCCTACAGAGCGTTACCGCCAGGGGCAGCGCCTCAAGCTGTATATAGTGGAAGTTGCCCGTACCACCAGGGGACCGCAGGTGATTGCCTCCAGGGCACACCGCAATCTGCTGAGGGACCTACTGATACTCGAAATACCGGAGATCGCGGCAGGCACTGTAGAGATCAAGGGCGTGGCCAGGGAGGCCGGTTACCGCAGCAAGGTGGCCGTATTTTCGCGCCAGAGTAATATCGACCCGGTAGGCTGCTGCGTGGGATTGCGCGGAATACGTATACAGAATATAGTCAATGAGCTGAACGGCGAGAAAATCGACGTAGTCCAGTGGTCCGATGATTCCCGTATCTTCATAGCCAATGCACTGAGTCCGGCTCAGGTATTAAGCGTCACCCTTAATGCGGACGAGACTACCGCCCTGGTCAAGGTGCCGGACAAGCACCTCTCCCTGGCTATCGGCAAGGAGGGACAGAATGTCCGCCTTGCCGCCAAGTTGACAGGCTGGCGCATTGATATCAAGAGCGCCTCCGAGATGGAGGCCGAGAAGGCGGCACAAAAGGAGGAAGTTACAGAGCTCGAAATAATTGAGCTTGATCAGGAACAGCTGGTAGCTGAGGGACTGCAGCCGGCTGAAGAAACCGCGGCAGAGGCCTTAACCGGTGTAGAAGAGGAATCTGAAGTGACTGTCGGCGCGATAGAAGCTGAGGGGCAGGTCGAAGGCGCCGGTATTGAGATACTGATGCCTGTTGATGCAGCTTTGACGTCACAGCCGTCCAAGATTCGTTTTGCCGAGGAGATATTGGCCGGCAGACACGGAAAACCAAGGAAGAAAGAAGAACCCAAGAAAGAAGGCGAGGGCAAGGACACAGGCACCAAGGCTAAGAAAACCAAGGCCAAGAAGAAAACGTATTACGAAGATGAAGACTTCGAGAGTTGAAAATAAGCTGCAGCAACCTGGTACCAGGCATGTACCGGAGCGCACCTGCATTACATGCCGCAGGAAGGCAGGAAAACGGGAGCTCGTCCGGCTGGTATGCTCAGGCGGCATTATTGAAACCGACCTGCGCGGTAAAAAGCCGGGACGCGGCGTCTATCTCTGCCTGTCAAGCGAGTGCTGGGAAAAGGGATTGAAAAGTAACCGCGTAGAATATGGGTTGCGCACAAAATTGTCGATGGAAAACCGGCTGCTGCTGCTGGAATACGGCAGAAGCCTGACAGAAAAGGAAGATACTCGATGAAAAACAGGCAGGAACAAGCGCAGGGTAACAATACGGCCAGCACACCGCAGATAGGGCTACCCCCGGTTATAACAGTCAAACAGCTTGCCGACCAGATGGGTGTCAGCGGCATTGAGATCATCAAGCAACTGATGCGCAATGGCATAATGGCCAACATCAACCAGTCTCTCGACTACGAAGTCGCCTCCGGGTTAGTTGCAGACTTCGGCTTCACTGCTAAAAAGCTACTGATTGCCGCCCAGGACAGGCGGAAGGTGTCCTCCATGGACGCTAAACTGCACACGCGCCCGCCGGTCATAACCATTATGGGCCATGTAGACCACGGCAAAACGAGCCTGCTGGACGCCATCCGTCAGACCAACGTGGCTGCCGGAGAGGCCGGCGCCATCACTCAACATATCGGCGCATACCAGGTCGAGATGAAGGGCCGTAAGATCACTTTCCTCGATACTCCCGGGCATGAAGCTTTCACTGCCATGCGCGCCCGCGGCGCCCGCGCGACGGATATAGCCGTCCTGGTGGTGGCTGCGGACGATGGCGTTATGCCGCAGACCATAGAGGCGCTTAACCACGCGCGCGCGGCAGGTGTGAGCATAGTTGTAGCCCTCAACAAAATCGATAAGGCCAACGCAAATCCTGACCGCATCAAGCAGCAGCTTGCTGACCTGGGAGTGGTTATCGAAGAATGGGGCGGCGATATAATCTGCGTTCCTGTCTCGGCCAAGAAGAAGCAGGGCATAGACGACCTGCTGGAAAATCTGCTGCTGGTAGCTGATATGCTGGAGCTTAAAGCTGAGGTGGATTGCCCGGCTGAAGGTATAGTTATTGAGGCCAAGCTGGATAAAAGCCGTGGCCCCGTGGCAACCCTGCTGATACAAAAAGGTCTTCTCAAGACAGGTGATAATCTTGTCATAGGTACTGTGGCCGGCAAAATCAAGGCAATGTTTGACGACGATGGGAAGAACATGCGCAAAGCGGGGCCAGCAACGCCGGTGGAGATACTGGGAATGAATTCCGTGCCTGACGCCGGCCAGGTCTTCCAGGTGGTAAGCGATGAAAAGGAAGCCAAGTCCCTGATCGAGAAAAATAGGAATGCCGGGCTGGCCACCACCACGTCCAGGGGCGTAAGCCTGACATCTGTGGCTGCGCAGGCCAGTTCCGGTGAGATCAAAGAGCTTAATATAATCCTCAAGACCGATGTCCACGGCAGCATCGAACCAATCAAGGACTCCCTGGAGCGGCTGAGCGATGACAGGACCAGGGTCAAGGTTATTCATATGGGCACCGGAGCCATTACTGAGAGTGATATCTTGCTGGCAGCAGCCTCACGGGCAGTGGTCATAGGGTTCAATAGCAAGCCGGAAACCGGCGCAACCCGCATGGCCGAGCAGGAGAAGATCAGCATACGCCAGTACAACGTGATTTATAAGCTCATTGAAGATGTGGAAAAGGCGCTCAAAGGACTGCTCGAACCCGAATATGTCGACGTTGTCGCCGGCCAGGCCGAGGTTCGCGCTGTTTTCGAAGCCGGAAAGAGGGGCAAAATTGCCGGCTCTCAGATCAAGGAGGGCAAGGCTACGCGCGACTCGCAGGTCAGGATCATACGTGCCGGCAAGGTGATAGCTGAATCTCGTGTGGCAGGCCTGCGACGCTTTAAGGACGATGTCAAGGAGGTGTCGACGGGGCTGGAATGCGGTGTAAAACTTGAGAGCTTTAATGATTTCGAGGTCGGTGATATCCTGCAATTCGTCCGCCAGGAAAAAGTGGACTGATAGCAGCTTCTGCTGATGATGCCGTACCTGTTGCCTCAAATATATCTTCGGAGCATGCCATGACCAGGCGTACAGAACGGTTAAATCATTTGATCCAGGCCGAGATCAGCGACCTCCTGCAAAAGCATATCAACGATCCCCGGCTCAACGGCCTTATCAGCGTGACAGGAGTCGAGATCTCCACTGACCTCAAGAATGCGAAGGTGTCTTTCAGCATACTGGGCGGCTCGCTGGATCGGGACGAGGTATTAAAAGGCTTCAACTCGGCGGCGGGTTATCTGCGGCGCGAACTGGCCCACCGCCTTAATATCAGAGTTACACCCGAACTCAGTTTCGAATTTGATGACTCTATCGAGCATGGCGTTAACCTGATTCGCCTCATCGATAAAGTAGCAGCGGAGGATAATAAAGGAGGGGTGGATGGGCTTAAACGGGCTGCTAAACGTAAATAAGCCAGCCGGCTGCACATCCTTCAGCATTGTGGCCAGTGTCCGCCGCCTGAGCGGCGAAAGGCGCGTTGGCCACGCGGGTACGCTCGACCCCGCCGCCACTGGAGTTCTTCCCGTGTGCCTGGGACAGGCCACCCGCGTAGCTGAATACCTGCTGGAGTATCCCAAGGAATACGTGGCCGGGATCGAGCTGGGCATCAGCACCGATACATATGACGGGGAAGGCCGCATCACCGGCCGGAGTCCGCTGCATGATATATCTCGTGCGATGATAGAGGGTGTGCTGCAATCATTTGAGGGTACCATAGACCAGGTGCCGCCGGCATTCAGCGCAGTCAAAATCAGAGGCAGGAAGTCCTACGCACTGGCTAGATCCGGCCACGAGGTGATCCTGCAGCCACGCAGGGTCCAAATCTATCATATCCAAATCGTGAGATTTGAACTCCCGTATCTGAAACTAAGAATCTCCTGTTCGAAAGGTACATACATACGCTCGCTGGCAAACGACCTTGGCGAGCGCATCGGCTGCCGCGCTTACCTCAAAGACCTGGAACGCACCTCCTACGGGCCTTTCGAGATAAACGATGCTATAACCCCTGATCAGCTGCAGAAAGCTATCGCCGAGGGAAGTATCGACCGGTTGCTTTATCCTCTCGATTGCGCCTTAACCGGCAGTGACAGGGTATACCTTGATGAGAGGCAAGCTGTGAGCGTAGAAAAGGGCCTGGACGTCCCGCTCGCCATACAAAGCCCGTGCTCAAAGGGTTATTGCTCCGTCTATACTGCGGAAGGGCGCCTGCTGGCCGTAATGAAATTCGTGACGGAAAGCGGGCTATGGCACCCTCAAAAGGTCTTCAACCTGTAGAATCGCAAAGGATTCCCCATTTCTTTCTGCGGATGCTTGACATACCTATCCGTATTGGCTATATTAGCCTTAAGAGCTATAAAATAGCTTCAGGAGGTGCCCTATGACCCAGGCTTACTGCTTCAAGGACAGGAAAAAGGTTGAAATCAAGAACGCGCAGCATGTGAAACTGAAGAATGGAAGGCCGGCAATCAAAGGTGTTTGCCCGATCTGCGGGACCAAGGTATACCGCATCGGCAAGGGTTAAGCCGCAAATTTCTTGATTAAGTTTTCAGGTCTGCCGCTTGATCCTCTCAAGAAGCTTCACCGGGTTGTGTTCAAGTATCTGCTTTAACTCCTGGCCGCTGATACCAGCCTGGCGCAGAGTTTCCTTTGCCAGTGCATCAGTGAGAAGATCGTCCTCATCGTGGCTGTCCGAGTTGAGCAGCATCAGAGCCCCTGCTTTACGAGCCATCTCAGCCACATGAGCATTGGTGGCACGGTGCCCGCGCCTCGTAGTGATCTCGATAAAAACCCCGCTCTTTTCAGCAATCTCCGCAACCTCGGACGTCATATGACCCGGGTGCGCCAGGATATCAACAAATTTTGACCGGGCAGCAGCAAGGTTTGTCCCTTCCTCCACCGGCTCAACGGGTGATTCGCCGTGAACCACCACCACTGAGGCTCCAAGCTCTTTGGCTTTCTTCGCCAAACCGTCTATGGCCTGATGGGGCACATGTGTTAGTTCAACACCCGGCACGGCCACAATGTTCCAGTACGAACTGGCCAGCTCACAGTCCCGGCTCACTTCTTTAATGACTCTCTCCAGCGAGCCGAGGCCCATATGGTCCGTGACCGCTATAACCGCATATCCTTTCACCGCGGCGCGCCTGATCAACTCCAGCGTGGAAAGGGCGCCGTCGCTATGACAAGTGTGTGAGTGGAAGTCATATATCACACTATAAATTAGCATAAAAATCTCGTGTAATACAAGGACAATGGAATAATCTGTTATAATAAGTCGGATTTTCAGCTAACATGTTTAAAAAAATACTCGTCCCGCTCGATGGTTCCACCGAGGCGGAGACTGTGCTTCCATACGTCAGGGACATTGCCAGCAGGTTTGACTCAGAGGTTGATATCCTGGGAGTCGGACTTGGCAGCAGAAGACGCAGAGTCAATCAGCTACTGGACAGCTATGTGCACCACGCCGTCGAACACCTCCAGAAGAATGATATTACCTGCAGGGCTGTGCTGCTCTACAGCACCCCACAGCAGGAGTTGCTCGATTATACAGAGATCACAGCCCCGGGGCGTGAGATTAAGGCCAAAGCTCAGGTGCTATACGGAGGGCCGTCCGAGAATATCCTAACCTATGCAACTGAGCACCATGTGAACCTTATCGTCATGGCTACGCATGGCCTCAGTGGCCTGCGCAGATGGTGGTTGGGAAGTGTATTTGAGAAAGTGGTCTCGCGGGCTACCGTGCCTGTTCTGGGTATACATAGCAAACAGGTAAGGGAGGTGGACAGGGACAGGAAGGCGACTTTCAAGCGTATCCTGGCGCCGCTTGATGGATCGGAGACAGGCGGGGCGGCCATGCATGATGCCGAAGCCATAGCCCTTAAAACCGGCGCCTCCTTGGTGCTGGTCCACGTATTGCCTGCCCCTCACGCTGTCGAAGCACGCTGGCTGGGTCCCGAATTCGCCGACTTCGTTAAAGCCATGCACGATGCCGGCCAGAAATATCTCGATAAGGTCAATGCCCGGCTTAGCGCCAGGGGTTTGGAGGTGAAAGTCAGGATCGTATCAGGCGACCCCGCAGCCAGGATCATCGAAGTTGCCAGGGAAGAAAAGGCCGATCTCATAGCCATGTCCACGCACGGCAGGAGCGGCATCGCCCGCTGGGTGCTGGGCAGTGTGGCAGATAAGATATTGCACGAGTCCAGGATTCCTATGTGGCTCGTGAGACCGCGGCAGATCATTAAAGAGATGCTTAAAGATAGCGGCCAGGATCATAAATGAGCACATTTCCTGTGCCGACAAGGAGTTAACCAGATGGGAAAAATAAATGTAGCCATTATTGGGGTTGGCAATTGCGCTTCCTCTTTCGTCCAGGGCGTGCATTATTACAAGAAAGCCAAGGACGACGAGTTTGTGCCGGGACTGATGCATATCAACCTGGGAGGCTACCACATCAAGGACATCAATTTCGTAGCGGCCATTGATATCGACCGCAATAAGGTAGGTAAGGACCTTGCGGAGGCTATCTTCACCGCGCCAAACAATACCTATAAATTCTGTGATGTCCCAACCACGGGCGTCAAGGTGATACGCGGCATGACCCATGACGGGCTGGGCAAGTACCTGAGCAAAATCATCGAGAAGGCCCCTGGTCCCACCTCCAACATCGTTAACATACTAAAAGAGGTAAAGGCTGATGTGGCCATCAACTACCTGCCGGTGGGCAGCGAAGAGGCGACCAAGTGGTATGTCGAGCAGCTTCTCAATGCCGGTGTGGGACTGGTAAATTGCATACCCGTCTTCATCGCGCGTGAGCCGTACTGGCACAACCGCTTCCAGGAAGCCGGCCTGCCGGTTATCGGAGACGATATCAAGTCACAGGTCGGCGCCACTATAGTGCACCGCGTGCTTACCCGGCTTTTCCAGGACCGCGGCGTCAAGCTGGAGCGCACTTACCAGCTCAATTTCGGGGGCAACACCGACTTCTACAATATGCTGGAGCGCGAGCGCCTTGAATCCAAGAAGATATCCAAGACCAATGCAGTTACTTCCCAGTTAGACTACGAGCTAAATCCGGACAATATCCATGTTGGCCCCAGCGATTATGTGCCGTGGCTGCTGGACCGCAAGTTCTGCCATATCAGGATGGAGGGCCGCACCTTCGGCGATGTGCCTCTCAACCTCGAATGCAAGCTCGAGGTCTGGGACAGCCCTAACTCGGCGGGCGTGGTTATCGATGCCATCCGCTGCCTCAAGATAGCCCGGGACCGCGGCCTGGCCGGATCCATCGTAGCCCCCAGCTCCTATTTCATGAAATCCCCACCCATCCAGTATTCGGACGATGAAGCCCGCAGGCGCGTGGAGCAGTTTATCACAGGGCAGGAACAGCAGAGGCCCATCTGCCTGCCGGAATCGGCGTAAAGCCAGCAGGCGCTGAGAAAGGGAAAGCAAGCGGGAAGGCTCTGATACGGCAGGACAATGAAAATCGGCCTGGTTTCGCCATATGATTACTCCCATCCTGGCGGCGTCATCACCCACGTGTCATACCTGGCCCACCACCTGCACTTGATGGGCCACGCCGTCAAGATCATAGCCCCCGTGCGCAAGAAAAGCGTGCGCTATTTCGACGAGGAGGTCACGCCCATCGGCCGTCCGATACCTATTCCCTATGGCGGTACGACCGCGCGAATCGCGCTCTCCCCATGGCTGCCTTGCCAGGTGCGGCGTGTCCTGGACAGGGAAGCGTTTGACGTGATCCACCTGCATGAACCTTTCATCCCTATGCTGTGCCTGAGCACCCTCATCGAGTCACGGGCAATCAACATAGGCACTTTCCATGCATGCCATGAAAGCTCGAACATATACTGGCTGAACCGCTCTACCATGCGTAAACTCGGCGCTAAACTGCACGGGAAAATCGCCGTCTCAAAGCCGGCCAGAGACTATATATCAAAATATCTTCCGGCCGATTACCACATTATCCCCAATGGTGTGGATATCCATCACTTCAACCCTGATGGGCCGGCCAGGACCGAGTTTAAAGACGACAAACTGAATATACTCTTCGTGGGCAGGCTGGAAGAACGCAAGGGCGTGGGCGACTTAATCCGGGCATGTTCCCTGGTAAAAAAGGATTTTCCCCACTTCCGGCTTATTATCACCGGCCCCGGTATCAGGCTGCGCCTCCAGTATAAGACCATGGCCAAAATATTGCTGGGCGACCGCGCAGTATTCACGCATTATGTCACCTTTCCCGATCTGCCCGCGTATTACCGCACGGCCGACATATTCTGTGCCCCTGCCACCAGTGGCGAGAGCTTTGGCATAATCCTGCTGGAGGCCATGGCCAGCTGTACACCGGTCGTGGCAACCGATATACCGGGCTATGCCAGTGTGATCACGCATGGCCAGGATGGTTTGCTGGCAAGGCCAAGGAACCCGCGCGCGCTGGCAGATGCTTTATTAAAACTACTGACCGACAGGCAATTGAGATTGGCGATAGCGGAGAGGGGAGTGGCCACGGCCGACAAGTACAGCTGGGAAAACGTTAGCCGGCAGGTTGTCGATTACTACACATCCACCTCTGCGAATCTAAAAGGATGAAGATATGTCTAGTTTCCAGGACTTACGCAGGAAAGCAGGCCGCTTAATTACCGATCCCCTTGTCCCGCTCATCAGCAGGCTAAGGCTAACGCCTGACATCATGACCGCTATTGGACTGGTCATTAATCTGGTGGCAGCGGTGATCATAGGTTTCGGCCATTTGGTGGCAGGCGCCCTTATATTTCTATTGGCCGGACTGTTCGATTTATTGGATGGCGCCCTTGCCCGCTATATGGGAAAGACCTCCAGTTTCGGGGCGCTTTTTGATTCTACTGTTGACAGGATTACCGAGGGCGCGCTTTTTCTAAGCTTCATCTTCATTACCGGCCCCGGAGTATGGCCTTATGACGTTACGTTGCAACTCGTGCTTATATTCCTGGCCATGATAGGGTCATTCCTGACCAGTTATATCAGGGCCAGAGCAGAGGGGCTTAATATCGATTGCACGGTTGGCTTGTTTACGCGTGTTGAGCGGGTTATAATATTAGCGCTCGGGCTGCTCTTAAACCAGGTGTTCATAGCACTGGCCATAGTGGTAGTCCTTTCTTTTGTGACCGCCGGGCAGCGGTTTGCGCACGTCTGGCGGCAGACAAAAAAATAAAAGGAGTATATACAAATAGGTCAATGCTATGAGTGACCGGGTATTCGCGGCGAGCCTCACCTCCCTTGCTGCGCTGGTGCTTGCATGGATTATAGCCGGCATAGGCTTGGCGGCGGCAGGCATGCTCTGGGTGAATGTGGATATGCCTATGCTTGTATTCCTTACTGTGCTTGCAGGCCTTACAGTGCTGATATCAGGCGGCGGCATACTCCTCCACTTCTGGGGTAAGAGTTACATGTCCCGGGGTTGATCATTGCAATTCACCTTTTCCATTTTTTCAATTAAGTCTGCGAGTATGTCTATTTCAGGATTAATAAAATGTCAGTTGTAGCTGTTATTGGCGCCCAGTGGGGCGACGAAGGTAAAGGTAAAATAGTGGATCTATTGGCCGAGAAGGCGGACGCCGTCATACGTTTTTCCGGCGGCGATAATGCCGGCCACACGGTCATCAATCCGGGAGGGGAGTTCAAGCTCCATATCGTGCCGTCCGGCATTTTCTACCCTCGCACTGCATGCATCATAGGCAATGGCGTCGTCATCAATCCCAGGGTCTTGCTGGAAGAGATGGACAGTCTCGAGACCAGGGGCGTGGCTATCGACAACCTGCATATCAGCGACCGTGCACACCTCATCATGCCATGGCATATCCTGCTCGACAGGCTGGATGAGGAGAAGCGCGGGCCCGCTGCTATAGGTACAACCGGTAAGGGTATCGGGCCTGCCTTCGCCGATAAAATCGCCCGCAAGGGCATACGCGCATGTGATCTCATCGATACAGACACGTTCCGGTCGCGGCTGTCCAGCCTCATGGAAAACAGAAACGAACTCCTCACCAGGCTTTATAATGCTGCAGCACTGGATTTCGATACGGTTTTCCAAGAGTATTCCGCGTACGCAGTGCGCCTGGCGCCTTATATCAAGGACACCACTGCCATGATCAACGACCTCCTGGAGAGTGGCAGCAATATCGTCCTTGAGGGTGCCCAGGGCACCATGCTCGACACGGATTTCGGCTCCTATCCTTTTGTAACCTCGTCATCTCCGCTGGCCGCGGGCGCCTGTATGGGATCAGGCATCAACCCGCGCAGGATCGACCGCGTTGTAGGTATTTTCAAAGCCTACACTACCAGGGTGGGAGGCGGTCCCATGCCAACCGAGCTCAAAGACGAGGTCGGTGAGTATATCAGGCAACGTGCCCACGAGTATGGTACCACCACAGGAAGGGCGCGACGCTGCGGATGGTTTGATGCCGTGGTGGGGCGCTACAGTACTAACCTTAACGGCTTTACCAGCGGCATACTAACACGCCTGGATGTGCTTGACGAGATGGATACCGTGAAGATATGCATCGGCTATAAAATAGACGGCAGGACGGTTGTCCGCTTCCCCGCAGATGCAACGGCTCTTGAGAGATGTGTGCCCGTATACGAAGAATTGCCGGGCTGGAAGGTCAATACCAGCAACGCCCGCAAGGCGGGGGAACTGCCGCGCAACGCCCGCAGGTACGTCAGGCGCCTCGAAGAACTTATCGGATGTCATTTCCACGTTATCTCCATAGGGCCCCGTCGCGACCAGAGCATAGTAATAAAAAACGTGATCTGATGACCTATGCCTGATGTTAGTCAGCTGACAGCCTATTGCGGCCTATACTGCAAGGACTGCATCCCTTCCAAAACAGAGCTTTATGCTTTGACGGCCCGCTTTCAGCAATTACTCGAAGAACTGCAGTTTGTAAAATATGCTGAATTGAAGGCGGGCCAGACGTACTGGTCAGAGGCCAACTCAGCCTTCAACCACTACGCCGAATTTCTGGATGCGCTGAAGGCCATAAGGGGGCTGGAATGCACGTCGCTTTGCCGCGAGAGCGGGGGCTGGAAGGGAGGGCGTTGCGCTGTGAGAAATTGCGCCATTGAAAAAGGCATTTACGGATGCTGGGAATGTGTGGAATATAAGACCTGCCAGCACCTTGAACCGCTGCTCAAGTTTCACCCCAACCTCGCATTCCACCTGGAGCTGATCAGGAGCGAGGGTATCGATAATTGGGCTTCCAAACGCCGGGGACATTATCCCTGGTCTTAATTACTCGCCTTTATATTTATCTTCGCCATATGCTTACAGGCGCTCAAACCGCAACCCGAAGGGGCGCCAGGGCTATTTAAGCGGCAGGTCTATAGTATAGCTCTTGAGTGTCTGCTCAATGACAGCGCGGGTACTCTCATCAGGCACAACCAGCGGCAGGCGTGGTTTGCCGACCCTGAAACCCAGGTAGTTCAGGGCATACTTGATGGGCATGGGACTGCCTATCATGAACATGGTATTTATCAGCGGTATGAAGCTGCGGTGCAGCTTGGCGGATTCCTTAATTTTTCCGCTAAAGAAAAGGTCCATCATCTTCTTGTACTGCCTGCCCACAAGGTGTGTGATGACACCGATCACGCCATAGCCGCCAAGGTTGAGGATAGGAAAGGTATCGGCGTCATTGCCGCTATATACCATGAAACCATTGCCCACACCGTCGATAATGCGGGCGATCTGCCCGAAATCGGCGCTGGCCTCCTTTATGCCCACGATATTATCGATCTTGCTGAGCTTGATGGTCGTTTGGGCAGCCAGGTTGGTGATGGTACGTGATGGCACATTATAAATAATACAAGGTAGTCGGGTTGACCCAGCGATGGCCTTGAAGTGCTGATAGAGCCCTTCCTGGTTGGGCTTGTTGTAGTAAGGGACGGTCAGCAGGCAGGCATCCACACCCTTTTTCTCCGCCTCTTTGGTCAGATCTATACTCTCCTGCGTATTGTAGTTACCCGTGCCGGCCACGATCGTAACCTTACTGCCTGCGGCCGTCCTGATCTCCTCGAACAGGCGGAGTTTCTCCTCAGTATTAAGCGTGGGGCTTTCACCGGTGGTGCCGGACACCACCAGCCCATCGCTTCCAGATTCGAGCAGCGCCTTGGCCAGCTTCTTCGCCTGGGTGTAATCAACCTGCCCCTTAGTGTTGAAAGGGGTTACCATGGCTGTCAGCAAACGTCCGAACTTCTTCATCGCATCCTCCGCCGACTATTTATTGCTGTTTTGATGTTTGACCCAACTGTTCTTGGCTGCCTCCTCCGCGATCTGGACGGCATTGAGGGCGGCACCCTTGCGGATATTGTCGGACACCACCCACATCACCAGGCCATTCAAGTAGGAGGCATCGGATCTTATCCTGCCCACGTAAACATCGTCAGTGCCCGCCGCCAGCCAGGGCTGCGGGTAAAGGCTCACATTGGGATCGTCAAGCACTTTAATACCCTGGGACTTGCTCAGGATAGAGCGAGCTTCCTCGGGTGACATATAGTCGGTGAATTCCACCTGTATGGCCTCGCTGTGGCTGATGAATACGGGCACACGAACGCAGGTGGCTGAGACGGCAAGGCTCTCGGCGTGCATGATTTTTCGCGTTTCCTCGACCAGCTTCCATTCTTCCTTGGTATAGCCGTTCTCAAGGAAGACATCTATCTCCGGCAGCAGGTTGAAAGCTATTTGATGTGAATAGACGTGCGGCACGACATTGCCGCCGTCCATCACTACCTTAGCCTGCTTGGTCAACTCCTCCACGGCAGCGATGCCAGTCCCTGACACTGACTGGTAAGTGGCTACAGTGATGCGCTTGATCGGGTTAACTTTGTGCAGGGGGTACAAGGCTACCACCATCTGGATGGTAGAGCAGTTCGGATTGGCGATAATGCCCCTGTGCTTTTTGATATCTTCGGCATTGACCTCCGGCACCACCAGCGGTACGCGAGAGTCCATGCGCCAGGCCGCGCTGTTATCTATGACCAGGGCCCCTGCCTTGGCCGCCAGCGGGGCGAAGTGCTTGCTTATCTCGGACCCCGCCGAGAAAAGCGCTATATCTACATTGTCGAAAGAGTCACTGGCGGTCTCTTTCACCACTATCTCCTGGTGACCCACATAAACTTTCCTGCCGGCCGATCGGTCGGAAGCATAAAGCTGCAGCGACGACACGGGGAATTTCCTCTGCAGGAGAATCTTGATGAACTCCTGCCCCACCATGCCGGTAGCGCCTACTATAGCTACGTGATACCCGTTATTACTGTTGTTCATATCAGTCTCCCAAATTTAGCAGTACATCCAGGCCGTAAATTAAACCGTGGCGCTTGATTACCTCCTTAATTGCAAGGATCACGCCCGGCATAAAACTCTCCCTGCTTATCGTGTCATGCCTGATCGACAAGGTTTGGCCCAGGGCTCCGAATATGACTTCCTGGCTGGCAACCAGACCAGGCAGCCTGATGCTGTGGATGCATATACCATCGGACCGGCCGCCCCTCGTGCCCTTCAAAGTTTCTTTTTCGGTTATCGGGCTCATGAAGGGTTTGCCATGCGCATTCACCATTGCCCTGGCCGTTGCCAGCGCCGTTCCTGAAGGCGCATCCAGCTTCCTGTCATGATGAAGCTCAATGATCTCTGCATTATCAAAATACCTTGCGGCCATCCTGGCCAGGTGTATCATTATTACGGCGCCAATGGCGAAGTTGGCCGCGACCACTGCGCCTTTCTTATGAGCCTGCGCCAGACGGTCTATATCCTTTAAATCGGCTTCGCTCAAGCCGGTCGTGCCCATTACCAAATTGGCGCCATTTTTAAGGGCAAGCCTTGCCACACCCATGGCTGCCCCAGGCACCGTGAAATCCACTACCACCTGAGGGTGGTACATTTCGATCAGGGATGTTAAATTGGTGTGCAGGGGCACTTTCCTGGTCAATCCGGCCAGGCTCAGGTGTTCCCGGTCCGCCTTGATATCAGCGGCGCCGGTCAACTCCAGGTCCGTGTCAGCCATTACCGCGCCTACAACCTGTTGCCCCATCCTGCCTAATGCCCCGTTCACCGCTACTTTGATTTTAGACATGTCACAATCCTCTCCCGTTCAGGCACGGTCAACCCTTTCTTATTCAGGCCTGCGCGGATGGCGCCTGGGCTCGTCCACGCGTGCCCGCGGCGGCATCCCCGACCTCGGCGGTCCGCTATGTGCACTGGGTGGCATGGGAGGCCTGTCCTGTGCTGCCGGCTTATCAACCGGGGCGCCGCCATTCTGATCAGCAAAAACTGCTTTGCGCGAAAGGTTTATACGCCCAAGCCGGTCGATCTCGGTCACCTTGACCATAATCTCATCGCCAATTTTGATCACATCCTCCACACGCGCCACGTGATGGTCAGCGAGTTCACTGATATGTACCAGCCCTTCCTTGCCCGGCAGGACTTCAACGAATGCGCCGAAATTCTGTATCCTGGTGACCTTGCCCGTGTAGATGGCACCCACCTCTACATCCTGCGTAAGGCCCTCCACCTTATGTATGGCCGCCTGGGCCGACTCCTCGCTGGCCGAACCTATGACCACGGTGCCATCATTTGACACCTCGATGGTGGTCTTGGTCTCCTCGATGATGGCCTTGATATTCTTCCCTCCCGGCCCGATCAGTGCCCCGATCTTGGACGGGTCGATGGTTATCTTGTACATGCGCGGCGCGTACTTGCTCAGGTTAGGGCGCACTTCAGGTATGGCCGCCTTCAAAACATCCAGGATCACCTGGTGAGCCTCCCTGGCCTGCAGCGTAGCTTTAGCCAGCACCTCGTGCGAAACGCCTTGAAGCTTGATATCAAGCTGGATAGCCGTAATGCCGTTGGCAGTACCGGCCACTTTATAGTCCATATCGCCGTAAAAATCTTCTATCCCCTCAATATCCGTTAGGATGATGTAATTACCCGGATTGTCCTTGTCCGTTACAAGGCCCATGGCTATGCCCGCCACCGGAGCCTTGATGGGGACACCTGCATCCATCAGTGCCAGCGTCGAGGCACAAACACTGCCCATAGAAGTGCTGCCATTGGAACTGAGCACCTCGGATACCAGCCGGATCGTGTAGGCGAAATCCTTCTCGTCAGGTATCACCGCGACCAGCGCCTTCTCTGCCAGCGCGCCGTGCCCGATCTCCCGTCTTCCTGTCGAGCCCATCCTTTTGACCTCTCCGGTGGAAAAGGGAGGGAAATTATAATGGTGCATGAAGCGCTTGGTATCCTCCAGGCCGAGATCGTCCACCGTCTTGGCCTGGCCCAGCGAGCCCAGTGTGGAGATGGTCAGCACCTGGGTCTGCCCGCGCGAGAACAGCCCCGATCCGTGCGTACGCGGCAGCAGGGCAACCTCCGCGTTGAGAGGCCGTATCTTGTTGATATCACGCCCGTCGACATGCTTCTGTTCACGCAGTATTTTGGCCCTGCATGTTTTTTTCAACACTTCCTCGATGGCTGTGCCGATCTCAACATCCGTGTATGTTTCCTTTAGTTTCTCGACGGCTTCCTTTTTTATAGCATCCAGTTTGGACTGCCGCTGCTCCCTGTCTGCGCTGTCCAGAGCAGCAACCATAGTCTGGCCGTAATCTGAGCTAATGGCTGCCAATAAATCGGGATTGATGTTGAATCCTTCAACCTCCAGCTTGGGCCTGCCGATTGCTTCACGCAGCTCGTCCTGCAGGCGAATGATTTTCTGGTTCTCCTCATGCGCGATCTTGAGCGCCTCTATATATATGGCGGGGTCGATTTCCCTGCACCCCGCCTCCACCATGACGATATTATCGCGGCTGCTGGCAACCACCAGGTCAAGTACGCTGTCATCCATCTGCGGAAGCAGCGGATTGAGCACCATCTTGCCGTCGATGTAGCCAACCCTCGTGGCGCCAATGGGACCGTAGAACGGTATGCTTGAGACGGTCAGGGCAGCCGACGCACCGATAACAGCCAGCACGTCCGGATCGTTCTCCTGGTCGGTAGACAGCACAGTGACCACTACCTGGATATCGTTGGGGAGGCTCTTGAGAAAGAGCGGGCGTATCGAGCGGTCGCACAGGCGTGCTGCCAGCGTAGCCTGTTCCCCCGGCCTCCCCTCGCGCCGCATAAAGCTGCCCGGGATCTTGCCTATGGCGTAATGACGTTCCTCGTAATCAACTGTGAGGCGAACGAAATCGCTATTCTCCCTGGCCTCTTCGCTGATGCATGCAGTGACAAGGACAACCGTATCACCATAACGAACCACTACAGCGCTATCTGCCTGCTGGGCAAGCTTGCCGCTTTCGATGATAAGATCCCTGCCCCCGATGTTACATTTAAAGTTCTGGGACATTATTAAAACCCTCTATCCTGTTTTATTTGCGTAATCCAAGCTTGCCGATGAGGGTTCTATAGCGGTTGATGTCTTCCCTGCTCAAATAAGCCAACAGCCGCCTGCGCCTCCCGATAAGCCTGAGAAGAGACCGACGTGTATGCTGATCGTGAGAATGCTCTTTCAGATGCGCCGATAGCTGGACGATCCTCTCGGTTAGTACCGCCACCTGTACATCAGAAGAGCCCGTATCTTTCTCGTTTATTGCATAGCTCTTCATTATTGCCTGCTTCTTTTCCTTGTCCAATGCCGTACTCCTGTATAAACTCTATAACGCAAAATTATAGCACAGCAGGGCAACCATTGCATCACAGTCGGAGCGTGCTTTAAGCATTGATACGGTTTTAGCCGCCGCGAGGTTGGGGTATAATTAGTGCATCATGACCTCCCAGGTTTTTTACCGCAAATGGCGCCCTCAAAATTTCTCAGAAGTAGCTGGACAGGAGCACGTCGTCCAGACCCTGCGCAATGCCATTAAAAGCAGCCGCATTGCCCATGCCTATCTATTCTGCGGCCCGCGCGGCAGTGGCAAGACCAGCACCGCCCGCATACTGGCCAAGGCCGTCAACTGCAGCAGCCCCCTTGAAGGAGAGCCTTGTAACTCCTGCGATTCCTGTCTTGCCATCAATAAGGGCAACGCACTGGATATTATCGAGATCGACGAGGCCAGCAACCGCGGCATCGACGATATGAACGACCTCAAAGAAAGGGTCAATTACTCACCGAATATCCTGCGCTACAAGGTCTATATCATCGATGAGGTGCACATGATAACGCGAGAGGGCGCTAATGCTTTCCTGAAGACGCTCGAGGAGCCGCCCCCGCACGTTATTTTCATCCTGGCGACAACCGATCCTCACAAAATAATCTCTACTATCACTTCACGCTGCCAGCGCTTCGATTTCCACCGCCTTTCCAGCAGCGCTGTCATCTCACGACTGGCACATATTTGCGCAAAGGAAGGAATAGAGATAGCCCCCGAGGCTCTCAAGCTGGTGGCCAAGGTAACTACGGGCAGCCTGCGGGATGCAACTAATTTACTGGAACAGCTCATTACCTATCACGGCAATATCATCAGCCTGGCACAAGCTCAGGCTATGCTGGGCATCAGCGGTGACCTGCGCATACGTGAGCTGGCGCGCTGTATAGTTGCCATGGACGTATCCTCGGGGCTCAAAGTCATCAACGCTGTGGCGGGAGAGGGCCTCGACCTGCGGCAATTTAATCGCGAACTGGTGGATTACATGCGCCAGCTCCTGCTGGCCAAATCAGGCTCTGCTGATATGATAGACGCCACCTCCGACGACTTTGCCGAGATGCAGAAGGTCGCTGGAAGCACGACTCTCGATTACCTGCTTAATGCTATTAAGCTATTCAGCAGCGTCGACCTCCGCATGGACACCTATTCGCCCCTGCCGCTCGAACTCGCCCTCGTGGAAAGTGTCGTATCGCAGCATGCCAGGGACAAGTCCGCTGCTGCGGATCAGCCGCCCGGCAGGGAGTGGCATTCGTCCCGTCCCACCGCGCCATCGATCAGGGTCAGCCGGCCGGCCGAACAGTCACGACCGGCCAGCCTTGTGAGCAGGCCCGGTAAGATTGCTGAAGCGCCGTCCCAGGCCTCCGCACCTCCCACTCCAGCCATTGATCCGGCCGACCAGCACCGCCCGTCGGAGCCACTCAAGATGGATGATCCCAACGATTTAAAGTACTTGCAGGTCCATTGGAAAGATTTCATCAATTCTATGCGCGGTGAGGGCTCCGGGGGCAACCTGGATGCCCGACTGCGCCATGCCTGTGAGCCTGTCGAGATCAAGGACGGCAATCTCCTCCTTGGTTTTTATCACGATTTCCACAAGAGCTACATAGACAACCGCAAATACCTTCATATTATCGAGAAGAAGCTCAAAGAAGTTTTCGGCCACACTTATACGATAACCTGTATCCTCATGCAGCAGGGCGGAGCCAAATCCGAGCTTAAACCTGCCGGCAGTAATCACCTGGTGGAAGCTGCCCTGAGCATGGGAGCCAGGATCGTCGAAGATAACTCTGAAACGGAGGGGAAATGAGTCAATTTAACCTGCGCCAGATACAGGAATTGCAAGCCAAAATGATCAAAGCCCAGGAGGAACTGGGCAAGACCAATGTGGAGGTAACGGCCGGTGGAGGCGCCATTAAAATAATTATCAACGGTCAGCAGCAATTCCAGTCGATCTCCATTTCACCTGAGGTTGTCAATCCCGAAGATGTGGATTTCCTGCAGGACCTGGTATTGGCTGCCTGCAATGAGGCAGTGCAAAAATCGCAGGAATTGGCGGCACAGAACATGAGCAAGCTGACAGGTGGTCTCAAGATACCGGGACTTTTGTAGGAGAGAGCTTTGAACCCCGATTTCCTCCCCTCCGCCCGGCCAATTTCCAGGCTCATCGAAGAGCTGAACAAGCTGCCGGGTGTAGGCCCCAAGAGCGCCCAACGCCTGGCCTATCACCTCCTGCAGGCGCCACCCGAAAGGTCCCGCGACCTGGCCGAGGCGATTATTGCCCTCAAGCAAAACCTCAGGCTCTGCTCTATCTGCCTCAACATAACAGATACCGATCCCTGTGGCATATGCGCCGACGGGACGCGCGACATGACTAGGATCTGCGTGGTAGAGGAGCCGATCGACATTTTGCCGCTGGAGCGCACTAAGAAATTCCGCGGGCTCTATCACGTGCTGCACGGTGTTATATCGCCCGGCGACGGCATCAAGCCCGAGGACCTGCACATCAGGGAACTGCTGGATCGCCTGACCTCTAACAGCATCATCGAGGTCATACTGGCCACCAATCCCAACACGGAGGGCGAGGCCACTTCGATGTATATTCAAGGCCTGGTCTCCCCCCTGGGCATCAGGGTCACCCGGCTGGCCCGCGGTCTGCCCTTCGGGGGTGATCTCGAATATGCCGACGATGTTACGCTCAGCCGCGCCCTGGAAGGGCGGCAGGAGATGTATTAGCGCACCCATGTCCGCGCGGGTCTACCGTACTACCGGCATCATCATAAAGCGTCATAAATTCGGCGAAGCTGACCGGCTCCTTACCATTTTTACTGCGGACTGCGGCAAGGTGAGGGCTATAGCCAAGGGGTCCATGCGGCCCGGTAGTAAGCTGGGGGGCAACGTAGAGTTGCTCGCACACAGCCAGCTTATGCTGGCGCGCGGCCGCAACCTGGATATAGTCACCCAGGCACAAACACTGGATATCTTCCTGCCCATGCGCGACAGCCTCGAGCTTATGTCCTGCGGCTTCTACCTCGCGGAACTGGTCGACAATTTTACCGAAGAGAACGTCGAGGACAGGGAGCTGTTTGAGTTGTTGCTCGCTACGCTCAGGAGCCTATCTGAGACGGGGGAAGGGGAACGCATCGTGCGCTACTTTGAACTGCGCCTGCTGGGTCACCTGGGTTACAGCCCACAGCTTCAGAAATGCGCCAATTGCAACAGGACGCTGCAACCGGAAGCCAACTATTACAACCCGGCACAGGGTGGGGCGCTCTGCCGGGAGTGCGGCTATCCCGATATGGCAGCCAGTACCATATCGGTGAACGCGCAGAAAGTACTGCGACTCTGGCAGCACAGTGATATTGCAATTGCTGGCCGGGTTAAGCTCAGCGCTGAACTGGCGAGGGAAATCAAGAGCATCCTGCGCGACAATGTCCGCTACATATTGGAAAAGCAGCTTAAATCGATCGAGTGGATGGACAGGCTGGCAGGGTACAGCAAATTAAACGGGAATAAGACGGCAAGCCAGAACAAGGACAGCGGCCCGCTGTAAAAGTCTATACCTTCGGCCAGCTCTCTATAGTGCCCAGGTAATCGTCCAATATCTCCGCCCTCCGTATCTGACGCACCTTGCCTGCGGGCGTAACAAGAAGCTCCGCACAGCGTAGCTTGCCGTTATACTGGAAGCCCATAGCATAGCCGTGGGCGCCGGCGTCGTGCAATATAAAGACATCGCCCGGCGCAACTGCCGGCAGTGGACGGTTCACAGCGAACTTGTCGTTATTCTCGCAAAGAGAGCCGGTCACATCGTACACGTGGCCTTTCGGCTCATTTTCCTTGCCCAGCACCGTTATATGATGGTATGCGCCGTAGAGAGCAGGGCGCATCAGGTTAGCCATGCAGGCATCCAGTCCCACGAAATCCTTATATTTATGGGACACGTGCCTGACCTTCGATATCAGGAACCCGTGCGGGCCCGTCATGGCCCTGCCGCATTCGGTAACCACGCGCACCGTACCCAAACCCATGTCCTTAATATATTTCTTATAGGCGCCGCGGATGCCCGTGGATACCACGTCCAGGTCAATGGCCGACTGCTCTGGCTTGTAGGAAATGCCGAAGCCGCCACCCAGGTTGATGAAATCGAATTTTATGCCCGTATCATGGCTAATCATCGCAGCCAGCTTAAACAGCATTACCGCGGTTTCTTCCAGGTATTGCTCGTCCAGCATATTGGAGACGATCATTGTGTGCAGACCGAATCGCTCCGCTCCAAGCTCCATGGCCTTGATATAGGCGCCCCGTATCTGCCCGGTAGTAACCCCGTACTTGGCCTCCCGGGGATCGCCGATGAAGTCGTTGCCTTTTCTCAGCGGTCCCGGGTTGTACCTGAAACAGATAAGTTGCGGCATCCCCGCATTTTTATCAAGGTAGCCTATATGTGACCGGTCATCGAGATTGATGATGGCGCCGAGTCGTTTTGCCTTAATGTATTCATCGGCAGGCGTATCGTTAGAGGTGAACATGATATTCTCACCTCGCATACCCAGTTTTTCAGCGATGACAAGCTCGGCCAGGGAACTGCAATCCACCCCGAAGCCCTCCTCCTTCAAAACATTCACGATATGGGGGTTAGGGCAAGCCTTTACTGCGAAGTAGTTCCTATATCCGGGCTTCACCCACGCAAAGGCCTTTTTATATGACTCGGCAGTGTCCCTGATGCCCTGCTCATCATAGATATAAAAGGGCGTCGGGTATACCCGTAGCGCTTCCGGCAGCGCCTTTAAAATGCGCTCCGGCGCCGGCTTGGAAGACTCGCGGCGGATGACATCACACCTTACCGCCTGCTTCGACCGGGCGATACTCTCCAGCCTGTTTATCTCCGGATGGCTGCCCGGCTGCTCCTTTGCCTCATTCCGCAGCGAATTCCCGTATACATCCAGCCCTTTTTTAGCGCCCGCCGGGCTGATATAGCCGTCATTGGAGGCGATTGCCGCGTAAATGCATAAGGACGCCTCTTTCCCCTTCATGTTCTGTATGATGACTCCATTCGCACCATGGACTATTATTTTGTCGATAGCTGCGGGATTAACGCGTAGCGTGGCTACTCTCTCCTGAAACAGCTGCCGTTCGTCCGTCTTCATTTTGTTCTCTCTCGTACTTTTATAGCCGGTTAAATTATAACTTATCCAACGGATTTGGTGCCTGCCCGCGTGGCTGCGATGATCACCACGCGTGAAATGCACGAGTAAAACTGCTATAATATCCCGCGTTATGCCGTCTCAACTGCCCCTATACGTACAAGCTCTGCTTGATTCAGGGGCATACCCCGACCGCCCGGCAGTGGTTGAATTACTGCAAACGCAGATGTCTTTCATTTTCCTCGCCGGAGGGTATGCCTATAAGACTAAAAAGCCGGTCAATCTGGGATACCTGGATTACACCACGCTAGAGAAAAGGGAGCATTTCTGCCGCCAGGAACTGGAGCTCAACCGACGCCTTTGCCCGGCCGCCTACCTGGATGTGCTGCCTATCACTGAATCACCCGGCGGGATTCAGCTTGGCGGCACGGGAAAAGTGATCGAGTACGCGGTCAAAATGAAGCAGCTCCCCCGCGGCAGGATGATGGACCTGCTGCTCACACGGGACCTGGTCACACCGGCCATGCTGGAGCAGGTAGCCGGACTGATGGCAGATTTCCACGGCCGCGCGGCCACCAATCCTGCCATAAGCGCCTATGGCAGCCTTGATGGAGTGAGGACCAACACCGACGAGAATTTCGATCAAACCATTAAATATGTCGGCACAGTTATCCGGGAAAAATCCCACCGCCTCATAAAGGAATATACCGGCAAATTCCTGCTTAGTCATTCTTCTCTACTTAACAGCCGGGTGTCCGGCGGAAAGATACGGGACTGCCACGGCGACTTGCATGCAGCCCATGTATGCTTTGCCGACAATATCTATATTTACGACTGCATCGAGTTCAACGACCGCTTCCGCTATTGCGACACGGCCTCCGAGATTGCCTTCCTGGCAATGGACATCGACCGCTACGGCAGGGCTGACCTGTCGAACTCGTTCGTCCAAGCCTATGTTGGCGCCAGCGGTGATAGCGAACTGGAAGCGCTGCTGAATTTCTACAAGTGCTACCGGGCGTATGTCAGGGGCAAGGTGGCCTG
>CAZKOL010000008.1:0-50071 GCA_964554375.1 uncultured Dehalococcoidales bacterium
GGGGCCACAACCCGGATATGCCGCGCAACCTGGCCAAATCGGTGACGGTCAGGTAAGGGCGTACATGTAGAGGCGTGCCTCCCTGCACCCACAACAACGGACGGGCCGAGAATTAAATTGCTTGTTAGAGTGTGGATGAGGTAATGCTCGGGGCTGATAGCCTCTGACTGTTGTCATTCAAGCGTATTTGTGGCTACGTTAGATTTCTATTAATAGAAATACGTATGATATGTGCGTGAAGGGCGGCAATGAAGTGTTTGGGAATAAAGTTGACATTACATATACGAATGGATATTATATCGGCAATGAAGTCCGTCATAGATATGCTGACGGTGGTTATTTCTGATAGGCTACAGGGACAAGCCCCAATCTTAAAGGCATGCTGTTTCCAGGGAATTTGGAAAGCATTTATTTCGGTCACTTAATATAATAACTACATTAATCTAGCTGGACCGGAGGTAGAATTATGGGCATGCAAATCAGAAAGATTCTCCTGCATATGGATATCTTGCGGCACATCCTGCCACTGATCGTACTTGTCCTGCCATTATGTTCAAGTTTGATGCCAGCGCCTGTTTATGCGGATGATTTAGGGGCTTGGGTAAACAGCCAGAATGTAACCAGAGTTACAGATAAGGATGGCCGCGAATTAATACGGATCATTGTGCCCGGAAGGCCGCCCGCTATAAAAGCTGCGGCTGTCAGCGTGCCTGAAGTACACAAGGCCGGCGCCTTAAATATACTGAGCAATGTGCCTGCATTTGACTGGGCTTACGGCTGCTCCGCCACCTCCGCCGCCATGATGTTCGGCTATTATGACAGGGCGGGCTATTCAAACTTTTATACGGGACCAACCAACGGCGGCGTGTGCCCCCTGGATAACTCCATCTGGGGTCATACAACTTATCCAGGGATAACCTGTGGTGAATGCCCCATCAATGCTACGCACAGTGGCATCGACGGGCGTATTACGCGGGGACACGTCGATGATTACTGGATTGATTACGAGAACGCGAGCCCCGATCCCTATATAACGAACGTCTGGACAGAACACACCGCAGACTCAGCCGGCGACTTCATGGGGACCAGTCAGTCGAAATATGCAAACCTGGACGGATGGACCAGTTTCTATGCTTATACTAACGGAGACCCGCTTTATGACTATACTGACTGTGAACCTGGTGACAGGGACGGTTGTCACGGGATGAAACTATTTGTCGAATCACGGGGATACACAGTTCAAACAAATTTCACACAAGCAATTCAGGGAGTGGGGACAGACCCTGCGAAGGGCTTCACCTTTGCCAGTTATTGCAGCGAGATCGATGCCGGTCGGCCCGTTTTGATACAAATAGATGGTCACACTATGGTGGGCTACGGCTACGATACCAGTGCTAACAAAATCTACATTCATAATACCTGGGATTACAGCAGCCATGAAATGACCTGGGGAGGTTCCTACTACGGTCGGCAACATTTAGGTGTCACCGTAATGCGGTTGAATTCAACACCTCCCACGGTAACCAACGCTTCCGGCGCCACCAGTGTCACGGCAACTACCGCCACGCTTAACGGTAACCTGACCTCGAACGGTGGAGCAGACACCACAGTGTACATTCACTGGGGCGATAATGACGGCGGCACTGGTACCTGGGACACCAACGTCAACCTCGGGATTCGCACTGCGGGAGCCTTTTCCACCCCCATCACCAGTCTCTCCACCGGCACCACATATTATTATCGCTGTTCTGCCACAAACTCGGCAGGTACTTCCTGGACCTCCGACACGTCGTCATTTGTGGCAGGAGTGCCCCAAAAACTAATGGGGACAAGCTCCACGGCCAGTGCCGGCAACCACCCGACCGGCTACTTCGTGCTGAGCAAGTTTACTGCTGTGGGCAGCGGGACATTGTCACAGGTGAGAGTGTACTGCGGAGGAGCGGGCAACGTGAAGGCGGCGCTCTATGCGGACAGCTCGGGCTCACCCGGCTCTCTGCTCACCTGCAATAACAATCCCACCGCGGTCACGGGCGGACAGTGGAGCACGGTAAATGTAACACCCTATGCGGTACACGCTGGCACAGTTTACTGGCTGGCATATATTTCTGACGGCGCTTGCGTGGGCTACAACTCCGGCGCAGGCGGTACGCGGGGTTATAGGGCTTCCACCTATGCGGGATTCAACTTCCCGTCCAGCGCAGGCGCAGTTACCAAAGATGCAATCGATAACCTGATAGCCGGCTGGGGCACACCGCCTGCGCCTGTTGCTCCCACCATTACAAACGAAGGTGGGGCATCCAGTGTAACCCGTAACGCAGCCAGGCTTAACGGCAATCTGACCTCCACGGGCAATGCCACCACCGATGTCACGGTTTACTGGGGCACGGCTGACGGCGGCACCACTCCTGGAAGCTGGGATAACAATGTACCGCTGGGTGCCAAACCTGAGGGATCGCTATACACGGATATCAGCAGCCTGACGGCCAGCACCCTCTACTACTATCGCTGCTTTGCGCAGAACACGGCAGGTTCGGCATGGGCAAGTGCAACAGATAGTTTTACCACCCTGCCACCACCCACGGCTCCTGCCGTGATCAATGCGGGGGCCGACAACATAACGGACGCGGCAGCCAGCCTGTACGGCAACCTGACTTCCACGGGCAACGACACTACCAATATCACCGTTTACTACGGGACATCCGATGGTGGCACCACTTCGGGAAGTTGGGGAAACAATGTGGCGCTGGGTGCCAGGCCTGCCGGCACTTTTAACACTGGTATCAACGGACTGGCCGCTACCACCAAGTATTATTACCGCTGCTCTGCCCAGAACTCACATAGCACGGTATGGGCACCGGTAACCGATAATTTCAACACCGCTGCCACGCCCCAGCGGCTCATGGGTGCCACCTCCACGACCAGTGCCGGCAACCACCCGACCGGCTACTTCGTGCTGAGCAAGTTTACTGCTGTGGGCAGCGGGACATTGTCACAGGTGAGAGTGTACTGCGGAGGAGCGGGCAACGTGAAGGCGGCGCTCTATGCGGACAGCTCGGGCTCACCCGGCTCTCTGCTCACCTGCAATAACAATCCCACCGCGGTCACGGGCGGACAGTGGAGCACGGTAAATGTAACACCCTATGCGGTACACGCTGGCACAGTTTACTGGCTGGCATATATTTCTGACGGCGCTTGCGTGGGCTACAACTCCGGCGCAGGCGGTACGCGGGGTTATAGGGCTTCCACCTATGCGGGATTCAACTTCCCGTCCAGCGCAGGCGCAGTTACCAAAGATGCAATCGATAACCTGATAGCCGGCTGGGGTCCGCCACCGCCAGCACCAGGTGTTGCTCCAGATCTCCTGTCCCCAGGGACAGCCATAACCTTCAAATGGGGAGCTGTAGTAAGTGCATCCAAGTACCATCTCCAGGTGAATACTACCAGTGGCTTCAGCGGAACTGACATATTCAACTCAGAAGTGGGAAATGTGACCTTACAAGAGGTGACCGGCCTTTCATTGGGCACTACCTACTATTGGAAAGTAAAGGCGGGCAACAATGCCGGCTGGGGTCCGTGGTCACCCACCTGGAGCGTACTGGCAAGCCAAGTGCCCTGACCTGAGCCCTACCAATACTATTACAAGTCAATAAATCTTGCTATCAAGATTTATTGACTTGTAATCCGTTTCCTTATACTCTTTATATCCACCATGTTAGGGAACACGAATAGCATCAAAGTAGTCGCTTCTATACCCTGCCTGGATGAAGAACAGTACATAGGGAACATCGTCGCCGAAGCCCTAAAGCATGTCGATAAAGTCTTTGTGATTGACGATGGCTCCAGTGATAGTACAGCGGATGTTGCGCGGAGCGCCGGCGCCGAGGTTATCAGCCATGCCACGAGGAGGGGAGCCGGCGCGGCGACACGCAGTGGCTTTGAAGCGGCCATCAAACTGGGAGCTGATATCGTCGTTACACTGGACGGCGACGGCCAGCATAACGCGGCTGAGATACCATTGCTGCTGCAACCCCTGCTACAGGGCAATGCGGACCTCATCATCGGATCGAGGTTTATCAATCATAAAACCAACATCCCTGCGTACCGCAAACTGGGCGTGGATTTCATTACCTGGATGTACAACCTGGGCTCAAAGGTAAAGGTAACTGATGCCCAGAGCGGTTTCCGCGCTCACAGCAGGAAGCTGCTGGAATCCGTGGCTATTACGCACGATGATTTCAGCTTCAGTGTAGAGGTGCTGGTTAAAGCCAGGAAAAAAGGCTTCCGCATTGAAGAAGTGCCCATTTCCTGCCTTTATCATGACCAGGGATCCACATCCGACCCTCTAACCCATGGATTCAGTGTTGTGATGGCCGTCATAGGTATCCGCCTCTCCAATGTACTATTCGACAGAAGCAAAAAATGAATGCCCGCGGTTCATCAGGGTATAATAGGTCGGCATGAGCAGCTTTACCGATAAAAGGATTGCCGTAACCGGCGGCAGCGGATTTTTCGGCAGGTACGTTGTCAGGAAGCTGACGGAAGCAGGATGCGCCCATGTTTTTGTGGTGCGCAGCAAAGACTATGACCTGGTTGATAACGATGCCGTCAAAGCCCTCTATGCCGATGTCCGCCCCGAGATAGTCATCCATTTGGCGGGCAAAGTAGGTGGCATCGGCGCCAACCAGGCCAACCCGGGCTCGTTTTTTTACGACAATCTGATGATGGGTGTGCAGCTCATGGAACAGGCAAGACTATTTGAAATCGAGAAATTTGTCGCCATCGGCACTATCTGCGCCTACCCCAAATTCACACCGGTTCCATTTAAGGAAGAAAACCTCTGGAACGGCTATCCCGAGGAGACCAATGCGCCTTATGGGCTGGCCAAGAAAATGCTGCTGGTTCAGGCCCAGGCATACCGGGAGCAGTACGGTTTGAACGCCGTTTACCTGCTGCCAGTCAACCTCTACGGCCCCGGGGATAACTTCGACCCCGCGTCGTCGCACGTCATACCCGCCCAGATCAAGAAGTTTGTCGATGCCATCGAGAGTGCGGCGCCGGAAGTGGTTATCTGGGGCACCGGCACTCCGACGCGCGAATTTTTATACGTGGAAGACGCGGCCGAGGCGGTGGCGCTGGCTGCTGAAAAATACGATAAAAGCGATCCTGTCAATATAGGCTCGACTTTTGAGATATCCATCAGGGACCTGGCTCAATTGATCGCCCGGTTGACCGGTTTCAAAGGCCGCATTACGTTTGACACATCCAAACCCGACGGCCAGCCAAAAAGGCGCCTGGATACTTCCAGAGCGGCAGTGGAATTCGGTTTCACAGCCAGGACGGATTTCGAGGAGGGGTTAAAGAAGACCATTGACTGGTACCTGGCAAACAGGGACAGCCTGAGATAAACCGCGCCGGCCGGTTTCCCTGACGTAGCGCCAGCAAATATGTTGAAAGATGAAAATACTTGCCATCGTATCCACAATCGACCTCAAGAACAAGCTGGGATGCACCCCGGCCTGGTGGCAGTTGCTCAAAGCCTTCCACGAGACAGGGCATGAAGTCATCGTGGTCCCCTATTTGGGCAACTCTATAGAGAGCCTGTGGTGGCGGACCTATGACAATCCCTGTGCCAGGGAAAGTACCATGTATAACGCATACCTTGAGAGCAGGAAAAAATCGGGAAGATCGCCCAGCCGGAAAACAATTATCACACCTATTGCCAACCAGCTAATACAGAACTATATCAGGCCAAAATGGGAGCGACATCTGATCTCAATCCTGGCAAAGGAAGAGGATATTTCCCTGCTTCTTTTTATGAGCGTCCCCATCACGCATTTTACCCACATCCCCACGAAGATAAAAAAACTATTCAACACTCCGTCGGTTTTCTACGATGGGGACATGCCGACAATCCTGCCCAAATACATCGTCAGCCGGGGATTTAAATTCAACTATTACGAGGGCGCCGATCTGTCCGAATACAACGCGTTCTTCACCAACTCCAAAGGATGCATCGCTGATCTCGAAGAAATGGGGGCCAAAAACGTTCACCCGCTCTATTACGGCATCGACCCGGAACTGGCAGCTCCCGTTGAGATAGAACAGGATATCGATGTCTCCTTCTTTGGGTACGGTAGCGACTTCCGCGAAGAATGGATGGAAAAGATGATAACCATTCCCAGTCGTGAGATGCCGGGGGTCAAATTCTCGGTAGCCGGCGGCGGCTTCGGCATCGACCTTGGCAATGCAACAATGCTGGGCGACCTATCCTACAGCCAGTGGCGGCAGTATTGCTGCCGCAGTAGAATCAACCTTAATATCACCCGCTGGTCTCACACCGGCGTATATGCTTCATCCACCGCCCGGCCGTTTGAGCTCGCCTCTTTTGGAAGCTGCATCGTCTCGCAGCCGTATAATGGTATTGAAGAGTGGTTCGACATCGGTGAAGAGCTGCTGGTCGTTAACAGTGCGGAAGAGGCGGTACGAATCTACACAAAGCTGTTGTCGGACAAATCGTTGCGGGAGAAGCTGGGGAGCAGGGCAAGGGCGAAGGTGCTCAAAGAGCACACATACAAAAACCGGGCGTCCGAATTCATTGGAATTATAAGCCAGATGGTAACATAATCCCCCCTATCTCAATGATATTAGCGTAAAGGCCGAGAAAATGATTCCGCCTAATGACTGGAAACTCAGGAGGTTACTAAAGGTTGTCTCTACCCTTCTGATAAGCCTGATTGTATTGACGGCCCTCGCGGATGGGCGAGCCGGTATACCGGCCCTGACCCAAATTGCAGGTTTCACTGTAATCAGCCTAATTCCCGGTCTGCTATTACTCAGGACCCTGCGCGTCCACCGTACAGGCTGGATAGAATGCATCGGATATTCTGTTGGGCTCAGCCTGGCGCTGGCGATGTTCACCCTGGCGGCGACCAACATTATTTTGCCGCTGATCGGCATCCTGCAACCTCTGACATTATGGCCGGTGACTATTACGCTTTCGATCCTGATTCTCATGCTTATGGTTGGGGCCTATATCCGTGACAGGGAGTATATCGATGATGCCGGGCCTGACCGTGGAAATAGGATATCCCTGCCTGTCATTCTGGCACTCATTCTGCTCCCGGTGGTGACTATACTTGCGGTTGAACTTATCGATGCCTTCAGCAACAACATCATGCTCATTATCTGCCTATTTTATATTGCAGGCATCGTTATTCTCGCTGCTTTTAACAAATTTATCACACCTTACTTATATCCGCTGGCAATTTTCGTAATCGCCCTTTGCCTGCTATACCAGACGACGCTTATGTCGCCCTACCCGGTCGGCTCCGATATTTATACCGAGTATCATTTCTACCAACTGGCGGCTAACGCAGGTTACTGGGATTACACCATTGCCAGCGCCGTTAATTCCTGCCTCAGCATCACCATGCTGGCGCCGGCATACTCGCTGCTGATGAATATCGAGGGTGTCTGGGTATTCAAAGCGATTTACCCCGTGCTTTTCTCACTGGTACCGGTGATTCTTTACGGTGTTTTCAGCCGGCAGATCGGAAAGAGAATGGCGTTTTTAGCGGTCTTCTTCTTCATGGCAGTGCCCACCTTCTCACTGGAGATGATCGCCCTCTGCCGCCAGCAGGTAGCCGAGCTTTTCCTGGCGCTGCTCATTATGCTTCTGGTAACACCACGGCTGCACACGGTACAAAAAATAATCATGGGATCCATATTTGCCGCCTCCATTGTCGTTTCCCATTACGCAACCGGGTTTATCGGTTTCATTTATATGGGTCTTTTCCTGCCCTTTATATATATCCTGCAGAGCCGCTGGTTCAGGTCTTTCTGGTCGTGGCTCTGTGCAAAATCCGGCGGCCTACCTCCGCCGGGAAAACCGATCCACCCAGCAGCCCTATTGATCATAGTGGGCGCTTTTTTTCTGGCCGGCTTTGCCTGGTACACATTCATTGCATCAGGTGCAAATCTGGGGGTTGTGAGCGGGATTTGGAATTCGCAAACCGGTTCCATTGCTTCCAGATTATCCGCCATACCTGCAGGGCAGCCCTCCGGTTTCTTCGATTTCGGAGCGCGCGACGTGTTGATCCGTACCGCTGTGGGACTTGATTTTTTCCAGGCGACAACCCAGGGCAAAATATTCAGAATCTTCCAACTCGCCACTCAATTGTTACTTATCCTTGGCGTGCTCAGGCTTATCTTCAAGCCCAGGGGCTTACATTTCAGCGTTGAATACCTCTCCTTATGTGTGACAAGCTGCCTCCTATTAGGCGCTTGTATATTCCTGGTCGGCTTCGCTGACCTTTTAAATACAACACGTATGTACCACATAGCACTAATCACGTTATCGCCCTTCTGCATCCTCGGCGGTGAAGTTATCTGGCTGTCCATGAACACACTATGGGGTAAATTAAAACAAGCCAGGCCTGCGATCAATACCGACACGGGGATCGATGATCGTCATTATCCTGCATTTGTCACATTAGCAGTTCTTATTCCTTATTTCCTGCTCACTTCTGGCCTTATTTATGAGATAACGCGTCAGGATATCACGGACAGTATTGATACGCCCTATTCCATCGCCCTCAGCAGCTACAGGCTGGATCTTTGCGGGGTGTTTTACCGCCAGGACGGCCTGGCCGCAGGCTGGATTTCACAGCACTCAGATGAGGCAACTGCGTTAGTTACAGATCAGCATACATATCGCTTCTTACAATTCCACAGGTTTCGCGGCAACCTCGGGGGAATATCCCTGGACGCCAATTCACTTGCCGGCAACATTTATATTTACTTAACCAGGTGGAACGTGGAGAAGAATGAACTGGCCTTTGCCATGTACCCCGGCTTAACAAAATCTAATGCCGGTTTAAGGAAACATTTCAGCTTCGAAGATATTCCAGGGCTCACCGCAGTTATCAGAGGGAAAGACCTCGTTTACAACAACGGGGGCGCCCGAATACTTGCGCCGATTGGTAATGAGACTTTAATCCGTTGAAAATTGCAGTAATTTCTACAACTCTGTACCGGCACCAGGGCGCTGATCGCGTCATGTGGCAACTGGCCGACGACTTGTCCCGCCGGGGACATGAAGTCACTTTATTTATTTTCAAAGGCCAGATGGATCCTCCTGCCAACGTACGCCTGATAACCATGGGCATGCCCGCGAGCTTTTTAGGTGAGCGCCTGTTCCACGTTTTCTTCCCATTACACATTCATCTGAATATTAAGTACACAAAGATGCTCAAGGGTTTCGATCAAATCTACACAGGCCCGTATCCCTCAAGCTGGCTGGCCTACATGGCTAAAAGGCTATGCGGCAAGAAATATACGTATTATTTCTACCATTTCAACCTGCCGGGATTCATACCGGGGCTTTTAGCGCGCAGCTACACCCTGTGGCATGTCTTTATGGAAAAATGGACACTCAAGCGTGCCGACAACGTGATCACGATCAGCCAGTTCTCCGGCAAATCACTCGAGTCTTTCTACAACGGACCAATTGAAGTTGTCTATTGCACAATCGATTGCCGAAGGTTCAACGCCGAGATAGACGGGGCAAGAATCAGAAATAAATATGATCTGAAGAGCAGGCTCGTCGTACTATGCGTCGGGCAACTTATACCCTCCAAAGGAATGCATCTGCTCATCGAAGCGTTTAACCGGGTTAAGGCCGATATACCGGATGCTAAGCTAATGATCGTCGGCAAGGCTGTATTCCCCGATTATTTGAAAAAATTACGTGCTATAGCCGGTGATTCGGTTATTTTTGCGGAAGACGTTACCGATGATGAAATGCCCTACTATTATGCCGCCTGCGACCTATATGCCACGGCCACATTGTGGGAGGGATTCAATATCCCCCTGGTTGAGGCACAGGCCTGTGGAAAACCGGTTGTGGCATTCAAAACCGGCCCTCACCCTGAAGTAGCAGATGATGGGATAACCGGTATCCTTGTTCCGCCAGGAAACATACTGGAATTTTCGTCCGCTATCACGAAGCTCCTTCAAGACCGGGAATTAAAAGATCGGATGGGCAACCAGGGTGTTATCATGGTCAGGAAACGCTTCTGCCTGAAGAATATGCATTACCATAATAACCAGGGTTAATTGAATGAAAAGAATACTCCACTCAATACAAACGCTGGGACTCCTGCTGATAAGAGCTTATCAAAGAGAGGGACCCTGGTATGCGATTCGAAAAGGGTGCGCTTATGTTGCCATGTGGCCTATTGATGTTTTAGTCCCTTTATTTAACAAATATTTTAATAAAAACAAATCTACTTTCACATTCCGGGGGCAACCATACAACTATTATTTCCATAGCTACAATGCGACACGGAAAAATGAAAGGAGCGTAGAAATACCGATAATATGGCAAATTGTGCAGGAAAATAGTGATAAACGAATTCTGGAGATAGGAAATGTTCTGCGTCATTATTTCCCTTGCAGCCACGATACAGTAGATTTAACTGAGAGATATCCGGGTGTTATCATCCGGGATATTACGGATTTTCGCCCCGGCAATAAATACGAGCTTATCGTGAGTATTTCAACGTTCGAACATATAGGATGCTGGGAAAAAGGGCACCGGCAGCCTGAGAAACTGCTTCAGGCAATAGAGAATGTAATGGAAAATGTCCTGACAGCCGGGGGTGAATTTATACTCACAGTACCATTTGGCTATAACCCGGATATGGACAGCTACCTGGCCGATGGGACAATCAAGTTCAACAGTTCATATTGCATGAAGCAGACAGATGCAAAAATGAACTCCTGGCAAGAATCCCCCTGGTCAGAAATCCGCGAGCATGAATTCAACACACAGGGCGAATGGTGCGGTAAGCATAAAACACTTTTAATCGGAATTATGAAGAGCGCCAAAGACGAAATGACATAAACTAAAGTCTATTTCAATAGTTATCCAGGTTTTGACATGGCATAATCTACTGCACTCATAAAACCCGCTACCGCATGCTCAATTTTGAATCTCTCGTCTATCATTTGTTGCGATTCACTTCCCATGCTTTGTTTAAGCTCAGGATCTGATAGAATCTTCCTCATCGCCTGGTATAATTGCTCTGCACTCTTATCTTCAACCACAAATCCATTCAGCCCGTTTTTTATCAGGTCCGCTGAGGCGCCGGCTTTAACAGTGCTGATGACAGGCAGGCCGCAGGCCATAGCTTCGTTGAGAACTCTTCCCCATGTTTCCTCCAGAGAAGGCAACACAAAAATATCGGATATCACATAATATTTAACCAGTGCCTCCAACTGTATATAACCGGTGAAGAAAACATCCCTGATATTATCCTTTTGACATAGTTCTGCTAACTCGTCCTTTTGCATGCCGCCGCCAACCATGAGCAGCGCCGCATCAAACTCCGGCTTCAACTTTGTGTAAGCTTTGATCAGGTATTTTAGCCCTTTGCGTTCGATAAGCTGGCCCACATATAGAATCACCGATTTATTTTTTATCCCGATTTCTTCTTTCAGCTTTTCCTTCCACGGCTTGAGTTCGCCACTTTGCCTTTTAAAGGAATCCGTATCAACTGTGCAGTAAGCGGTAAAAATCTTATCCGTCCTGGCGCCGAGATGAACCAGGTACTCCCTGGACCTGGTGCCGCAGGCCACCAGCGCATCACAATTCCTGACAATAAACTTTACCAGGGGCAGCGAGATTGTTCTAAGAATATTCGGCTCGTTGAAGGTACTTTCAGACCATACAATGAATGGCTTTTTATATAACTTCGCATATAAAAAGGCCAACTGGTTGGTTAGCGACGAATAACCTGAAGAAAAGACGATATCAGGGTCATTTTTAATTAATTCCCGCACTATTGAGGTGTTGATATGAAAAGCAAATAAATCTTTCCTAAAGAAGTTCAGGGACAGGCCCGGCAGCACTTTGTATTTAAAATCAGCTCCTAATCCGGTTACCCACTCCCTGTTCTTCTCTGACAGCGCCATGAGATAGACCTGCAGGTCGACATCGGGCGCCGCCGCAAACTGGCTGAAGAGGGGTATTATATAGGGTGACGCGATATTCTGAATTACTGCTATTTTAATCTTTCCGGCGGGAAGCGGCATTGCTGTTCCCGCGGGATTATCGGAGTGCATTTTTATCGGCCTCCTGATCTCAATTCCTGTTTAAACCAGCCGATAGTTTCTTTCAGCCCTTCTTCCAAACCGACCCCCGGTTCCCATGCCAGGACCTGTTTTGCGCGGCTTATGTCGGGGCACCTTCTCAGCGGATCGTCTTCAGGTATATGCGAAAAAACAATCTCCGATTTTGAACCCGTTAACTGCTTTATTTTCTCAACCAGTTCCATGATTGTTATCTCTTTGGCATTGCCGATATTCACCGGTTCTATAAACTCAGAATTCATTAGGCTGACTAACGCCCGTACAGTATCGGACACATAGCAGAAGCTTCTCGTTTGTTTCCCATCGCCATAGACTGTGATAGGCCGGTGCGTTAAGGCCTGCAATATAAAGTTAGGGACGACCCTGCCGTCGTCTGAATTCATACCGGGGCCATAGGTATTAAAAATACGGGCGATCCTCGTTTCAATACCGTACTGCCGGTGAAAATCCATCATCAGGCTTTCCCCGAATCTCTTGCTTTCATCGTAGCAACTCCTGATGCCATTAGGATTTACATTGCCCCAATAACTTTCCCGTTGCGGGTGTTCGAGGGGGTTACCGTAGACTTCTGAAGTGGAAGCAAACAAGATTTTAGACTTTTTTGCGCGGGCATGCAGCAGCAGGTTATACGTCCCGACCGAGTTGCTCAGCGCGGTCCCGATGGGATCCTTCTGGTAAAACACGGGAGAAGCCAGAGAGGCGAGGTGGTATATCTGATCGAACTTGGGGAGCTCAATTTTCTCCACAACGTCCTGTGATAGAAAGGTTAAAGTGCGGGGATCTGTGTCAACTTTCAGATTTCGCCTGGTCCCTGAACTCAGGTTATCCATGGCAGTAACTTCATTCCCCGAATCCAGCAGGGCTTTGACCAGGTGAGACCCGATAAATCCAGCGCCGCCGGTTACCAATATATTCATGCTGCTATTTCCTGTATACAGGCTTTCTCTTCATTTTACAGTTTCTTCGCCAAGATCAGGATATCGCCGCATAGCAGGGAAGCCCAGAGTCTGCGCAACTTCGGAAAAATGCCGCAGGCAGTCATCTTGACTACTTTGAATCCGTCATTTTCCACCAGTTCCCGCAGTGACCGCCTGGTAAAATAATGCAAATGCCCGGCATCATAACCTGTAGCTCCTTCATCCGAGGTCCTGGGTACGACACCAAAAAGCAGCCTGAGCCTGTTGGGTAAAAAGGCAACGTTGGGCACTTCAATGATCAATACGCCTCCGGGGCGAAGCAGCCTGCGACATAATGAGATAAAGTGATAAGGATCGAATATATGCTCCATCACTGCCAGCGCAATAATAGTATCAAATTTGGCATCTTCGAAGCCTATGTCACCATTCACATCTTCGACCCGGGCATGAATTTTAGATTCAGAACCTGCCCTGTCTATAACACGTTTGACAGCAGACGGCGCTATATCAATGCCCCAAAGCTGGTTATACTTGTGTTTTAGCCGAAAAAGAAGCCCGCCATCACCGCAACCAATCTCAAGTAAGGAATCCCCGCCAGGGGCAAGCTGGCAGGCGCCATCGACCCTGTGCAATTCAAATCGCCTGAGCTTACGATAGAGAAACGGCAGCTTTATCCTATCCTGTGTATTATCCGTATACATATTTTCATAGAAGTTACTGGCTGTCATTGTGAGCTATCCCTTAGCGCCCGATCCCTGCATAAATAAAGCCATGTTCTTTCATTGCCCTGGGATCAAAGATATTTCTGCCATCGATTATTACCGGCTGTTTGAGCAATTGTTTAATTTTGGATAAATCCAGGTTTTTAAACTCGTCCCACTCGGTAAGAATCAGCAGCGCATCGCATCCACTGGCTGCCGCATAGGCACTCTGACAATACTCGATATCCGGCAGCAGTGTTTTTGCTGCCTCCATAGCCTGCGGGTCATACGCCTTTATATTCACCCCCTGTTCAATAAGCTCATGGATTATGTAAACAGCCGGTGCTTCCCTCATATCATCGGTATCGGGTTTATAAGACAGGCCTAAAACGCTGACTGTTTTGCCCTTTAGATTCCAGAGTTTATCCCTGAGCTTCCTTACCACCTGTTGCCTCTGAGTATTATTTATCGACTGAACGTCCTTTAACAGCGGGAAATCATAGCCAAGCTCTTCAGCCATTTTGATAAATGCAGCAACATCTTTGGGAAAACAGTAACCGCCATACCCGATGCCGGCATTGAGAAAGCTCTTGCCTATGCGTTTATCCAGCCCCATCCCCTCCGCCACTTTCGTTACATCGGCGCCGGCCTTATCGCAAATGGCGGCCACGGCGTTGATATAAGAGATCTTTAAAGCCAGGAATGAGTTAGAGGCGTGTTTGATGAGCTCGGCAGTTGAAACATCGGTTACAAGTATAGGCACGTTTAATGGTTGATACAGGTCTGTAAGCAATTTGGCCCCTTTTTCACTTTGAACTCCCAGTACTATGCGGTCAGGCCTCATAAAATCCTCTATTGCTGATCCTTCACGCAGGAATTCCGGGTTACTGGCAATTTCGAAATCCAGCCCCTGGCCGCAGCTCATGGCAATAGTTTTGCTTATCCACTCCCACGTTCTAATTGGGACAGTGCTTTTTTCAACTATCAGCTTGTACCCCCTGGCAACTGAAGATATCCTGTTGGCCACATTTTCAACCTGCGCCAGGTCAGCTTCACCGTCAGATTTTTGCGGTGTCCCCACGGCAATGAAAATGATTTCGCATCCGCCGATGCCTTCCTCAATACTCGCTGAAAAAGACAGCCTTCCCATGTTTACGTTCTGTTGCACCATACCATGCAGGCCCGGCTCATAAAAGGGTAACACATTCTTATTCAGGCCTTCGATTTTCCGTACGTCATCATCCACACATACGACGTTATTTCCCAGCTCTGCGAAGCAGGCTCCGCTCACCAGGCCTACATGCCCGGCACCTATTACGCAAATATTAGCCATATTTTATACTGGAGTGTCCCAATAATTATCGCTGAATAGTATATCATAAGGCCACAGCCGGGCGGCGCCGTTCCCACTCTGTCCTATGTGCACATCCAACTGCTACAAACGCGCATCAAATTATCTTAGCAATGCCCCTTGCTTCAATCCCAGGATAATTTCCTTGATTAGCTTCCAATCCTCAGTAGAGAAAGCTCTGACCAGCCACATCCATAAACTGAATATAATGACGCCGGCAATAGCAACGGCAACAATGCCGAATATACCGCTTATCTGAATAAAACTGACGCACACGGCCATCAATGATGCTCCGATAATGACTTTGGTTAAAAATTTGATGCCTATAGCAAAGCCAATAACCTTTCTTGCCCAAACTATTACGGCGACCGCCAGTATCAAATAAGATACCACGCCAGAAATAGCAGCTCCGATTATGCCAATTAAAGGGATTAAAGCCAGGTTGACACCGATGTTGGCAACTGCGGCTGTAGCTATAATGGGCATCAACCACTTGGTCTTTTGCACCAGCAGGATTACAAAAACGTTTATCTGAAACAGCCCGCTCAGTATTATGGCCAGGGCAATTAACAGGACCAATCCACCCCCCGCCATATAATCGGGGGTGGTGAGAATACCAAGTAGAGGTTGTGACAATATATAGAGGCCCGCTGCGCCGGGTATGGCCAGCGCCAAGAAAAGTTTATTCGAATATTCCAGGTAGTTCCTGACCTTTGATTGCTGCTTTTGCTCCCATAATCTGGACAGAACAGGGAATAGCGCAACCTGGATGGGACTGTAGAATACAGACATCAGAGTACATATGGAAAATGAAGCCGAGTAAATACCGGCCTGGCTAAGGTTAAGGAGATTCGTGATGAAATACCTGTCACTGGCACTGATTGCCCAGAATAGGACACCGCTGGGCATCAGGGGAATGCTGAAGGCCAGGTAGCCTTTTAACCCTGTTAAAGCAGGCCACGGCCACCCGATTTCCCTTACTGTCATCCCAAAAACAACGCCCACAAGAATAGTTTCCCCGGCTAAGACACAGCCCATAATCCATCCCAGACTATATCCTGCCACAGCCATTATCACTATCACCGCCATTTTAAACACTGTCAAGCTCACCTGGAGAATAGACATCCTTTTTATCCTTCGCCTTGCCAGCAAATAGGAGATTAGCAACGAGAACACGGCCTCCAGCGCAGCCCACAGAAAAATTAACGGTACGAGGTAAGCATATTCAGGAGTGGCGAACAGGATTTTAGATAAGTCTTGCCTGAGAAACATGGAACTAATAATAATTAGACAGGCAAAGGCCAGGGTAGGCCATAGCATGGCGCCGAGAGCCCGCCGCCTCATGGGCCTGTCGTCCTCGGCCGCTAAGAATCTTACTACAGCATTCCCCAGGCCCAAGTTTAAGACAAATGAAATGAGCCAGACAACGAAAACAGACTGTATCCATACAGCATAAGTGGCCGCCGGATAGTTTTTGGTCAGGGCGGGCAGAGTAATTAATCCAACTAACGGTACCGTTAAATTAGAAGCAGCCACCCAAAATAGGTCACCGGCAAATTTTTGTGGTTCGGTAACCGGATGCCTAACCAAAAGTCATCCCTTTATCCTGACTGCCCAGTCATCTTTGGTTTTACCTATATTTTTCCCTGTTAATCTGCCGATAAATGGGTAAATTGGGCCAAAAACAGGACGAAACCAGTCAAGCAACACATACGCGTAATATATCATACAATATCCTGAAAAAATGCTGCCGCCATGGCGCCGGCTGACTATGCAATGATTATGAAATTGCTGCTTACGCTGTTCCCATGATCCCCATGTAATGCTCCCCTTGTGTATTCTATTGTTACACAGAACCCTATCTAAATGGTGTATTTGTACCATTTTCCCAGCCCTGATAATAAAATCAAGGTCGCTTACAAGTTCGTCAAACATTCCTATCATATTAAAAATTTCTTTCCGGTAGAATACCGAAGCGCCGGGTGCGCCTACACATCCGTGAATAGTACTCCTTAAATTAAATTGTTTTCTTCGTGAGCGCATAATAAATTTTCCATCTGCGTCAATACAATTACTATCACCATATACGATGAAAATATCCGGGTGATCCGCAAAATAATGCACAACAGCTTGAATAGCCCCCGATTCGTAAGTATCATCAGCGCCCGAAAACCCGAGGATTTCCCCGCGCGCTATCACTATTCCTTTGTTAGCAGCGTCATACCCACCTTTATCCGGTTCCGATATAAACCTTACCCTGTCCGGATATTTGGTGCCGTAGCTTGATAATATATCCACGGTACCATCGGTTGAAACACCATCAATAAAGACATGCTCGATATGGGGGTAGCTCTGATTCAAAACGCTCTCAATGCACGGCTGCAGGTAATGAACGCCGTTCAAAACCGGCGTTATAATGGTCACCATCCGACTGTATTTTATACTCTGTCCCCTATAAATTCTTTCGCATAGGGACTGGTTGTTATCCATTTCAAATTTTCCCCGTTTCAGAAATACTTTCAGGTTCTACCCATCCAGCCCACTGCCAATAGTATTATGCCAAATTAACAAAATCACACAAAAGCGCTGCTGATTTTCATTTTCGTAATATAATCCTTAGACCTTCAGCTGTAGTCCCAGCAATTTATACAGCTTAATAAATAATTCGATCAAGGCAGAGCACATGAACGAAGGCAAAAAGCTGATAATATAGCCACCCCATCCTATAATATTCAGCGGATTATACGAGAATGACAATGATAGTGCATCTTTCCACAATGCCTTGTTATTAGCAAGTAAAAACCCCATCCCCCACCTCAAATACGTGCCCGAAAATTGCATGCGTCCCTGTATTGGTAATTTCAGTTTCTGATTGTGTCGATTGCCCATTTTCGGATTTACTGCAATATCGTCCTTAATTTGACGAAATATTTCGGAGAGCATCTGGAGGGAAGTGTACTGACGCGCTGCCCTTTCCCAACCAGCCTTTGCAATAGCTCGCCTCTCTGCCTCATGTGTAAGGTAATAATCGATTTTATCTATCATTTCCTTCGCATTCTTAAAGCAAACGATCTCCCTGTCTATCTCAAAATAATTTTCAATGCCGGGGAAATACTCAGTTAAGAGGAATCCGCCGGCCAGACATACTTCCCAAATTCGTCCTCTCATTATCATTTTACTAGCCAATTCGAACCAGGAAAAATTAAGATTAATTTTACTTGATGCAAAAATATCTATCATCTCTTCGGAAGAAACACAAAAAACATCACTTCCCCACCCTTGACCCCATAAACCAAGCGATACCTTTCTACTCTTGAGTTCATTTATATACCGTTCTCGGTCAGCAGTTCTGCTTCCAACAAATGTAACTTCGTACCTTTCCTCCATATTAGACCAATCACGCTCGATCGGGATACCAACACTGGGTAGGGTGTATATTACCCTGGCACCCAGTTCCATATACTTTGGTATCGCTTCAATATCATAGGCTACACAATAATCAAGATAAGGAATGTACCATTTAAAATAGTCAAAACGGAAACAATCGTCACCAAACCAAGCGATTGTTATAGTACCCTCGCCTCTAATTGTATCAAAGGTTGTTTCCCTAAATTCACGATGTGAAGGTAGCCAAAACATATATTTGGGATGTTCCCGTTTCACCAAATCGATGATTTCCCCATTGACACTTTTCACACCTATTTCACATATTCTCTTTATGTAGTCATAGATTATTACCTTTGAGAATATTCTCTGTAATGGTTTATGCCAATTTTGATCAACAGGATAGATGACCTTCACATAGTCACTCATGTGTGATGACAATCTATACGAGCAATCCTCAAATGGAGTCACCAAGAGGATTGTTTCATCTGACATCATTGGTTTATCAAATTTCTCGCTATCTGTCATTTCCATACCACTCGATGGTTTCCCTGATCTTATCTCTTAACCCTGTGACCGCCTTGAATCCCAATGCCTTCTCGGCCTTGGTAGTATCCAACAATCGGAGGGGGATCATGGACGGTGTTGCAGAGTTAACGGAGATAAACCTTACGCTATCAAAATATTTAGCGCTGTAGCTCGATAATACATCTACGGTACCATCGGTTAAAACACCATCAATAAAGACATGCTCGACATGGGGGTAGCCTTGATTCAAAGCGCTCTCAATGCACATCTCCAGATACTTAACGCAGTTCAAAACCGGCGTTATAATGGTCACCATCGGGCCGAATGATGTATCTTCCTTTTCACCAGTTCTTTCGGATTGAGATAGCCTGTTATCCAATTCAAGTCTCTCCTTATGCTGGTAGTTTTATATCGTGAGGCTACTCCTAATATAATTCCTGCTAATTGTTTTTACTCCTTTTCTAAGAGAGCGCAAATTACTGCATAGCTTCTATACGTATCCACTCCATATGCTTCTTTCTCGCTACAGGGTCGATAGACATTAGGTTTATCGACCGGACCAAAGCATCGTTTATCAAGAATCGAAAACCCTGAAGTTAGCCTTGAGAAGCGAGAGTTATCATAAATTCTATGGAAGGGAAAAAGGATAGAGGGTTTGCCAAATGGAACCGTAAGAATCATCATCCCTTTAGGTCTGAGATATTTTCTAAGCATGGCCACGCCTTTGATGTCTCCATCAACATCCTCTTTGTCTCCATAAGTACCCAATCCAACGTGCTCTATAGTAGAGACAAGAGTGATAACATCAAAACTCTCGATAGCAAAATCTACCTCAGCTAAATCACACTTAACGAACTCGAGATTTGGCCACGTCACAGGCCATTCACGGACATCGATGCATACAACACGATTCCCCAACGCCGCAAGAATGGTTGGCAGGACACTGCCTGATGATCCTACATCAAGTATATTTTTGTCGCGTATGTCATGTTCTCGTAATTTTCCAACAGTGTATGCGTATTCATAGTACCTATCAATAACCGGGACTATATCTATCTTGTTTTCACCTTCGCCTACCGGAGGCAGTATTGCCCTGGTTAATATTGTTAGCCGTGACAGAACCATTAGCTTAGCGTCTCCCTCATCAGAATAATTGAGCACAAATTGGGAAGCTTTTTTTAGCAATCTATGCTTTTCCCAGGGCATTTCTTGTTTAAGTATACGTAGACCACTCATAGCATAATGAAGTAATATACTTGCCGTCATTATTACATCCTTCCTATTTGTTCAGCTTTCTGCAACTCATGGTATGCATTCATTAAGTTATTAGAAATTCTCTTCAGGGGCATAATAAATTATCTGGCTGCCCAAATTATGAAATTTAAAGGGTACATATAGTAGCTTCCCCAATTTTTCCTTAACCTTTGGCTGAAGCTCCGGTTTTACGAAGAACAGCATGAATCCCCCTCCACCGGCGCCGAGCAATTTACCGCCTACCGCACCAGCTCCTATACCCGCTTCGTAAATCTCATCAATCGAAGTGTTGGTAATGCGCTGCGTTAATCTACGCTTTATCTTCCAACTTTCCTGCAAAAGCTCCCCAAAGTCCATAAGCCTGTCTTTACTGGCCTTAAGGGTATCCAGAGCATCGTCCACCATCAACATCATGGTTTTCAATTCCGTTCTATTTTCAGGTGTCTTTCTCACCTGTTCACCTGCTATTTCCGAGGCATTGCGGGGAAAACCGGTAAAAAACAACATGAGATGATTTTGAAGTAACTCTAACTTGCCCTTATCTAAGGTTACCGGCTGGACTGTTATTTTCTGCGGCCCGCCGAATTCAATCTTGTTGAATCCACCAAAAGCGGCTATCGTTTGGTCCTGCGAGCCGACGTTTTCCTTGATCATATCCTGCTCAACATATATCGCATCAAGAGCCAACTGCCGTTTAGTCACCATTTTGCCTTGCAAAGCATTCAATGCATGTAGTAACCCGACCGTAAAGGACGAACTAGATCCCAGGCCTGACATAGCCGGTAAATCAGCATGGTGAACCATTTCAACCCCGTGTTCCATCGGAACGAAATTAAGACATTCGCGTACTGAAGGATGCTTAATCTCTGATACGGTTTGAGTTTCCTCCCGGGATGTGTACCTGATGCGGTACTTATAATCAAAAAAAGGCGGGAGATGCCGCACAGTAACATAGCAAAATTTGTTGATGCTGGTGCTGAGAACAGCACCACCGTTTTCTTCGTAGAATACCGGATAATCTGTCCCGCCCCCGAAAAAAGAAATCCGAAAAGGTGTGCTGGTTATAATCATATTAAACTATCGATATCCAACGAATTAATAGCCACGTATCTAACCATTCTCGTTTACTGTTTTCATAGTTCATGCTGTTAAATATCATAACAGTATCTGCCAAGGCTATTCTCCGATCTCATCCCTGCGTGACAAAACCGGGCTCTTAACCGGCCACCAGATATTTATCTTTGGGTCATTCCACAATAATGTAAACTGCCCCGCTCGGTTGTAATATGTCGATTGTTTATAATGAAATATGGCCTGTTCACTGAGAACAAGATGCCCGTTGCCAAATTTTGGAGGTACTAATACCTGGTGCCTGTTACTGTCCGATAAAACAAAGGAGTCCCATTGTCCGAACTGCCTGGAGGACTTATCCCAGTTAACAACAACCAGGTAAAACTTACCCTGTAAACAGGATATCAATTTCCACGTCTCATTATCGCCGTGTATACCCCGTAATATATCCCTGGCCGATATCGAGATATCGTCCTGGATAAAATCTACATTTATGCCGGCTTCTTTATATATTTTTTCATTATATATTTCTACGTAAGTTCCCCTGAAATCCTCAAAATTTGTCGGTGGCTTTATCAGCAGTACACCCTCAAGCTTGGTTTTAGAAACTTCAATCAATTTACTGCTCCTTGAAGTAATTCATTTTTCTGAGATGTTCATCTTGGTTATTAATGAACCAATCCCAGGTCTGCTTTAGTCCATCCTGTAAAGTCGTTGTCGGGTTATAATGAATCAATTCCCTGGCCAGGGATATATCCATAACCCTTTTGGGAAAACCGGCGGGTTTTGAAGCATCGAATTCATATTTAAAACCGATAAAGCTACTTAAAGTTTCAACCAGCTCTTTAATAGTATAACCTTTACCGCTTCCAAGGTTAACAAACGCTGATCTGGTCCCATAATATAAGGCTGAAATCACCCCCTCGGCTACATCCCGGCTATATGCAAAATCGCGTACGGCGCCGCCGTCACCCCAGACTATAAGTGGATCCTCTTTATGGTATATCCTGTACATTAAAGCTGGAATAACCATGGCGTTATCGGGGTCGAAGTTATCGCCCGGGCCATACACGTTGCAGGGCCTGACAACTGCGAAATTATCTAAACCATACTGGGTTTTATATGCCTGGATTTGCATTTCGGCCATCCTCTTGGCCCATCCAGACATGAAGTCCATAGGCGGCCCATCCAGATTCTCGCTTTCTTTAAATACCTCGGCACTTGCATAAGCGCCAATCGAGCTCGTATAAACAGTCTTTTGAACCTTATTAACCCTGCTCGCTTCCAGGACATTGGTGTTGAACATCAAGGCTGGTACAAAATGGCTTGCGGGCTTTGTCTTAGTCACTTCGATTGAACCTTTAATGCCAGCCAAATGGAAAACAAAGTCCATGCTTTTAATTACGTCTTTACAGAAGTCAAAGCTCGTAAGGTCACCATAGATATGCTCTGCCCTGTCATCAACACTAACTTTATCAAGTGAAACTATTCTGACGCATGCGCCGGCATCGCAAAGCAGGTTTACAACTTGCCTTCCAATTAAACCGCTGCCCCCGGTCACCATGGTATTCTTGCCTGTAAAACTTTTTAAAACCGCTTTTTCTATCATAATGAATCCTTAAATGTTTCTCCTGTATAACAGTTCACGGGCCTTTTTATTAGAGCGGCCTCCAGACAATTAAAGAGGCCTCATGTATGACGCCCCCAAGGTATGGCCTCCTTGATTCAAGGATTTCAATCCTGTTTTGTTCCTGCAATTTGCGCAATGCCGTGTAAAATCCCGATAAATAGTTCCGTTTCTGTGAATAGGCCAGGGCTAAATAATCCAACAGCTTGTCAGGGTCATAGAATTCCACTATTGGCTCATAATGAAAAACGATCTCCGGTTTTGCCGCCATAATAAAAGATAACAGTTTTCTATGATTACTGCCGAGTTGTTCAAGTGCATGTATGGTAAATACTGCGCTGTGGGGCTTAATAAAAATATCCGCGGGCGGCTCCATCATATCAAAAATAATCCCTGATATTTCCCTTTTCCGAGATTCAGCGAGCAGGCCGGCTATTTTTGCAGAGGCATGGGTCCAGTCCAATCCATATAACTTCTTTTTTGGAAATATCTCCGACAGCATCAACAAATTTTGACAGCTTCCGCATCCTAATTCATATATGTCTGCCGCTGAAGATAAATACCTGGTGAAAAGCAAATACCTTGCCAGGGTGAATAGATCGTATTCAAGATCGAGATTATCGGTAACGATAAGCTTCTTGTTATACCTGAGAAATTTACTGCCGCGAAAATATTTGGGCTTTAATCTTTCCAATGATATGTTGCCCGATATTATGGAACCCAGGTTTTCTTCCCAACCTTTTTCGAAAGCCTCCAGATTTTGTTGTTTAGTTCTTGTTATGCCAGGCAAATTAATCAACTTCAAAACATCCAGGACATATTGTTCAAATTCAATTAGGCCTGCCTCATGATATTCGGTGTTTATCCGGTTGAGCCCGGATAAGAGTTGTTCCGGCAATTCAGTTAACTGACAGCTGAACATCCGGAGAAAATCTTCCCTGGTAATTCTCTTTTTCTCTGTTATTTCCTGATTCATGCTTGTAAATCCCGTTGCAGTGAAGGCCGTCATTTATTCAGAACATACCATTCAACAGTGTCCTTCAATCCATTTTCTAATGAAACTTCAGGTTCAAAGCCGATTATTCTCTTCGCTTTGGCAGTATCAACCATTCTAAACGGGATTGCTGTTGGTTTAGACGCATCAAAAACCACTTCAGCTTTTTCATGACTGGCAGCCTTCAAGATAATGTGCACCGCATCCTCAATCGTGAAAGCCTCCCCATAACCGATATTGACAGGGTCACAAGTGGCATATTTCTCCAGCATTAACAGGCAACCGCGCACCAAATCTGTTATATGGAGAAAATCACGCACCTCTTTGCCGCTGCCCCACACTATATATGGATTCTCTTTGTCAACTGCCCTGCGAATCAAAGCCGGTATCACATGGCTCGTCGCCGGATTAAAATTGTCCCAGCGGCCGTAGACTGCTGTTGGACGTATGAGCGCTATTTTCATATTTGATTTAGATACTACAAATTCGCCAAGCTTTTCAAGATACCTCCTCATCCACCCGTATCCAAAATATGACTGGTATGTCGGGCCCGTCCACATCTCCTCTTCCTTTATAGGGTAATCAGCAGCAGGATAACCTGTACTGCTGCTAAATAACAGGAACCTTTCCACTTTGCCGGTCCAGGCAGCTTGAAGCATCTGCGAAGTCAGTATCAGGTTTGTGGTAATGGCCTCCATGGGATTCCCGGCCGTCACAGCTGCAGCGGCAACCGCACCTGCAGCATGCACTACGCAGTCAACCCCCTTTACCGCAGCCAGACAGTCTTCCTGCCTGGTTAAATCCGCATTGACTGTTTCGATGCCTTGATCTCTTATAATTAAAGGCCTCTTGTGTACAGGCACACGGACTTTAGCGCCTTGCTTAAGAAGCTCCTGGACAAAATGAGTGCCCACAAATCCTGACCCACCGGTAACCAACACAACTTTTCCATGATAAAACAATGTGATTTTCCTCTTTACGATATTTTGTGCGCCAGCATTTTGCTATTTATAACTTTTTTGATCGATTTCACATCAAGTCCAATCTTTTCTCTAACTTCATCTAACTGTCCATACCAGCAGCAGAATTCATCGGGCATGCCGTAATAAGATACCGACAAACCTGGAGCTTCACAGACAGCCTCGTATAAACCAAACGCATCATGTATAACCAGTATCTGCGTATTTTTAAACGCTGAGATCAATTCTTTATCGATCGGTTTGATCGTGTGAAAATAAACAAGATTAATATCCATATCCTTACAGGCTTCAAAGACATTGCCGAGGATAGGACCGGCAGTCATTATTGTTATATTTGAGCAAGAGTTTTTTAAAATCACCCCTTTCCCGAATTCAACCGGGGTATCAATATTGTGTGGGTGGTCCGATAACCTGAAATATGTTGTTTTCCCATTTTTATACTGGCTCCTAAGTAAAATGTCGACTTCTCTTCTTGAGCCCGGTTGAATGACTTCAATATCCGGCAACATTCTTAAGATGGCTAAATCAGTATAACAGTGGTGAGTTGCACCGTCCCAGGCATAATCAAAAGATGCGCCGCAGGACACGATATTTCCGCCGAATTTGTTATAGCACATATCAAGTTTGATCTGCTCGTAACTTCTCTCGGTAATAAAGGGGGCAATTGTGTGGACGAACGGGAAAAATCCCTGTGAACTCAACCCGGCTGCTACGCTGATTAGAGTATTCTCACAAATACCCATATTGTAAAATCTGTCAGCGTACTTCTGTTTGAAATCGTTAAACAGGTAGACACTGACATCACCCAGTATCATTACTACTTTCTCATCGTGAGTGGATAAGTCCATTATGGTGTCTCTAAATTGTTTCCTCATCCAGTTCTACCCTTAACAAATCAAATTCCGTATCATCCGGGGATTTCCTGTGCCATTCATATTGGTTCTGCATAAGAGTCTTGCACCCATATCCCTTTTTAGTATTAGCCACAATGAGTTTTACGTTATCCGAAGTTTTAATTATTTCCCGTTTTATTTCTTCTACATTATGTCCATTAATCACTGCTACATCGCATCCGAATGCTTTAAACCGATCCGCCGGGTTATATATCTGGAGACCTCTTAAATGAGACGTGTTATTATCGTAAATAATAGTTAAATTGCTCAGTTTTAAATTAACTGAAACCATAATTGCTTCCCATACTGATCCTTCGTTAGCCTCACCGTCACCAATCAGCACAAAGACCCTTCTATGGCTCTTTTTGATCTTAAGAGCCAACGCCATTCCAACTGCAATCCCGATTCCATGTCCCAGAGCACCAGTCGAAGCTTCTATCCCGGGAATTTTCAACCTATCAGCATGGCAACCAAAGTCTGACATGAACGCGCCGAATGAGTCGACCGCTTTAATATCAAAATATCCGAATTTTGCGAGAATACAATAGTGCGCAAGCGCCGCATGGCCTTTACTCAGAATAAAGATATCGCGATCTTCCCATATGGGATTATTGGGATCGTGATTGATTGTATCATAGATAGCATACAGTATCTCTACAACAGAGAAGCACGTTGGTATATGCCCATGCCCGCTTGTTTTGGAAATCCTGAGTATATCGCTTCTTATTTCTTTAAGTACAGGTATCATTCAATCTCAAAATACGAAAGCCTGGCAGTCATTGGTAATCTTTTAATACGAATGTTATTCAAACCCAAAGTTTCCTTTAAGGCGATTGTTTCACCAGGGAGAAAATCGTCACATAACTCATCAAATACCAATATGCTCCCTTTGCACAAATGAGGCCTGATAGCCTCTATTGCGGCTTTTGTCGGCGTATAAATATCAAAATCGAAAATGGCCAGAGATATAATAGTCTCAGGATGTCTTTTTAAATAATCTGGGACCGTCTGAACGGCATCACCTTTGACAAGCTCGTATCTCTTTAAATGAGACATCGGGTTTAACTTTTCCTGCAAATCAAGGACCTTATCCAGATAATCCTCGTAACCGGGAGTAACGGAAAATGATCCGTCCCTGCATTTACCCAGTTCGCCATCCTCTTGACCAACACCCCTGAGCCCGTCAAATGTATCAAACCCGACAATCTTCCTGTGCCTGTTGAAAGGTTCAAGTATCCCTCTTAATGCAGACATTACGGACAATGTCTGACCCCACCTTACTCCGAACTCAACGATAATGCCGTGGGAACAGATTATTTTCATGTAAATCTCATAAAAGAACAATATCCGTGATAAGGCCTTTGAAGTTAAGAATAAGCCAAGGTTGGGGAATATCTCATCATCTGGCAAAAGGGACGCCTTAAAGTGCTTCACAAATTGTTTTTGTATATCCTTTTCTTCTGAACTGGATAAGATGATTGCATCATGTTTTTCTGTTTTCATTTAGACCACCAATTTTTATTCTGCATCCACCATTCGGTGGTTTTACTTATACCCTGTTCAGTAGTAAATTGCGGTTGCCACCCAAGCAACTCCCTGGCTTTTGTACAGTCTAATGCCCTGAATTTGCTGGTGGTCGGTTTATCTTCACTGTATTGAATTCTGGACGGTTCATGTCCTGCACACTTCAGCGCCAATTGGACGACATCATTAACAGTAGTTTTTATTCCAGTACCAATGTTAAAAACATCGAATCCTATTTTATTATTGTCCATCATCATCACAATAGCCCTTCCAAAATCCTCGGAGTAGATGGTATCTCTTGTGACATCAGAGCTTCCCCAAACATCAAAAGGATCCATTTTATCCACAGCTTTGCGTATTATTGCCGGAATAAAATTGGAGGTCGCAGGATCGAACTTCGCGTAAGGTCCAAATATGTTTGCTGCCCTGGCTATAACGATTTCCATGCCGTATTTATCGTGCCAAAATTTGCAAAGCTTCTCGATAAATCTTACCACCCACGCAAAACCAAAATAAGCGGGATAGGGTTCTTTATTTAAGTCAAGGCTGTCTTCCTTAATGTGACCCTCAGTCTCCTGATATAAAGTTGCGGAACCGATATATACTACACGTTTTATATTCTCAGAATGGAAGGCCTCTAACATCACTGCATTCATAATTAGATTATTATTAATATGCTCCCAGGGTTGAGTGACAATTACATTGGAACCGGCGGTATTTGCGGCAGCCATAATAGCGCAATCACACCCCTTGACCATTTTCCTGCAATCCTCTTGCGACTTTAAATCACCAAACACATATTCTACTCTTTCATGCCGTATAAAGGGTTTTGTATGTTTGTAATAAGCAGCGCGTATTTTAACTGTCGGATAATTATTGATGATGTGTCGAATTATACTGGACCCGGCACACCCGGTTGATCCAGCCACGAAGACTGACTTATTATTTAGATACACAATAAACTTCCCGAGTTATAAATATAAACATTATAATATCCACGTTTTCTATAAATCTTCCTTGAATGGATCCCCTGACTATCCATCTCAATCCAATTCAAGTTTTTATCGATTATATTGAACCTATCTGTTGCACCTCTCATAAATAACTTGCTCTCCAGTAATTTAGCGTATCTTGTACAGTTTTTTCAAACTTGATTTCCGGTTTCCAACCGGTTGCCCTGGTGAACTTGTCCGTGCAGGGTATCTGCAGAGTTACATCCGATGGCCTAAGGCGGGCCGGGTCAACTTCAATTTTTATTTCCTTTACCTTTGATAACTTGAGCAGCATATCCAACATCTCACGTATTGTCATAGTCTCCACACCACCTATGTTATAAACTTCGCCCGGGGGGCATTTGTTGACTAGCAGCCAGTATGCTTTGACTGCATCCCTGACATCAGCCCAGGTCCGTACGCTGTCAAGGTTGCCAACTTTCACCACCGGCGGTTGCAAGCCCGCTTCTATAGCTGCCACCTGTTTGGCGAAACTGGACAGAGCGAATACCTCGCCTCTCCTTGGCCCCGTATGCGTGAACATGCGGGTACGGATGGTTTTGATGCCGTATGACGTCCAATATTGGAAGGCTATCATATCCTCACCAACCTTCCCCACTGCGTAGGGGGAGGCCGGCCGCAAAGGGCATTCCTCGGTAATGGGCACCTCCTCCGGTTTCACCTGGCCGTAGACCTCGGAGGAGCTGCAGATATGGATAACAGGATCAATCCCGGTTATCCTGACGGCTTCCAATAAATTGGTTGTTCCTATAATATTAGTTTGCAATGTATCCACCGGAGCTTTAAAGCTGGTTAAAACGTATGATTGAGCGGCCAGATGGAAAATGATGTCCGGGTTCAATTCTTTCATGAGGGTTATCAGGCTGCTGAGGTCATGTAGATCTCCATAATGAATATTTAATTTTTCCGGTGGGATATGCTTCACATTATCCATAGGACTGCGCCACCTTGCCAGGCCATGGATAACCACACCCGGTTGGCTGGCCAGGATGTAATCAGCCATGTGGCTGCCGACAAAGCCCGTTATTCCTGTAATCAGGATTTTCATTATCTGCTTCTCCTGCATGCTGACTAATACACGGTCTAAGATTAAATTATTTCGATGCATTAGGACTTAAATCGATTATCCGTTTTCGATTTATGTCCTCCGACCATTCAAGTGCACTAACCATTTTACCGCTTCAAATAAATCGATAGCAATATGATCAACCGATTGAGATAGCACTTCCAGTTCCTGGTGATTAATACTCCCTCCAACAACAATTGTTTTGCAACCCGCTCTGCGGCCTGCTTCAATATCGCTACTTTTATCACCAATCATATAGGAGTTATTAATATCAATATCCAGTTCCTTCACAGCCTGCTCTATCATACCAGGATTAGGCTTTCGGCAATTACACTCCTTTTTATACTTCTCTACAATTCCCTCAATATGATGGGGACAGTAATATATTCTTTCAACAACTGATCCGCGATCGGCCAATAACTGCACAAGCTTCTCATTTATCTCGTTGGCCCTGGATTCAGTGAAATAGCCCCGCGCTACACCTGCCTGGTTGGTTACAATTATTACCTTAAACCCGTTACTATTAAGTAACCTTATGGCCTCCGCTGCACCCGGCAAAATCCTGATTTGACCAACATCGCTCAGGTAGCCAACATCCTCGATAATGGTTCCATCACGATCCAGGAAAACTGCCTTTTGCATGGTAATTTCATTATCACATTAATCAAGCATCGCTGACCAATTCCTTTTCCACCAATTCACATATTATATGCCCGATCAATATATGAGCCTCCTGGATCCTGGGCGTACAATCCGATGGAACTATTAATGCAACATCAACTGCTGCTGCTAATCTGCCGCCATCTCCTCCGGTTAAGCATACTGTTTGCGCTCCCAATAATCGAGCTGTCTTAATCGCCTTTATCACATTTGCTGAATCCCCGCTGGTGGAAATTGCGATAACAAGGTCCTTATCACCTGCAAAAGCTTCGACCTGCCGGCTAAAAACGTTCCTGTAGCCATAGTCATTGGCTACTGCAGTCAATATAGACGAATTTGTCGTCAACGCAATGGCAGGGAATGCCCGCCGTTTTAAAGCAAATTTGCCCACCAATTCTGCTGCAATGTGCTGCGCATCCGCCGCACTGCCACCGTTTCCAAGCAATAATACCTTCCCGCCAAATCTGTACGTCCTGACAACCAGTTGAGCTACGCTATCAATCTCCCCCACTCGGTTTTCAATAATGGCTTTACTAACTGAAATCGACTCATTAAGTATACGTTTGATTTCGCCTGACTTTTTATATTTCTTTTGTGCTCGCATCTAATTCCCTTCCGATATCCTGTATGTTAAATTACCGGCATCGTCATCCCACTTCCCACCCCCACCAGTATTCAAGTGGAAAAGCCGGGTATACGGATCCCAGACGCCCACCAGGTCTTTATTGCCGCTATCCCATTTGCCCCTGACGGGCGTATCGTAGCTTTCGCCGTACGGCCCCAGCTTCAGGTCGCCTTTAGCGGCATCCCATATGCCGTCATGGTCCATATCCAGGTAAAAATAGCGGCTGGCAGGCTCCCATATGGCCAACTCATCCCTGCCGTCGCCGTTCCAGTCGCCGGATAACGGCACATCGCCGATCTTGCCGTAGGGACCGAACTTAGCAGCTTTGCCACCGGGGCCCCATTGCCCATCGCCTGTATCCAGGTAAAAGTAGCAGTCCCGCGCGTAAAGGTCGTGGTGCCAGAGGCCAACTTCATCCTTCCCATCGCCATTCCAATCCCCTGTGACCGGCAGGCCATCGTAGGCGAATCCGTAAGGCCCGATCCTACTGTCTCCTTTTTCCGGATTCCACAGGCCGTCTCCATTGTAGTCAAGGTAAAAACAGTAATCAGACGGCCGGTATACGCCGATCTCATCTTTGCCGTCGCCGTTCCAGTCGCCCGCCAGCGGCACATCGGTCGAATAACCAAAAGGTCCCAATTCAACCAGCCGGCCGTCGCCGTCTTTATCGATGGCAAAATACCCGTCGGACTGCCACAAAGCGGGCTTTGACTTTTTATCACCGTTCCAGTCGCCCGCCAGCGGGATTACGTCTTTCTTATATTCAAATATCTTGATGTTCGGCTGGGATTTTGAGCCCATAGACACCTTCTGGTTTGAACTGAAAACAAGCCCGAAGTCTTTCAACTCGTCCAGCGGCACAGGGCTTTTATTAGGGTCCTCCCCGGCTATAATGTAATTCTTGCCGCTGTTACCACTGATGAACTTCTGTGCCGCCTCATAGGATGTGAATTTCCTGTTTTCGATGATCTCTTTGTACTGGCCGCCTTCCTGCGCCGTAAATTCTCTGAATGCGATAACATTCACGCTTTCCGGCACTACAGCTTTGCCGTCGAAGTTATATAACCTGGAAACCATGCTGCGGTAATACTCCGGGTAAAAAAGAAGTGACGGCACATACTGGTTATTCTGCTTGGTTAAAAATATGTCGTAGAACTTCGAGTAGTCTGAGTTGCTTAAAGTGGCCAGCGCATGGAATTTGCGATCATAGGCTGCGATCTCGTTATCCACGATAACGTAGCGTGTACCATATGTATTTATCGTCCGCGCGGCTGACGGACCATCCTGGGCAGTGAAAAAGTAGGCTGACCCGAATTGACCGGTCCCCGGGTTGGTAGCCGGGGGCCGCTGACCTATCCTGGCGATCCAGTAGCCGTAATCCCACCAGGCCAATGTCCCGTAGGCGCCGGCGGGATATTCAAAACCTCCCTGCTGGTTAACGGGCTTGAATAAACCGTAGTAATTATCCGCTTTGCCAAACGGCTCCGGGGTATTTGTCCGCAGCCAGTCCGCAGCCTCGCACCAGGCATTTGAGGGAGCAAACAAAGGCCGCGTAGCCAGGTCGACGGAGGGCCTCTGCCCATCCGGCATCGGCCCGATGTTGGGGTAGTACACCAGCAGCGCTATGGCAACCAGCAGCAATGCAACTGCGATGTTGCCCCGCATGGAGGCCCGCTTTGCCGGCTTTGCCTGACGCGCCATCTTTGCCGCCCGTTTTTTACTTTTAGCCGAAACCTTCATGGGGACGGCTGCCGCAGTTGACACCTCCTTCTTCCTGAGTAATGCGCTGATCGGCATCCAGCAGAGATAGCCCGCGAGCAGCGCCACGTTGACCGCGAAATAGTAGGCGAAACGCCTCATGGCCAGGGCTGAGAGCAGTATTATTACACTCCAGATCAAAAGCAGCGCTTTATCCGGCTGCCTCCCCTTTATCACCTGGTAGAGCAGTATTGCCATGCATATCAGGCTGAGGAAAAAGCCCAGCATATAGTTGCCGACGGCCACCGCAAAGGTGAATTGGCCCTGCTGTATCAGCAGCGGCTGCATCTCCATCACGGTGGTCCCGATTGGCCAGATGAACATAACGGCCAGACCGCCGGACATAGACTGCAGCGTCGACGGGCTGACCAGCGCCAGCAGGCCTGCGCCCAGCACGGCCAACCCCGCTATCACAAGCGGGTAGATAATGGGCTTCATCTCGCGGCTTCTCATCCATCCCGAGATAACCGGCAACAGGATGAATACCAGCAGGCCTGCGGCAAGCGCCACTACCGTCATCGTGCCCCACATCCACGGCAGGTACAGGGCCAGGGCCGTCCCGAACAGGCAAACACCCAGGACGCCGAGATAATCGGCCGGCCGGCCATACAGATGGTCTATAATAGTCTGCGCTACGATAAATACAAAGATGATCAGGGCGAACAGCAGCGCGCCGGCCCAGGTCAACATGTACAGGCCCATAAAAATCCCGGCCAGGATGCTGAATAACACCATTTTCCCTATGCCCTGCCAGCCTGCCTTTAACATCTCAGCCATCCGCTTTCCCTGTCCCACTCTCACCGCCAGGAAAACGAACAGCATGATGCCGGTGGAGAACATCACCTCGGCGACGTGATGGTCGGTATACCCGAGCAGCGACCTGCTGAGGAACTCTCCGGGCATGATCGCCAGCAGCCCGGCGGACAGCAGCCCCAGCCACTTGCCGCCCAGCAACACCCCGATAAAAAATACGACCAGTATGGTCAATACCGCCAGCACAGGCGGAATATACACCGATATCACATCTACAGTATGCTGGCCGGCATTTCCCAGGCTCACCAGCCAGATGATGCCGCCCATGAAATAGGCGAAGAAATCAGGCTGGATCCCGGTCACCGCGCCGCCTGGATACTGCAGATATGGATCAAACTGTGTCAACTGCGGGAAGTGCCTCATCAGGTTATCCACCAGGCGCATGTAGTAGTAGGCATCCACGCCCGTCATCTTCACCCAGTCCCCGACAAACACCTGGTTATAGGGAAGCGCGACCCGCAGCCAGAAAGCCACTGCTACGATAATCAGTAACAGTAAAAGCACCACGGCCCAGGACGGTATCTTCTTAAACGCCATAAAGCACTAACCTGAAGTAGATTATAGACCCCTGTTTTATGTGATATCAAGAAGCCGATGTTCGAACTCACGGGGCGCAGATTATTGCAGAGAGCTTACCTTTTGCCTGACAATATTTACAACATCTTCGGCTATACCACATGCTTCGACGGCGGCGCGGGACGTATACACATTGGCCGGGATGCCATCTGGCAGGCCATTGGGATACCTTGTGCTCACATAATAGCCGTCAAGTATGGACCAGGTTTTTACCTTCTCGGCGAACTCCTTATCGAATACGGCGGCCGCGCTGCATAGCCTTTCCACAGAGTGCCCTAATACTATTTCCTCTCCCATCGCATATAGAAACGCTTTCAAAGCCTTTTCCCCGATCTGCTGCGCAAGAAAGCAACTGATGTGATAACCACCCCTCTCTGCTAAGTCCTTGGCCCATTTGAGGTCCTCTTCCGCCTGGGCAAGCCATCTTTTCCCCTCCTCAACCGGGTTTTTTCTCATATAAAACTACCTCGTCTTCCAGTATCTTTTTTATAAAGGGGGTGTCACACATCCTTCCAAATTCTTGCGGCGTATAACAAAGAACATCCACATCCACGGGAAGGGACAGCAGGCTGTGGATTTCCCCTGCCCTCTCAATAAAGGGTTTATCCGTGTTCATGATTACCAGCACGTCCAGGTCGGTAAACAGATCGGCCCTGCCACGCGCATATGAACCGAACAGGCTGATTTTCTCTACGTCGAGCGTTGCAAGTTTGGCCGCTATCCCGCCTGCCGAGCGCCGTAGTAACTCCCGGTATTCCTGCCTTTTGAAGGCCAGCGCAGCATGATCCATGAGCGTATTATAGCAGATTAGTGAATAGCGATTAGTTATGTTTTAGGATGGCCCGTATAAGCGGGGCTATCTTCATGAAGTTGGGGCGGGCGGCGGCGACAAGGATGATTTTCATAACAGCTTAATAAAATCTTCCCGGGTAAGACCTGCCTGTTTTATGCGATATCAAGAAGCCGATGTTTGAACTCACGTATTTCCAAAGTCTTTACTGACAGCTATATCTGTTCTTGATCAAGTTTGGTGTTTTTAGCTATCAGGGTAAAGTTTTTGTCCCGGTGCAATAAGGGACTTCGATGCCGGATGGCAATCGATGCTATGAGAATATCTGCCAGAGGTACGACAACCCCGGCTTTTCTCAGCTTGAATCCTATGTGATAACTCTCTTCCCAGACCGCTGCATCAAGTTCAAGCAACGGCAATGCCTTGAAGTCGAGATACAACTGATTGTAATCGGCCACTGACCTCGCTCCGCGCAAGGTCTCAAAAATAATCACCCCTGTAGTCAAAACCTTGTCCTTCAGAATAATTGACTTGATCCTGTCTTCCAGACTATTGTCGCCGTTAAAATAACGCACCCAGATAGAAGTATCTACAAGATACCTGTCAGGCTTCATCTTCCCTCATTTTCTCCAGGTCATCCGGGCTCATATCCAGGGGAGTACTGCCGAACATGGCCGCCAGATGCTCCCGCCGCTTCTTCCCTACCAGCTCTCTGAGTGAAATATCGATCACATCTTTCTTGGTCTTTGCGCCGGTTAATCCTCTGGCCTCCTCCAGCAAATCACCGTCTATGTCTATTGTAGAGCGCATTATGCACCTCCTATTAGCACATAATATAGCAATATTTAGGCATATGTCAAATGCACCTCCCGTTAGCCGGAGAAATTTTGACATCATACAAATAACCGGATATGCTTTAGTCCAACTGAATATTTGAAGCAGGGCGCCCGCGGGTGACCGCGGGCTTAAACGGAGTGCAAACCGGCGCAATACCGGTACAGTCCCGCCTACTGTTAAAGTCAGAACGCCTCCCTGCTGATAAGCTGCCTCCGCGGAGCAAGGAGGCGGGATTTGTTATTTATTAACGGTCCCCCTGCCCGCGCGAGCAGGGGGTTTTATTTTATACGGGGGTGACATATGAAAGACACGCGGGGCAAATCACTTTTTTCAGCGGCGCTGGCCGCCCTTCTGTTCCTCTGCGCCTGCGCTGCCCCGGCCACTCCTGCAGCTGACCTGACCGACGACTCGGGCAATGCCATACTGCCGGCGCCTCCCGCTGAGCGCATCATCTCCCTGGCCCCCGCCAATACCGAGATAGTCTACGCCCTGGGGCTGCAGGATAAATTGGTGGGCGTTACGGAGTTCTGTAACTACCCGCCGGCCGCGGCGGACAAGCCACGGGTGGGTGGTTTCAGCACTGTGGACATCGAGAAAGCGGTGGGGCTCAGGCCGGACCTGGTGCTGGCCTCGGGCATACACAACAAGAGCATAACCCCGCAACTGCAAAAGATGGGCTTCCGCGTGGTCTCCCTCTATCCTAAAACGGTTGAGGGCGTGATTAAAGACATCAGGCTGACCGGCAGCCTGGCCGGCGCCGACCAGGCCGCGGCTGAACTGGCCGTCTCCCTGCAGCAACGCGTGGACGCCGTGACAGCGATAACCGCCGCGCTGACACCCGGCCAGCGCCCGCGCACGCTGCTCATGGTCTGGAACAACCCGCTGATGGTGGCAGGCGGCGCCACACTGATCGACGACGTCATCCGCCTGGCCGGCGGGACCAATATCGCGTCTGAAATCGACGACTTCGGCTCCATGAACCTGGAGTCTATAATCAGCGCGGACCCCCAGGTCATTATCGTGCCCACCAGCATGGGCAGCGCCGGGGACCCGCTGTGTGACTTCATCACCACCGACCCGCGCTTGAGCAACACCTCCGCCGTTAAAAACGGCCGCGTTTACCAGATCGAGGGAGACCTGATCTACCGCCACAGCCCGCGCTGTATATCGGCACTGGAACAAGCCGCCTCCTTCCTGCACCCGGACCTGTTCAGCAAACCCGCGCAATGAATTGCACCCGTGAAAAAATAATCCGGCGATGGATACAGCACTAAAAAGCGAACTGGACCTGCACCATGCCAGGGTGCGCCGCGGCAGGATGTCTCTGGCGCTGGCGGCCCTGGCTCTGGCCGCCGTGGCCCTGTGGGCGGTCACGGCCGGCAGCACCGCCATCCCCTTGCAGGATATCGTCGCCATTTTGCGGGCGGGGCTGTTTGCGCCCGGACAGGCCGACAGCTACTCCGCCGCTTTAAATACGATTATCTGGGATATACGCCTGCCCCGCATCTTGATGGCCGGCCTTACCGGCGCTGCGCTGGCGGTGGCCGGCGCGGCCTACCAGGGCATGTTCCGCAACCCGCTGGCCGACCCTTACCTGACGGGCATCTCGCAGGGGGCGGCGCTGGGGGCCGTCTGCGGTTTCCTGCTGCCGTCCGCCGTGCCGGCTGCGCTGATACCCGTGCTGGCCTTCGCGGGCGCCATATTCAGCGTGGCAGCGGTCTACTCCATAGCAAGAACGGGACGCACGCTGCCCGTCACCACCCTCATATTGGGCGGCGTGGCAATAGGGGCATTTTTAGCCTCGATCACTTCCTACTTCATCATCATCTCGGGCGACAGGGTGCACGGCATCGTGTTCTGGCTGCTGGGAACCTTCGCCCTGGCGGACTGGTGGCGGGTGGGCGTGATGACACCTTATATATGCGCCGGCGCGGCCGTACTGCTGCTTGCGGCGCGACCGCTCAACGTGATGCAACTGGATGAGGAGCAGGCCGAGCAGCTCGGCATCAACGTCGAGCGTACCAAGATAATTATTTTAGTGGCGGCCACGCTGGCCACGGCCGCGGCTGTGTGCTTCTGCGGCGCCATCGGCTTCGTCGGCATCATCATCCCCCACGCCGTGAGGATGATCTGCGGGCCGGACTACCGCCTGCTGCTGCCCATGTCCCTGCTGGGCGGGGCGGCCTTCCTGATACTGGCCGACACGGCCGCCAGGACCATCCTGGCCCCGGCCGAGGTGCCGGTGGGCATCATCACGGCCATCATCGGCGCCCCTTTCTTCCTCTACCTGCTTAATCAGAAAAAAAAGGCGGTGTTCTGATGCCGGTCATTTCCCTGGCCGGGGCAGGCTTCAGGTACGGTCAGAGGCCGGTGCTGCAGGGCATTTCGCTGGAGACACGGCCCGGCGAATTCTTAGCTGTAATAGGGCCCAACGGCTCGGGCAAAAGCACGCTGCTGAAAGGCATGTGCGGACTGTTGAAGCCGTTCAGCGGGTCGGTACAACTGGACGGCCGGTCCATAAGCGGCAGCAGCCGCACATATATCGCACGCAATGTCGCGCTGGTTCCGCAGGGCGCCTTCCTGCCCGAGCTTTTCACGGCCATGGAGATCGTGCTGCTGGGACGCACGCCGCACCTGGGTCTGCTAAGGTACGAGAGCAGCAGCGATATACTGGCTGCGGCCCATGCCATGGAGGCCACGGAGACCGGCCGGCTGGCCGGCCGTCGCGTCAACGAGCTGTCCGGCGGCGAGCGGCAGCGGGTGCTCATCGCCCGCTCTCTGGCGCAGGAGGCCGGGATACTGCTGCTGGACGAGCCCACCGCCAACCTCGATATAAATTACCAGGCCGGCATGCTGGATTTCCTCAAAAGGCTCTGCCGTGACAAGGGGCTGAGCATCGTGTCGGCCCTGCACGACGTCAACCTGGCCTCGCAGTACGGCGACCGCATCATCGCGCTCAGGAACGGCGCAATCTATAAAGAGGGCAGGCCGCAGGACGTTATCGATCCGCCCACCCTCAAGGCAGTCTTCAGCATCGACGTCACTATCTTCGCTCACCCGGTCAACGGGCTGCCCACGGCGCTGGTCACATCGTCCAACAAGGCGGAGGCCGGATAGGCATGGAGCTTTCCGGCCTGTATATACTGTGCGGGGCGCTGCTGCTGGATGCGCTGGCGGGCGAGCCGCCCAATCCCCGGCATCCCGTGGCCTGGCTGGGCAAGCTCATCTCGCTGGAGCTCAAATTCGAGCCGTCAGCGGGGCCGCGGCGGCAATTCCTCTACGGCACAGCCATGGTCGTATCGACCTGCGCCATCGTAACCGTACCGCTTTGCTTCGGCCTGGCGTACCTGTCCGTCCTCAACCAGATCATTTATATAATACTATCGGCATACCTGCTGAAAAGTACCTTCGCGCTGAGGGGGCTGCGGCAGGCAGTGGAAGAGGTGAAGCTGTGCCTGCGCCGCGGCGACCCGGCGGGGGCCAGGCTGAAGGCCCGGGCGCTGGTCAGCCGCGACACCTCCCGTTTAACGGGGGAGCAGCTCATATCGGCGGCCGTCGAGTCCTGCGCGGAAAACCTCTGCGACAGCTTCATCGCGCCGCTTTTCTATTTCGCCATCTTCGGGCTGCCGGGGGCCGTGGTCTACCGCATTGTAAATACCTTCGATGCCATGATCGGGTACCGCGGCCGCTGGGAATATACGGGCAAGTTCGCCGCCCGCCTGGACGACGTTCTCAATTTCATCCCCTCCCGGCTGAGCGCCCTGCTGATCGTAGCCGCGTCGGGCGTATGCCGGGCCGACGTTGCCGGAAGCTGGCGGACGCTGCTGGCACAGCACGGCAGGACAAGCAGCCCCAATGCAGGCTGGACCATGTGCGCCATGGCGGGTTCCCTGGGCATCGAGCTGGAAAAAAGCGGCGCATATACGTTGACCGGCGGCAGCGCCAGACTGTCGGTGGCGGCGGTGACGCAATCGCAAGCCGTGATGCTGACTTCAGCGGGCATGTGGGGAATAATCATCGCTGTTGTGGAGGCGCTGATTGGCCTTGCGCGTTAACCCCCACGTCGGGGTCCTATCCGCCGTTGAACACGGGGGCGCCGGCTACACCGGTCTGAAGGAGGCCGGCGGCGCGCTGGATTTCAGCGCCTGCTGCAATCCCTATGGACCACCACCCGGGGTACGCCGCGCCCTGCGAAAAACGGATATCTCAACCTACCCTGACCACCGTTCAAGCGAACTGGCGCAGTCACTGGCTGAAAAGCTGGGCATAAACGCCGGAAACGTGATAGCCGGAAGCGGCTCGACCGAGATCATCAGGCTGGCCGCACTGGCCTACCTGGCGGCGGACGATAAGGTCGCCATCCCATCACCGACTTACGGTGAATACGAGCTGGCCGGCTGCCTGGCCGGGGCCGCGGTGGTCAAATATCACCTGCGCGAGGACCGGGACTTCCGGTTGAGCATCGACGATTTCATTTCCTTTGCAGGCAGGTACAATACCAGGGCCGTCTTCCTGTGCAACCCCAATAACCCCACCGGGCAGATGCTCCCGCTGAAGGACGTGCGCCGTCTGGTGAATCGCTTCCCCGATACACTGATAGCCCTGGACGAGGCATATATGGCGTTCACCGGGGAGCGCGGCGATGTACACGACCTGATAGACGAGCCCAACGTCCTGGTCATCCGGTCAATGACCAAGGACTACGCCCTGGCAGGCCTGCGCCTGGGCTACGGCCTGGCCTGCAGGGAGATAATCAATAGTCTGGAGAAGGTACGTCCACCCTGGAACGTAAGCTCCCCCGCTCAGCAGGCCGGCACAGCGGCTGCGGGCTGCAGCGGCTATATCCGGCAGTGTAATATCAAGATGCAAAAATGCAAAAGTTACCTGGTGAACCAACTACTGAAGATGGGATACAAAACTATTCCATCGGACACCCATTTCTTCCTCATGAAGGTCGGAGATGCCGCCGCCTTCAAAAGCCGTCTGCTCGCCCGGGGGTGCCTGGTGCGTGACTGCTCGTCCTTCGGTCTGCCGGCCTACGTGCGCATTTCGCCGCGCCGTATGGGGGACTGTCGCAAGCTGATTAAGGCTATTTCAATGCTATCCGGGAAATCGGGATGACGCCCATGCTGTAAAATATAATCGCGGAGCAAGATATGTCTGAACAGGATTTTAAAGGGCTGGTACAGGTTTACACGGGCGACGGCAAGGGCAAGACAACGGCCGCGCTGGGGCAGGCGCTGAGGGCCTGCGCGCAGGGCCTGAGGGTGATCTTCATCCAGTTCCTCAAGACCCAGCCCGGGGGAGAGCATTTCTTCACGGATAAATACAAATCCTTCGAGATCATCCAGTTCGGCAAGGGCGACCTTTTCAGGAAGGGAGAGGAGGAACTGCTGCAGGAAACCCGCCAGGCCTATGAATTCGCCTTGAGTGCGCTGAGCGGGGGGAAATATGACATGGTGGTGCTGGACGAGATATTCATCGCCCACTGGCGGGGCTTTGTCAGCCTGCCGCAGATACTCGACCTGATAAAAATGAAGCCGGCCAACGTGGAGCTCATACTCACGGGACGCAAGGCCCCGCAGGAGGTGGTGAGGCGCGCCGACCTGGTGACCGAGATGCTCATGATCAAGCACCCCTTTGCGGAAGGGGTGCGCCAGCGCAAGGGGATCGAATATTAATGGTCATGCAACGTTTGGATGCAGGGGCGTACCTTCAGGCGCGCCCGAAAGAGCAGATATGAGCGCTGGAATTAATGCTGCAGTTAAATTGGAACGGCTGGTCGGCCGCGTGGGGTCCCCTGACGCTGCGTCCCGGGAGGCGGCCAGGCGCAGGTTAAATAGCCTGACCAAGCCGCGCGGCAGCCTGGGCGCGCTGGAGGAACTGGCGGCGCAGATCGCCGGAATACGCGGTGAGGCTGTCCCGCGGATCAATCATAAGGTGATCATTGTTATGGCCGCCGACCACGGCGTAACCGCCCGCGGCGTCAGCCTCTACCCGCAGGAGGTTACCCGCCAGATGGCCCTCAACTTCGCGGCGGGGGGCGCCGCCATCAACGTACTGTCCCGCATGGCCGGGGCGCGTGTGGTCATCGTGGATATGGGGGTAAACGGAGGGCTGCCTTCATACCAGGGAATCGTCTGTAAAATGATCGACTTCGGCACCGGCGATATGAGCGCCGGCCCGGCCATGAGCCGGGAACAGGCAATAGACGCTCTGCTGGCGGGCGCGGAGATCATGGAAAACGAGCTGGCGGCGGGACTTGATATCTTCGGCGCCGGCGATATGGGCATAGGCAACACTACATCGGCCAGCGCCATCACGGCGGCCATGACGGGTAAAACGGCCCGGGAGGTGACGGGACGCGGCGCCGGCATCGGCGACGAGCAACTGGAGCACAAGATCAACATCGTCGAACAGGCCCTGGCGGTCAACAGGCCCGACCCCTCCGACGCCATAGGAGTGCTGGAGAAGGTGGGTGGCTTCGAGATCGGAGGGCTGGCCGGGGCCATGATAGCAGGGGCGGCCAACCGCATCCCCGTTGTCATCGACGGTTTTATCTCGGGCGCAGCGGCATTGATAGCGGCGGGCATCTGCCCGCAGGCCGTGAAATATATGATCGCCGCCCACCTGTCGGCGGAGCGGGGACACGCCGCTTGCCTGAGTCACCTGGGGTTGAGGCCGCTGCTGGAGCTCGACCTGCGCCTGGGCGAAGGCACCGGGGCGGCGCTGGGCATATTTCTGGCGGAGTGTTCGATCAACCTGATGCGGGATATGGCCACCTTCGAAGGGGCAGGGGTGTCCGATATCCCCGGGGAGGTCACGCCTTGAGCTTCCGGGCCGTCCTGCGGTTCCTGACCATACTGCCGGCGCCGGCCTCAGAATACGGCGATGCCGGCGGCCATACACGGCTGGCGACGCCGTCCTCCGGGCAAAGCACCGGACACGGCCCAAGCGAAATGAAGACGGTGCTCATCCTGCCTGAAGGATCCGCCGCAGACGAGGAGATGCGGCTGACCGGGCGTTCCATGCTATATTTCCCCCTGGCCGGGCTGGTCATCGGCCTGCTGCTGGCCCTGCTCTATATACTGTTCCGCGCTGCATTGCCTTCACAGGTGATTGGTATCCTGCTGGTGGCCGCGCTGGCCGTCATTACGGGAGCTCATCATATCGACGGCCTCATGGATACCTGTGACGCCCTGGTGGCGGGCAAGACCAGGGTCCAGCGGCTGGAGATCATGGCAGACACGCGCGTGGGCGCTTTCGGCGTGACGGCCGCCTGCCTGCTGCTGCTCACCAAGTACGTATGCCTTTCAGCGGTTTTAGGGCTGTCCGCCCTGCTTACCTTTCCCCTGCTCAGCCGCTGGGCCGTCACGGGCCTGGTATTGCTTTTCCCGGCAGCTAAGGACAGCGGGTCCTTCGCGGCCTTCAAGGGCGGCGCCGGCTGGAGTGGATTTATCGGGGCGACGGCCATCGCGCTTGCCGCCGCCACTCTGTTTAACGGGCTGATCATCGGCCCGCTGATCATGGCCGGGCTGTTCGGGCTGTTGTACTGCCTGGGGCTGATCTTCAGGCGCCTCTTCGGAGGCCTGACGGGCGACTGCTGCGGCGCCCTCATCGAGGCGGGTGAGGTGATCAGTCTGATCTTAAGCACGGCTTTTATGCGGTTGCTGCCCTATATATCCGGATACAACCTGTTTAAAATCCCCTTTCCGTTTTGATTGGTTATGACTGTGGATAAGAGAATCGTACTGATACTGGGAGGGGCGCGCAGCGGCAAGAGCTCGTACGCTCAGCAGACGGCCGCGGACAGGGGCGGCAGGGTGCTCTTCTGCGCAACGGCCCAGCCGCTGGACGAGGAGATGCGGGAGCGCATTCACGCGCACAGGCAATCGCGCCCGCCCGGCTGGGATACGCTGGAGCTCAGGGACGGCCTGGCAGCAGCCCTCGCAGGTGAAGTCGGAAAATACGACACGGTCATAGTAGACTGCATAACACTGCTGGTCGCCAACTGCACGGGTGATACTATGGATTATAAAGCTGCCGAAAAGGCTATTGATGCCGAACTGGACGGCCTGATCGGCCTGATGCATCGATCGCGCTGCAGCTTCATACTGGTCTCCAACGAGGTCGGCAGCGGCATCGTTCCGGATAACAGGCTGGCGCGGGTATACCGCGACACCCTGGGCAAGGCCAACCAGCGGCTGGCCGGGGCGGCCGGCGAGGTCGTACTCATGACGGCAGGACTGCCGCTCAAGCTCAAATAGCCCGCCTCTTAATAATCCCTTAACAGTTGTCGTCCATAATCGGTTGCAGCGGCAGATGTCACGGCAACGTACGCGATGAAATCGACAACGATATGAATTGCCATTATAATACAAATAGAAACGTCCCCGGCCATACGGATTAAGATCGAGTGAACAGCTACAGGCAGACGCTTACCGCCACCCTCAGGTGGCTGGCCGCAGCCCTTGTTTTGGTCTGTCTTTCTGCCGGATTGATTCACGGCAGTGTGGAGGCGGCGGCGCCCATTATCTCCGGCTCACCACCCAGCGGGGTGGTAGGCACGTCCTACAGCACCAGCTTCTCGGCCACCTGCAACGGCACGACATGCGCGGCGGCGGTGTGGTCAATATCCGGCACACCGCCGGGATTAATAGCCTCCGGCAGGACCATTATCGGGACACCCTCGACACCCGGAACCTTTGCAGTGGACGTGAGCGTCACCGACGCCACCTGGGGCAGCTCCACCGCCAGTTTCATAATCATCATCGCCACACCCGCACTGGTTTTCTCCACAACCAGCATATCCTCAGCCGCAGTGGGGCAGGCATATTCGGCCAGCATCGTGGCCACGGGCGGCGTGGGCACGATCACCTACGCGCTCACCAGCGGCTCGTTGCCGTCCGGTCTCTCCTTTAACAACGGCCAGATATCCGGCGCGCCGGCCCGCGGCACGGCGGGCGGCTATTCATTCACCGTCACGGCCACGGCGGGAACGACCACGGCCCAGCAGAGCTTCTCCCTGACCGTGGAGAAGGGCAGCTACGACCTGACCGTGAGCATATCCTCCGGGCTGGAGGAGGGCCAGACCCGCGTATACGTGGACAATGTCCCCCGCGCCACACTGCGGGGAGGCGAATCGTACAAGGTGACCGGCCTGGATCCCGACGCGTCATCCACCGTATCGGTGGATAACATCGTAGAGCCGACCGGACGGACCGATATCCGCTACAAGGCGGAATCCAGCTCGTCCACCGTCAGCGCGGGCATCAACCAGGTGCAGTTCACTTATTATCCTGAATACGATATCGAGATCAAGAGCGATCCATCAGGCATCACCTCGGTGACAGGCGCCGGCTGGTACCGCGAGGGCAGGCCGCTCAACATCAGCGCGCCCCAGGAGGTTTCCCGGGACGCTGAATCGCAGTACAAGTTCGCCCACTGGCTGACGCCGGCCGGGGAAAAGATCAGCTCGTCCACACTCAACACCATGGTCACGTCATCCGGCAAGTATCTTGCCACCTACGACCTGTATTACAGGCTGACGGTGGACTCAAAATACGGCAACGCCACGGGAGAAGGATGGCAGAGGGCAGGCGCCATCGCCAAGTGGAGCGTGGCCCCGGAGGAGGTGGCCATGCCCGGCATCGCCGGCTTCTTCGGCGGGAAATACAAGGCGCTGCTAACCTCGGGCTCGGTGCTGGTGGAGGGTCCCAAGACCGTCTCAGTGCAGTGGGACCCCGACTACTCTACCCCGGCAGTTACCATACCCATTGCCGCGCTGGTGATCGCCGGCCTGATCTACGGCCTCTACGCCCTGACCCGGCACAGCCGCGGCCAGGAGCCGGTCCCCTACGCCACACAGATACAGCCCCCCCCACCACCTCAACCACCGCCTGTTTATTATCCTCCCTATCCCCCGGCGCCCATGCCACCTCTGCAGCCACCCCCGCAGGCCATACCTCCCCAGACCACTGTGGTCATGATCGGAGAGGGGCTCAGGAAGGGACCGCAGAACACGCGCGAGCAGCTCATGGAGAAATTCGGCGAGCTGCTGCAAAAATACGAGGATGAGTTATCCCAGGGACGGGAGCTGCCGTCGACGCCGGAGCTTGCCGAGATGCCCACGATGATCGAGAAGAAGGGCCTGCCCTCCCCCGATTTCGCCGGCGCCGTTGACTCCACGGCGGAGAACGCTTCGACCGTAGAGGAATGCGGATCAACCTCCAAGAAGCTGCTGCGCACGGTGGTCACGCAGTGGAAGAACGCCGCCATCAAGCCCATCATGGTGACGCCGGGCGACAAGAAGAGCGCAGCCATGGCAGGCGGGCGCACCGTCACCTGGACGCGCGAGTCGTACAACGAGTGGGAGCTGCACATCTGCAAGCTGCCCCTGGGACACAAGGGCACCCACAAAGGCGCCACTGAGATCGTTTACAGCGTCCTGGACATTATCAGCGAGGATCGCAACTACGGTCCCAAGCAGCCGCTGAAACCGCCGATACCTCATTACACCGACGGCATGCCGGAGATCAATATACCGGCTTCGCAGATCATACCCCCCGACCAGTTGCCGGCCTGAGCCGGTATAAACTGCGCGGCAGTTTGAAACGTTCTATAATCATCAGTATGATGGCATTTTATCCCCCAAAAAGCGGTAAACGGCCGGCGATGGCAGTCCTGATACTGGCTGTGATACTGGCTGTCTGCCTCACGCCCCGGCCCGCGCAGGCCGGCCGCGTGCTCTGGAGCACTGTCGATACGCCGAGCAGCCAGTTCAACACCCTGGCCAGCCCGAGCGAGATCGACTTCCTGGCCATGTCCAGGGACGGCCGGACTTTTTACGCTTCGGATACCTCACAGAGCAAGATCTACCGATCGGACGACGCCGGCGCGAGCTGGCTGGAGATCGGCGGCAATTTACTTTCTTCCGGGGCCGAACTTCCGGCCTGGAACATAGCTATCGCTCCCGATAACTCAAGGTTTATCGCGGCGGTAACCAGCTCGGGCAACCGTCCGCGGCAGGTTTACGTCTCGCTGGATGGAGGACAGACCTGGAACGATACGGCCTTCCCCGCTGCATGCGACATCAGCGCGCTGGCCATCTCTCCCCTCTACGGGGCATATGATATCGCGGCCGGCGCCCGTTCCGGCGGGTCAGGCGACGTATACATATACAAATCCGGCGGAATCGGAGGCGCCTGGGCCGCGCAGGGAATGGCCGGCGACGTGCTCTCCATCTGTTTTCCCCCGTCTTACAGGTCCGACCCGTCGATAGCCGTGCTCTATTCCACGGCAGCGGGCACGTACTTCAACGCCGGTATCCACGACCTCAACGCCAATACCACCAACTGGGAATCGATTTACAGCGGCAGCCCGCCGGAGATATCGGCGGGGGGGACAGGAAGCTCGCCCGGGGCCGCCCAGGTCGTGAGCGGATGCCTGCAGCTCACGGCCGACTACTCGGGACAGGCGCCGGCGACGTGCCGGGCTTACCTGAGCATAGACGCACCGGGCGGCAACGCCGGTATATTCAGACTGGATAACACCGTCGTCTACCAGCTCATGAGGTCACAGCCCAATCAGAGGATCTCCAGCATCGCCTATTTCGGCACATATGCCAGCGGCAAGCTGCTGGCCGGCTCGGTCACAGGCGACGCCGCGCGCGGCACGGTGCCGACCTGGTTCACCGACGCCCCCATGTCCTGTCCCACCACATGCTGGTACCAGTCCGACAAGCCACCCACCGGGGCCGGCACATCCGGCTACGGCATTGCCATTTTAATGTGGTCCCCCGACGGCAGCCGCGCTTATTGCGGCACCGGCTCAGCCCAGCTTAACGGCCCGGCAGCCTGGCCGGGCGCCTACCTCAACGGCATGCCCCGGGACGAATCGGCCTTCTCGGTGAGCAAAGACAACGGGAGGACATGGAACCAGATCAGCCTGATAGATACACAGATTAGCCTGCTCTCGGACGTGGCCGTATCGGCTGACTCGGGCACGATCTACCTGGCCTCGATAAACCAGTCCGGCGCCGGGCTGGACAGCATCTGGCGATCGGGTGGGTCGGCCACGGGCAAGTCGTGGGAGAGGGTGCTCTGCCTGCCCTCATCCAGTAACGATATCATACTGCGCGTGAGCAACTACGGGAACGACAGCGCCGTCTTCATGGCCTCGCGGGGCACCGACGACCTGCGCCAGTCACAGGACGGGGGCCAGACGTGGAAGGCCCAGTTGCCCGGCATGAACGTGACCGACTTCTCGGTCACCACTATCGATAACACCCGCTACCTGTATACACTCTCCGGTTCATATATGCGACGGGCAAACGTCTCCTCGCCGGCGCCCCAGTGGTCGCAGAAGGTGGCCAACACGCTGTACGCCGGGCACACGATTTTCGCCGCGCCCACCGGTGTGGTGGTCGTGGGAGGGGACAGCTCCGACAACCGGGTAGCCGTCTCCACCGGGGGCAGGCCATTTACGGCTACGGCGGCCTTACCCTCCGCGGGCGGCATACACGCTATCGTGGATTACAGGTTCCAGGACGTCGCGTTGATATATGCCGCAAGCGATGGCGCTGACAGCGATATCTACTACTGGTTTATCGGCGCCAGCCGTGACTGGGACATCATGGGGGCGCCCTCCTCCAGCTTTTGGGGACTGGCCCAGATGGGCACGCTCTACGGCGCCGCCGCCGACCCGGGCGGATCTGCCGTCGACAGGACACTGTACCCGGAAACGCTGGGGCCTCCCGTCATAGAATGGGACTCGCTGACCACGGGATTACCTGCAGGAGTGGCTTTCACCCGGGAACCCCTATCACTCAAACTTTCAGCAGGCGTCAACCTGTGGGCCATAGACGACAGGGCGTATGATTACACGGCAGGCACGGGAAGGCTGTGGACCTTCTGCGATTGTCTTTCTCCTACGCCACGCTACAGCCTGCCGGCGCCCTCCCCCTCATACGAAGAGGTTATCCCTGCGCCCCAACCATTGCCCGCGTCAGAACCACCGGCAACACAGCCCGAGGTCCCAGAACCCACTCCACCGGGCCCACCGGAAAGCACGCAGGCGCCACCGTTAAACCAGCCGGCGACACCTGATGCGCAGGCGCCGCCCATCCCTTCAGAAAACGGCACACTGAACCTGGCCGCTCTTCTTGCCGGCAATATCTACCTGTGGATATGCGCCGTCGCGGCGTTCCTCGTCATCGTGTTGATCGTGGTTATAATCTCCACCTCGATCTCGCGCAGGCGCATTTGATACTCCTCTCGCGCTGACAGCAGTGATTGCATACTGAAGCTACGATCCGGCCTGCGGGTGCCGTAGCGCCTTGCGCCGGGATATGACGGCCTGAGCCGTTTCCCGGCCGCGCCTGAGCGCTGAAAGATAAATTGACCTGAGGTTCTCCGTCCTCAGCTTCTCACCGTTGGCGCACCACTGGTAGATAGCCTGGCCGACCGTATAGGTCCCCGCATAGGCCACGGCTATCTTGGGAACAACGCCATATGCGGGAATGAGCCCTACCAGCATCCTTGCCACCTGCCTCCAGAGAAAGGCGCCGCCGACCACGGCAGTCAACTTGGGTATGGTCTCCTTCCAATCGCCTGTCAATCCCATAGCGAGCGATATCTTGTAAGCCATGAGAGCCTGGTTCTTGGTCAGTATAACGATGTCAGCCAAGTTGAGCGGCAGGTCGAGGAAAACGTTGATCTCGGCCAGGCCGGTAGCAAGGCTGTAGGTGCTGTTTACCAGGCAGGTGTCGTCTATCAGCTTGCGGCAGACAGCTTCCCTCAACATGGGAAGGTTACGCGCAAGCTGAACTTCCCGCCCGGGGCAGGCGCGCAGAATGGCCGGGAACAGCACCCGGGCCAGTGCCTCACGGTCGCCGGGGTCCACATTCAGGGTTTGCGCGCCCTGCCAGGCCTGCGCGCTAACAGGCGCCATGCCGCCATCCTGCGCCGGGTCACGCTGGTTATAACAGACGATAACGGGAATTTTATCGTACATCAGTTGCCTTATGACGTCCTGTGCACGGGCGCAGCCATCATCAGGTGTACCGACCATCAGCAAAGCAAGGGTACAACCCGCCACCGGCATTTCACCTTCGAGGCCGTACTCCCGGATCGGCGGCACGAGTCCCGGTGTCTGCGAGCGCGGACCCGTGAGTAACTGGTTGATCAGCAATGATTTGCCCTCGCCCCTTCCACCCATAACCGCCAGGTGAAAGGGCGACTCCGCCTGCCGCCGGATGGTATTGAGGTCCACCTCGCTCAGCAGTTTGAAGCCCGCCCCCAGGTCAGGCCACTTCGGCATATCTGCCCACCATATAGCATAAAGTTTAGCGCAACCACGTCCTTCAGGCTATAATCAGGCAACAGTTCAACCGGCAGACCGGAGGGAGTGAACGAACATGCAGAAAAAAAAGGCTGGAGCCATTCCATTAACCCACAAGGTAAAGGCAAAAAAGCTGATAGCCGACCTTGAGATGCTGCGCGGCAGGGCGCTGGAGCTGGGGGCGGCGGGCGCTGAGATAATCAGGGCCGACCAGCT